>NZ_JARWLB010000001.1:0-514949 GCF_047445835.1 Rhizobium sp. BR 317 | reverse complement strand
CGAAGGAAGAAGGCGGCCGTCATACGCCGTTCTTCACGAACTACCGTCCGCAGTTCTACTTCCGCACGACGGACGTGACGGGTATCGTGACGCTTCCGGAAGGCACGGAAATGGTTATGCCTGGCGACAACATCACGGTTGACGTCGAGCTGATCGTTCCGATCGCGATGGAAGAAAAGCTGCGCTTCGCGATCCGCGAAGGCGGCCGTACCGTCGGCGCCGGCATCGTCGCTAGCATCGTCGAGTAATTCGAAGCCGGCCACTCCATCCGAGTGGCCGATTCGATGACAATAATATGATGCAAGCGGCAGTAGCCGCTTGCTTATGACATCGAAATGTTGCAAATGGCGCGCGAGCGCGATTTGCGCGCTGCTTCGGATAACGAAGCAGCCAATGAGATTAACAATAAGGTGGGCCGAAAGGTCTGAAGAAGTGGATGGGGATGCCGCAGCCGGCGTCCCCCTCGATCTTTGAAACCGGTGGTCCGCCTTAGGAAAAAGAACAATCCGTGCCCTTTTTTAGCGGCACGCGAGATAACAAAACACAAGGATAACGTCGAATGAACGGCCAAAATATCCGCATTCGCCTGAAGGCGTTCGATCACCGAATTCTCGATGCTTCCACGCGCGAGATCGTGTCGACGGCGAAGCGCACCGGTGCTAGCGTCCGGGGCCCCGTTCCGCTTCCGACTCGTATCGAGAAGTTCACGGTAAACCGGTCCCCGCACATCGACAAGAAGAGCCGCGAGCAGTTCGAGATGCGCACGCATAAGCGCCTTCTCGACATCGTTGACCCGACCCCGCAGACGGTAGACGCGCTGATGAAGCTCGATCTCGCCGCCGGTGTCGATGTTGAGATCAAGCTCTGAGACCTCTGGTCCTCGAGCTGAGTGAGAAGGATTGAACCGATGCGTTCAGGTGTGATTGCACAGAAGGTGGGAATGACCCGCGTCTATAACGACGCCGGCGAGCACGTCCCGGTAACCGTATTGCGTTTGGATGGCTGCCAGGTCGTGGCCCAGCGCACAGTAGAAAAGAATGGCTACACCGCAGTTCAGCTCGGTGCCGGCCAGGCAAAAGTTAAGAACACGACGAAGGCCCTGCGCGGTCATTTCGCCGTTGCCAGCGTTGAGCCGAAGGCCAAGCTCGTTGAATTTCGTGTTACGGATGAAAACCTGCTCGAAGTCGGCACCGAGCTCAAGGCCGCTCACTTCACGGCGGGCCAGCTCGTCGACGTGACCGGCACGACGATCGGTAAGGGCTTTGCAGGCGCTATCAAGCGTCACGGCTTCGGCGGTCTGCGCGCCACGCACGGTGTGTCGGTTTCGCACCGCTCGCACGGTTCGACCGGCTCGCGCCAGGATCCGGGCAAGGTGTTCAAGAACAAGAAGATGGCTGGTCACATGGGCCAGACTCGCGTCACGACGCAGAACCTCGAAGTGGTATCGACCGATGAAGATCGCGGTCTGATCCTCGTCAAGGGTGCAGTTCCCGGCTCCAAGGGTGCCTGGATCATCGTGCGCGACGCCGTCAAGTCGGCCGCGAAGTAAGGGAGCCAAACCAATGGAATTGAACGTCAAGACCCTCGAGGGAAAAGACGCTGGGAAGGTTTCCCTTTCTGATGCGATTTTCGGCCTCGAGCCGCGTGAGGACATCCTCGCTCGCGTCGTCCGCTGGCAGCTTGCAAAGAAGCAGCAGGGCACGCATCAGGCAAAGGGCCGCGCAGATGTAGCGCGCACCGGTGCCAAGATGTACAAGCAGAAGGGTACGGGCCGCGCTCGTCACCATTCGGCTCGCGCTCCGCAGTTCCGCGGCGGTGGTAAGGCTCACGGCCCGGTCGCTCGCAGCCACGAGCACGATCTGCCGAAGAAGGTTCGCGCCCTCGGCCTGCGTCACGCTCTGTCGGCCAAGCTGAAGTCCGAAGACGTCATCGTCATCGACAGCCTGGTTGCAGCCGATGCCAAGACCAAGGCTCTGGCCAGCACTTTCGAGACGCTCGGCCTGACCAATGCGCTCTTCATCGGTGGAGCTGAGCTCGATAGCAACTTCAAGCTCGCGGCTCAGAACATCCCGAACATCGATGTTCTGCCGATCCAGGGCATCAACGTTTATGACATCCTGCGCCGCGGCAAGCTTGTGCTGTCCAAGGCTGCAGTTGAAGCTCTAGAGGAGCGATTCAAGTGACGGATCTTCGCCATTACGATGTGATCGTTTCTCCTGCGATCACCGAAAAGTCCACGCTGGTTTCGGATAACAACCAGGTTGTTTTCAACGTTGCCAAGACCGCGACGAAGCCTGAAATCAAGGCTGCCGTCGAAGCGCTGTTCGGCGTCAAGGTTACGGCCGTCAACACTCTGCTCCGCAAGGGCAAGACCAAGCGATTTAAAGGTCTCGTCGGCAAGCAGAAGGACGTGAAGAAGGCTGTTGTGACGCTCGCCGAAGGCCAGTCGATCGACGTCTCCACCGGTCTCTGAGGAATAAGAAAATGGCATTGAAAACATTCAATCCGACGACCCCGAGCCAGCGACAGCTCGTCATTGTCGACCGCTCCTCGCTCTACAAGGGCAAGCCGGTCAAGACGCTGACGGAAGGCCTGACCTCCAAGGGTGGCCGCAACAACACCGGCCGCATCACCGTGCGTTTCCAGGGTGGCGGTCACAAGCGCAGCTATCGTCTGGTCGACTTCAAGCGTCGCAAGTTCGACGTTGAGGCATCGGTCGAGCGCATCGAATACGACCCGAACCGTACCGCTTACATCGCTCTGGTGAAGTACACGGACGGCGAACTGGCCTACATCCTCGCTCCGCAGCGTCTTGCTGCCGGCGACAAGGTCGTCGCTTCGGAAAAGGCAGTGGACGTGAAGCCGGGCAACACCATGCCGCTTCAGTTCATCCCGGTCGGCTCCATCATCCACAACGTGGAGATGAAGCCGGGCAAGGGCGGTCAGATCGCTCGTTCGGCTGGCTCCTACGCTCAGCTCGTTGGTCGTGACCAGGGCATGGCGATCCTTCGCCTGAACTCCGGCGAACAGCGCCTCGTGCATGGCAATTGCCTTGCAACGATCGGTGCGGTTTCGAATCCGGATCATGCCAACATCAACGACGGTAAGGCCGGTCGTTCGCGTTGGCGTGGCAAGAAGCCGCATAACCGCGGCGTTGTCATGAACCCGGTTGACCATCCGCACGGCGGTGGTGAAGGCCGTACCTCTGGTGGTCGCCATCCGGTGACCCCATGGGGCAAGCCGACCAAGGGCAAGCGTACGCGGTCGAACAAGTCGACCGACAAGATGATCATGCGCTCGCGCCATCAGCGCAAGAAGTAAGAGAGGAAGTCTCAAGTGGCTCGTTCAGTATGGAAAGGTCCGTTTGTTGACGGCTATCTTCTCAAGAAGGCTGAGAAGGTGCGCGAAGGCGGACGTAGCGAAGTAATCAAGATGTGGAGCCGTCGCTCCACCATCATGCCGCAGTTCGTTGGTCTCACCTTTGGTGTCTACAACGGCAGCAAGCACATTCCGGTCAGCGTCAATGAAGACATGGTCGGACACAAGTTCGGCGAGTTCGCCCCGACCCGTACCTATTATGGTCACGGTGCGGACAAGAAGGCGAAGAGGAAGTAACAATGGGCAAGGCAAAAACCGAACGCCGGCTGAAGGACAATGAAGCGCAGGCAGTTGCGCGCACGCTCCGCGTCAGCCCGCAGAAGCTCAACCTGGTCGCGGCTTCGATCCGCGGCAAGAAGGTTGATCGCGCGCTCGCAGAGCTGGAATTCTCGCGCAAGCGCATCGCTGGTGCCGTGAAGAAGACGCTCGAATCCGCGATCGCCAACGCAGAAAACAACCACGATCTCGACGTTGACTCGCTGGTCGTCGCCGAAGCTTACGTCGGCAAGTCGATCGTCATGAAGCGTTTCCACGCTCGTGGCCGTGGCCGTGCGTCTCGCATCGAGCGTCCGTTCGCGCACCTGACGATCGTCGTTCGTGAAGTGGAAGCTCAAGGGGAGGCCGCATAATGGGTCAGAAAATCAATCCGATCGGTTTTCGTCTTGGCATCAACCGTACCTGGGATAGCCGCTGGTTTGCGGACAATGCCGAGTATGGTCAGCTTCTTCACGAAGACCTGAAGATGCGTAAGTTCGTCATGAACGAACTGAAGCAGGCCGGTATCTCCAAGGTGGTCATCGAGCGTCCGCACAAGAAGTGCCGCGTCACGATCCACTCGGCTCGTCCGGGCCTGATCATCGGCAAGAAAGGCGCTGACATCGACAAGCTCCGCAAGAAGCTGTCGGACATGACGAATTCCGAAACGCACCTCAACATCGTTGAAGTTCGCAAGCCGGAAATCGACGCGACGCTGGTTGCCCAGTCGATCGCTCAGCAGCTCGAGCGTCGTGTTGCTTTCCGTCGCGCCATGAAGCGCGCCGTTCAGTCCGCGATGCGTCTTGGCGCTGAAGGCATCAAGATCACCTGCGCCGGCCGTCTCGGCGGTGCGGAAATCGCTCGTACGGAATGGTACCGTGAAGGTCGCGTGCCGCTGCATACGCTGCGCGCCGACATCGACTACGGTACGGCTGAAGCAGAAACCGCTTTCGGCATCTGCGGCATCAAGGTCTGGATCTTCAAGGGCGAAATCCTTGAGCACGATCCGATGGCCTCCGAACGCCGCGCGCTCGAGGGCGACGCCCAGGGTCCGGCTAGCCGCGATCGCGATAGAGACCGCCGCCGCGAAAACGCTTGATAGCGTTCGTGGCAGATAAGTTCGGAGAATAAGAAAATGTTGCAGCCAAAGCGTACTAAGTACCGCAAGCAATTTAAGGGCCGCATCAAGGGCGTTGCCAAGGGTGGTTCTGACCTCGCATTCGGCGAATTCGGTCTGAAGTCGCAGGAGCCTAACCGCGTCAACGCTCGTGAGATCGAAGCGGCTCGCCGCGCGATCACGCGCTACATGAAGCGCGCCGGCCGTGTATGGATCCGCGTGTTCCCGGATGTTCCGGTAACCGCAAAGCCAACCGAAGTCCGTATGGGTAAAGGTAAAGGCTCTGTCGAATACTGGGCATGCAAGGTCAAGCCCGGCCGTATGATGTTCGAGATCGATGGTGTGAGCGAAGAAATCGCTCGTGAGGCTCTGCGCCTCGGCGCCGCCAAGCTCTCGGTCAAGACGCGCTTCGTGCAGCGCATTGCAGAGTAAGGAAGAAGCTCATGAAAGCCGCAGATGTTCGCGCCCTGAGCGCCGACCAACTCAAGGATGAGCTTGCCAAGCTGAAGAAGGAGCAGTTCAATCTGCGCTTTCAGAAGGCGACCGGCCAGCTTGAAAAGTCCTCGCGCATCAACGAAGTTCGCAAGGACATCGCTCGCGTGAAAACCATTGCCCGCCAGAAGGCGGCAGAAGCAAAGGCCTAAAGGAAGAATAACATGCCGAAGCGCATTCTGCAGGGCGTCGTGGTCAGCGACAAGAACGAGAAGACGGTAGTTGTCCGCGTTGAGCGTCGTTTCGCTCACCCGCTGCTCCAGAAGACCGTTCGTCGTTCCAAGAAGTACAAGGCTCACGACGAAAACAATCAGTACAAGGTCGGCGACGTCGTTTCCATCGAGGAATGCGCGCCGATCTCCAAGGACAAGACCTGGACGGTCGTTTCCGCCCAGGCCAAGTAATAGAATTTCGCTCAGGCCCTTGCGCTTGGGCGAAATATCTGTATGAAGCACGAGCTTGGAAGCAGGACGCTCGAGAACGGGCGTTCTTTTGCTTTATTGATGACCGGTGAAGGTGACCCAGGTGGTCCCGAATGCCGGAGAAATCAGACAAGACACTAGTCCATAAGCCGGGGTAGGGGGCCGTTTGGCCCAACCATTCCGGTAACAACAAGAAGGCGACCTGACATGATTCAGATGCAAACAAACCTCGACGTGGCGGATAATTCCGGCGCACGTCGTGTCATGTGCATCAAGGTGCTGGGCGGCTCGAAGCGCAAGTATGCCTCGATCGGCGACGTTATCGTCGTTTCGATCAAGGAAGCCATTCCGCGCGGCCGTGTGAAGAAGGGTGACGTGATGAAGGCGGTTGTTGTTCGTACCGCCAAGGACATCCGTCGTCCGGATGGCAGCGTCATCCGCTTCGATACCAACGCAGCAGTCCTCATCGACAACAAGAAAGAGCCGATCGGCACCCGTATCTTCGGACCGGTTCCGCGCGAACTTCGCGCCAAGAACCACATGAAGATCATCTCGCTGGCTCCAGAAGTACTGTAAGGAGCGGAGCGATGCAAAAGATCCGTAAAGGCGACAAGGTCGTCGTATTGACCGGCAAGGACAAGGGCCGTACCGGCGAAGTTATTCAAGTGCTGCCGAAGGAAGACCGCGCGGTCGTCCGTGGCGTCAACGTCGTCAAGCGCCATCAGCGCCAGACGCAGACCCAGGAAGCCGGCATCATCAGCAAGGAAGCCCCGCTTCACCTGTCCAACATTGCGATCGTCGACAAGGACGGCAAGCCGACCCGCGTCGGTTTCAAGGTTGTAGACGGCAAGAAGGTCCGTGTGGCCAAGACCTCGGGAGAAGTGATCGATGGCTGAGGCAAAGTACGAGCCGCGGCTCAAGAAGGAATACGTTGCTCGCATCCGTGCAGCCATGCAGGAGAAGTTCTCCTACGCTAACGAGATGCAGATCCCGAAGCTGGACAAGATCGTGATCAACATGGGCGTTGGCGAAGCGACGGCTGATTCGAAGAAGCCGACCGTTGCTGCTGCCGACCTGGCGGCCATCGCTGGCCAAAAGCCGGTCATCACCCGTGCACGCAACTCCATCGCTGGCTTCAAGGTCCGCGAAAACATGCCGATCGGCGCCAAAGTGACGCTGCGCGGCGCCCGCATGTATGAGTTCCTGGATCGTCTGGTCAACATCGCGCTCCCGCGCGTTCGCGACTTCCGCGGCCTGAACCCGAAAAGCTTTGACGGTCGTGGCAACTTCGCCATGGGCATCAAGGAGCACATTGTGTTCCCTGAGATCAACTACGACAAGGTTGATCAGATGTGGGGCATGGACATCATCGTTTGCACGACGGCGACGACCGACGACGAAGCTCGGGCTCTTCTGAAAGAGTTCAACTTCCCGTTCCGTCAATAACCGTAACGACGAGCGTAGAAAAGGAACCCTGATATGGCGAAGACAAGCGCAGTCGAAAAGAACAAGCGCCGCCGCAATACGGTTGCCAACCAGTCCGCGAAGCGGGCTGCCCTGAAGGCAATCATCATGAACCAGTCTCTTCCGATCGAAGACCGGTTCAAGGCCACTCTGAAGCTGGCATCGCTCCCACGCGATGGATCGAAGACCCGTATTCGCAACCGTTGCGAAGTGTCGGGCCGCCCGCGTGCCTATTACCGCAAACTGCGCATGTCGCGTATCGCGCTGCGTGAACTCGGCAATCTCGGCAAGGTGCCGGGCATCGTCAAGTCGAGCTGGTAAGGAGCAGATTAGATGACTATGACTGATCCTTTGGGCGATATGCTCACCCGTATCCGCAACGGTGCTTCGCGCCGCAAGTCGTCGGTTTCGACGCCTTCGTCCAAGCTCCGTGCGCGTGTTCTC
Organism: Rhizobium sp. BR 317; assembly: GCF_047445835.1. Taxonomy (NCBI): domain Bacteria; kingdom Pseudomonadati; phylum Pseudomonadota; class Alphaproteobacteria; order Hyphomicrobiales; family Rhizobiaceae; genus Rhizobium; species Rhizobium sp. BR 317. The sequence goes on along the minus strand of NZ_JARWLB010000001.1, from coordinate 507,377 downwards.
GATGTTCTGCAGGCTGAAGGCTACATCCGTGGCTACTCCGTCGTCGATTTCGGCAACGGCAAGTCTGAGATCAACATCGAACTCAAGTACTACGAAGGCGCATCGGTGATCCGTGAGATCGGCCGTGTGTCCAAGCCGGGCCGCCGAGTTTATGTCTCGGTCAAGTCCATTCCGCAGGTCGCGAACGGTCTCGGCATCATCATCCTTTCGACTCCGAAGGGTGTGATGGCCGATCACCAGGCTCGTGAACAGAATGTTGGTGGCGAGGTTCTCTGCTCGGTCTTCTAAGATCGAACAGAGATCTCCTTCGAAACAGACAGGTTTGAAAAATGTCTCGTATCGGTAAAAAGCCCGTTCAGGTGCCTGCAGGAATCACGGCCTCGATTGATGGCCAGAAGGTGACTGCTAAGGGCCCCAAGGGCGAGCTGGTTTTCGTCGCTAACGACGAAATCGGTCTCAAGCTGGAAGATAATGCAATCGTCGTAACGCCGCTCAGCGACTCCAAGGACGCTCGTGCAAAGTGGGGCATGTCCCGCACGATGATCGAGAACATCCTGAAGGGTGTCAAGGACGGCTACGAGCGCAAGCTCGAAATCAACGGCGTCGGCTACCGTGCCGCCATGCAGGGCAAGAACCTGCAGCTCGCGCTCGGCTTCAGCCACGACGTGATCTATGAGCCGCCGCAGGGCATCACGATCGCTGTGCCGAAGCCGACGGAAATCGTCGTCACCGGCATCAACAAGCAGCAGGTCGGCCAGGTTGCCGCTGAAATCCGCGAATACCGCGGTCCTGAGCCCTACAAGGGCAAGGGCGTTAAGTATGCCGGCGAGCGGATCGTCCGCAAAGAAGGCAAGAAGAAGTAAGGATCACGCGAAATGGCTAGCAGGAAAGAAGCACTTGCACGTCGTGCCAACCGCGTGCGTCGTCAACTCAAGTCGGTGGCCAATGGCCGTCCGCGCCTGTCGGTTCATCGCTCGTCGAAGAACATCTACGCCCAGGTCATCGATGATGTGGCCGGCAAGACGCTCGCGTCTGCCTCCACCCTCGACAAGGATCTGCGCGGTTCTCTGAAGACCGGTGCCGACACCGCAGCCGCTGCCCTCGTTGGCAAGCTCGTTGCTGAGCGCGCCTCCAAGGCCGGCGTCAAGGAAGTCGTGTTCGACCGCGGCGCCTTCATCTACCACGGCCGCATCAAGGCTCTGGCCGATGCAGCCCGCGAAGGCGGCCTGACCTTCTGATCAAGTTTCCGGCCGGTGGCTTTAGAGCGCCGGCCGGATATCACCGGACCGCTGATCTCCTTTGGGAGGTCGATGCGGTCTTCGTTTTGTTTGCCGATTGCACCCGGAAAAGAAAAAGGAAGAGGACAATGGCACAGGAAAAGAGGGCTCCGCGGGAAGACCGCCAGAGCCGTGAAGAGCGCGATAGCGAATTCGTCGACAAGCTGGTCGCGATCAATCGCGTCGCCAAGGTTGTTAAGGGTGGCCGCCGTTTCGGTTTCGCCGCTCTCGTCGTCGTCGGTGACCAGAAGGGCCGCGTAGGCTTCGGTCACGGCAAGGCACGCGAAGTGCCGGAAGCGATCCGTAAGGCCACTGAAAGCGCCAAGCGCGACATGATCTTCGTACCGCTGCGTGACGGCCGTACCCTGCATCACGACGTCCATGGCCGCCATGGCGCCGGTAAGGTTCTGCTGCGCTCGGCCAAGGTCGGTACCGGTATCATCGCCGGCGGCCCGATGCGCGCCGTTTTCGAAACGCTCGGCGTTCATGACGTCGTTGCCAAGTCGACCGGTTCGTCGAACCCGTACAACATGGTTCGCGCCACGTTCGACGCCCTGAAGCACCAGGTTCACCCGAAGGACATCGCAGCTCAGCGCGGCATCAAGTATGCCACCCTGCAGGCTCGCCGTACCTCCTCGGGCAACGCCTCCGAAGAATAAGGGAGTTTGACCTATGGCCAAGACGACCAAGAAGGCTGAAGCCAAGGCGACCGTTACGGTCGAGCAGATTGGCAGCCCGATCCGCCGTCCGGATGTTCAGCAGAAGACGCTGATCGGTCTCGGACTGAACAAGATGCACCGTCGCCGCACGCTGGAAGATACTCCGGCCGTTCGTGGCATGATCCGTGCTGTCCAGCATCTCGTTCGCGTTGTCGACGAGAAGTGAGCCGGAGGTATTCGCTATGAAACTGAATGAGATCAAGGATAACGAAGGCTCGACCCATAGCCGCAAGCGCCTCGGCCGCGGCATCGGCTCCGGCTCCGGCAAGACCGGCGGCCGTGGTGTGAAGGGTCAGAAGTCCCGTTCGGGCGTTGCCATCAACGGCTTCGAAGGCGGTCAGATGCCCATCTACCGTCGTCTGCCGAAGCGCGGCTTCACCAACATCTTCGCTGCCGATTATGTTGTCGTGTCGCTCGCTCGCATCCAGGCTGCCGTCGATGCCGGCAAGCTCGATGCCAAGGCAACCGTCGATGCTGCAGCTCTGAAGGCTGCAGGCGTGATTCGCCGCGTCAAGGACGGCGTTCGCGTTCTCTCGGACGGCGAACTGAAGGCGAAGCTTTCGCTGGAAGTTGCTGGTGCCTCCAAGTCGGCGGTCGAAAAGATCGAAAAGGCTGGCGGTTCCGTCAAGCTGCTCGCTTCTGTCGCAGAATAATCTTATCAATAAATCGCCCGGGGTGCTTCACACCGGGCGATTTTGCTCCCATATGTGAGCCTCACGAACCTGGACGATGCAGCAGTGTCTTTTCAGGAAATAACGGGAACCAAGGGTGAGGCATCCGATTGCAGTGCAATCCGTCCAAAGCCCGGCTTTTGAACAATTAAAGACTGATTCCGGACCCGGCCGATTATGCCGGAATTGGTAATGCGGAGATTTGCATGGCTTCTGCAGCGGAACAATTGGCATCCAATCTCAATTTTTCGACCTTTGCCAAAGCCGAGGATCTCAAGAAGCGACTGTGGTTCACGCTCGGCGCTCTCCTCGTCTACCGTCTGGGTACCCACATCCCGATTCCGGGCCTCAATCCGGGTGCCTATGCCCAAGCCTTTCACAATCAGTCCGGCGGCATCCTCGGCCTTTTCAACATGTTTTCCGGCGGCGCCGTGCAGCGCATGGCGATCTTCGCCCTCGGAATCATGCCCTATATTTCCGCTTCGATCATCGTGCAGCTCATGACCTCGGTCGTGCCGGCGCTCGAAAACCTGAAGAAGGAAGGCGAGCAGGGCCGCAAGATCATCAACCAGTACACCCGCTACGGCACGGTGCTGCTCGGCGCCTTGCAGGCCTACGGCATTGCGATCGGCCTAGAGCACGGGAATGGCGTGGTCCTCGACCCAGGCTGGTTCTTCCGCCTTTCGACGGTCGTTACGCTGCTCGGCGGCACGATGTTCCTGATGTGGCTTGGTGAACAGGTTACGTCGCGCGGCATCGGCAACGGTATTTCGCTGATCATCTTCGCAGGTATTGCAGCCGGTCTCCCGACCGCAGTTGGCGGTACGCTGGAACTTGGCCGCACGGGCGCTTTGTCGACCGGCCTCATTCTGGCCGTACTGGTCGTGGCTGTCCTGGTCATCGGGCTTATCGTCTTCGTGGAGCGCGCTCAGCGCCGCCTGTTGATCCAGTATCCGAAGCGCCAGGTTGGCACGCGGATGTTCCAGGGCGACACCTCGCACCTGCCGCTGAAGCTCAACACCTCTGGTGTTATTCCGGCCATCTTCGCATCGTCGCTGCTGCTGCTGCCGGCGACAGTCGCCGGCCTTGGCAACAACACCGCCCTGCCGACATGGGTCACCTCGATCATCGCGGCCCTTGGTCATGGCCAGCCGATCTACATGGTGCTCTACGCCGCCTTGATCGCCTTCTTCGCCTTCTTCTACACCGCGCTGGTCTTCAATCCGAAGGATACGGCCGACAATCTGAAGAAGCATGGCGGCTTCATTCCGGGCATCCGTCCGGGTGAGCGCACTGCCGAATATATCGATTATGTGCTGACCCGAATCACGGTGATTGGCGCGATCTATCTCGTCTTCGTCTGCATTCTCCCCGAAATTCTTGTGTCCCAGACCGGTATTCCGTTGTCCCTGGGTGGCACTTCGCTTCTGATCGTGGTTAGCGTAACGCTGGATACGGTGGCGCAGATTCAGGGTCACCTGATTGCACAGCAATATGAAGGCCTGATCAAGAAATCGAAGTTGCGTGGAGGAAAGAGGGGGCGATGAGATTGATACTTTTGGGGCCGCCGGGAGCAGGTAAGGGGACCCAGGCCCAGCGTATCGTGGAAAAGTACGGTATTCCCCAGCTTTCCACGGGCGATATGCTGAGAGCTGCGGTGGCGGCCGGGACTGAAGTAGGCAAGCGCGCAAAGGCAGTCATGGACTCCGGCAAGCTTGTTTCAGACGAAATCGTCAACGCCATCGTATCGGAGCGAATCGATCAACCGGATTGCGCCAGGGGTTTCATTCTTGACGGCTATCCGCGCACGCTCGTTCAGGCCGATGCGACCGAGGAGATGTTGAAGGCGAAGGGTATCAACCTTTCCGTCGTCATCGAGATCAAGGTCGATGATGCCGTGCTCGCCGATCGTATTTCGGGCCGTTATACCTGCGCCAACTGCGGCGCCGGCTATCACGACGAAAACCTGAAGCCGAAGGTGGAGGGGGTGTGTGACCGTTGCGGTTCCACGCATTTCAAGCGCCGCGCCGACGATAACAGAGAGACGGTCGTCGAGCGCCTGCAGGTCTACTACAAGGAAACGTCACCGCTCATCGGCTACTACTACGCCAAGGGCAAGCTGCAGTCGGTAGACGGCATGGCCGATATCGAGCATGTGACGGCCAATATCGAGGCCATCCTGTCCAAGCTCTAGGTGGTCTAAAATAAACTTGCCGGAGCGGTTGCTTTTTTGCGCTGATTCCGCTAAACACCGCGCCAACTCGCGACATGCCATGCGATCGGCGCGGATTTCCGTAGGGAAGTCCGGGTACGGTCGTTTTGACGTGTTGCGGACCCAAGTTTGAACAAGCAGCTCCAGGGCTGCATAACAAAGACCTTCGCTCAGGCGGGGGGAATGCAAGGAGAACAGGCGTGGCTCGTATCGCTGGCGTCAACATCCCGACTGCAAAGCGCGTAGTAATTGCGCTTCGTTACATTCACGGGATCGGACCGAAGTTTGCACAGGAAATCTGCGAGAAGGTCGGTATTCCGGCCGAGCGTCGCGTCAATCAGTTGACGGATGCTGAAGTTCTGCAGATCCGCGAAACCATCGACCGTGACTATCAGGTCGAAGGTGACCTTCGTCGCGAAACCGCGATGAACATCAAGCGTCTGATGGACCTCGGCAGCTACCGCGGCCTGCGTCATCGTCGCGGCCTACCGGTTCGCGGTCAGCGCACCCATACCAATGCTCGCACCCGCAAGGGTCCGGCAAAGGCTATTGCTGGTAAGAAGAAGTAATTTCCGGGAAGCCGGATGTGGGAGGCTGGCGGTCTGCGCCGGCCTCTTTTGAGTTTGGAGCGAGGCCGCATAGGCGTCGCTCCGGTGTAGCCGCTGGCATTACGGCGGTGAAGAGATCCAAGAAAGGACTACCATGGCCAAGGAAGCCGTCCGCGTTCGCCGTCGCGAGCGCAAGAATATCACTTCGGGCGTTGCGCACGTCAATTCGACCTTCAACAACACGATGATCACCATCACCGACGCACAGGGCAACGCTATTGCCTGGTCGTCCGCTGGTGCCAAGGGCTTCAAGGGTTCGCGCAAGTCGACCCCGTTCGCTGCTCAGATCGCTGCTGAAGACTGCGCCAAGAAGGCCCAGGAACATGGCATGAAGTCGCTGGAAGTTGAAGTTTGCGGTCCGGGCTCCGGCCGTGAATCTGCTCTGCGCGCGCTCCAGGCTGCCGGTTTCATGATCACGTCCATCCGCGACGTGACCCCGATCCCGCACAATGGTTGCCGCCCGCGCAAGAAGCGCCGCGTCTGATCATCGCCACTCACGACACCAGCCGGCGCGTTTGTGTCCGGCTCGGTGCTTCTCAAGCTCGGTTGCCACGATTGGATGGTGGCAACGAACGGAAGGCAAGAACATGATTCAGAAAAACTGGCAGGAACTGATCAAGCCGAACAAGGTCGAGTTCTCCTCGAGCGGCCGCACCAAGGCAACGCTCGTGGCCGAACCGCTGGAGCGTGGCTTCGGTCTCACCCTCGGCAACGCGCTGCGTCGCGTTCTGCTGTCCTCTCTGCGCGGCGCCGCTGTGACGGCCGTGCAGATCGACGGCGTGCTGCATGAGTTCTCCTCTATCCCGGGTGTGCGGGAAGACGTGACGGACATCGTGCTGAACATCAAGGAAATCGCCATCAAGATGGACGGCGATGACAGCAAGCGCATGGTCGTGCGTAAGCAGGGCCCAGGCGTAGTAACGGCTGGCGACATCCAGACGGTCGGCGATATCGAAATCCTCAACCCCGAGCATGTCATCTGCACGCTCGACGAGGGCGCCGAAATCCGCATGGAATTCACCGTCAACAACGGCAAGGGCTATGTCCCGGCCGAGCGCAATCGTGCGGAAGATGCTCCGATCGGCCTTATCCCGGTCGACAGCCTCTATTCGCCGGTCAAGAAGGTGTCCTACAAGGTTGAAAACACCCGCGAAGGACAGGTTCTCGACTACGACAAGCTGAGCATGTCGATCGAAACCGATGGCTCGATCACCGGCGAAGATGCCGTCGCTTTCGCGGCTCGCATCCTCCAGGATCAGCTTGGCGTCTTCGTCAACTTCGACGAGCCGCAGAAGGAAGCCGAAGAAGAAGCAGTTACCGAACTTGCTTTCAACCCGGCGCTCCTCAAGAAGGTGGACGAACTGGAACTGTCTGTTCGCTCGGCAAACTGCCTGAAGAACGACAACATCGTCTATATCGGCGACCTCATTCAGAAGACCGAAGCAGAAATGCTCCGCACGCCGAATTTTGGTCGCAAGTCGCTGAACGAAATCAAGGAAGTTCTCGCTTCCATGGGCCTGCACCTCGGCATGGAAGTGCCGGCATGGCCGCCCGAGAACATCGAAGATCTCGCCAAGCGTTACGAAGACCAATACTAACCAATCAAACTGCGGGCGAATGTCTGCAAGTGAAGGAGAATAGCCATGCGCCACGGTAAAGCCGGCCGCAAGCTGAATAGAACCGCTAGCCACCGCAAGGCGATGTTCGCCAACATGGCGGCTTCGCTCATCACCCATGAGCAGATCGTCACCACGCTCCCGAAGGCGAAGGAAATTCGTCCGATCGTCGAGAAGCTGGTCACCCTCGGCAAGCGCGGCGACCTGCACGCTCGTCGTCAGGCCATCTCGCAGATCCGCGACGCAGCCGTCGTTTCGAAGCTGTTCGACACGATCGCTTCGCGCTACGCCACCCGCAACGGCGGCTACCTGCGCATCATGAAGGCCGGCTTCCGCCAGGGCGACAATGCCGCTCTCGCTGTTGTTGAGTTCGTCGATCGCGACACCCTCGCCAAGGGCGCAGCCGACAAGGCTCGCGTTGCTGCCGAAGAAGAAGCCGCAGCCGCTTAATCGGCTCGCTTCGAATACAAGATTAAGAGGCCGGATGATCGATCATCCGGCCTCTTTGCGTTTACGATCCGCCGGGGCGGACTTTCATCCGACTGATCGCTATGGAATAGCGACGCTGCATTGCTGAGTCGCACACTGGCCTACGCGCATTTACCTGTGAGGAGCGCCGCTGGACATGCAGCGAAAAATGACACGCAGAAGAGTGTTCCTATTCTCGGCGCTGCTGCTGACCATAGTCGGCGGTCTGGCGCTGCGCCGATATGGCTATGCGATGCATCTGCCCTTTGTGGCCGTCAAATATGGCGGCTCACTATTGTGGGGAGCGATGGTCTATTGGCTCCTCGCGACGATCTTCGTTTCGACAAGGCGTTTCAGGGTCGCTTCGGCGGCGGCGATTGTCGCTGTGTTCGTCGAACTTTTCAGGCTTTGGCATACGCCGGCGCTGGATGCATTTCGATTGACCACCGCCGGGGCTCTGTTGCTGGGCCGGGTGTTTTCCCCTTGGAATATCTTGGCCTACGCCACCGGTATCGCGATGGCGCTGGTCCTTGATCGTGCGCTGTCGGGGCCCAAACCTTCTGTCTGAATGCCGGCACGCCTCATTCGGCGGCGGCAGTCAGCCGGCGCGAGGGTTCGCTGCGGTGAAGATGAACCGCAAGCGTGTCCCAGGGCGGCGTGATGGAGAGTTGTGTCAGGAGGCGGCCAATCTCGCCCCTGTGATAGCCTCCATGCGTGACGACGTGGAGGAGCATTTCCTGGCGCGTCATGCAGCCTCTGTCTCCGTCCGTGAAGACAAATGGCAAAGCTTCGGATAGAAGCTCGGGGCTGATGGTTTCGAGGTATTTCAGGTACCATTGATCCGAGGCGGTCAGCGCCGCATGAAGATCCAGAAGGGAAGGCGTCTCGGGTGTGTTGTCGTCTGCGTAGCCATGCTCCTGCCCGGTCAGATGCGCCGCAAATATCCGGGCGACGACCAGCGAATGATTCATCAGGCGTATCGAGAGATGGCGCTCCTTGCCATGCTGTGTCGGATCGAGGTGGCCGATGCTGTCGAGCAGTTCCTTATTCGCCCAGGCCTGATAGTTGAAAAGAGTCTGCAGCAATGACAATTCGCTCATGATGATATTGCCCTTTCGGCGGCCGGAAAAATGCGAGTAGAGTGTTCACATTTTTACGAAGCGGGGAGCGCATGTCTACTCGCATTAAAAAGCCGCGGTCGCCGATGCGGAAAGAGCCGAGCCAGGCGCGTTCGCGGGCAACGGTGGACGCGATCATCGAGGCCGGTGCTCGCATTTTGGGCGACCACGGATGGGCCTGCTTCACGACGAATACCGTCGCGGCCGTAGCTGGCATAAGTATCGGTTCGCTCTATCAGTATTTTCCAGACAAGCTCTCTCTGGTCGAAGCCATAAGACGCCGCCATTTCGACGAAGTCCTAACCGTCCTGCGTCAGGCGACTGCATCCGACTTGCCGCTGCAACGGAGTGTCGAGGCCCTTGTACAAGGGATGATCGATGCTCACAGTGTGAACCCGGAGCTTCACAGGGTGCTTCTGGACGAGGTGCCTGGGCTTGAAGGTTCGAGATCTGCCATGATGCGTTTTTGGCAGACTATCAAAATCATTACAGGCGTTTTGTGGCTGCGAATCGGAGCGGCAACGCTGGTCCTTCGAACGACATTCTCGCTCAACTCATCTCCGGCGTGGTGGAAGGCGTCATCCATAACGGGGCTCGAAAGGGCACCGTGGATTCGCCAGAGCTGAAGCAGGAACTGGTGAGAATGATCTGCTCCTATCTTGGCAGCGTCGATAGACAAGAGATGATGTGAGCAGCGAGCTCGGCTTTGCGGCCTCAGTCGGCTTGTCGCGCCTCCCACCCCCGAGCGCATAGCTGCATTTCACATTTTCGATAGAGCTTAGGGCTAAAATAATTTGAATACTAACTAATTTAATGCTAATAGATTGCTATGAAATCTTTTGGCGCCCTGCAACGCATATTCACTGCCAATCTCCTTTCGACCGGCCGCCAATGGCGCCGGGCCGTCGATCTTGCGCTTAGCTCCCATGGCATCTCGGAGGCTGCCGCCGCGCCGCTCATATGGATCGGCCGTCTTGGCGGCGGTGTGCGGCAGGTGGCCCTTGCCAATTATGTCGGCATCGAAGGGCCGTCGCTGGTGAGGTTGCTCGACCAGCTTGAAGCTCTGGGGCTTGTCCTGCGCAAGGACGATCCGACGGATCGCCGGGCAAAGGGCCTATGGCTGACGGCCAAGGGCGAGATGCTCGCCGCCCGCATGGAAGAGACGCTTGACGAATTGCGCGGCAGGATCCTTGCCAATGTCGACAAGGCCGATCTCGAAGCCGCGATCCGTGTGTTGCAGGCCTTCGATGATTTCGAGGAGCCGAAGCCTTCCGAATCCAATCCGCAGCGCGAAGCCGTGTCATGAACCTTCCGTCCTGGCGCGACTGGCTGTTTTCGGCCAAGGCCTTTCTCGCATCCATGCTTGCGCTGTTCATCGCGCTGTCGCTGGATCTCCCGCGGCCCTATTGGGCCATGGCGGCCGTTTATGTCGTAGCCAATCCGCTCGCAGGGGCAACGAGTTCGAAAGCGCTTTATCGCGCGCTCGGAACTCTCCTGGGAGCCTCCGCCGCGGTCTTCTTCGTTCCGCTCTTCGTCGATGCTCCCGAACTTCTTTCCATTGTCGTCGCGCTATGGACTGGGACGCTGCTGTTCATTTCGATGCTCGACCGGACGTCGCGCAGCTACGTTTTCATGCTCGCTGGCTATTCGCTGCCATTGATCGCCTTGCCGACCGTCGGCTCGCCTCAAACGATCTTCGACGTCGCACTCGCCCGCTCGGAAGAGATCATCATCGGCATCGTTTGCGCCAGCATTGTCAGCGCCACCGTTTTTCCGACCAGCGTCAGCACCGTTCTCGGTCAACGCATCACGACATGGCTCGATGACGCCGGCAGTTGGGCGGATGAAATTCTGCGCGGGGAGGGCGCGTCACCCGCGACACCGCTGAAACGGCAGAAACTCGCGGCCGATGTCACGGGGCTTGATCTCATCATCAGCCAGCTCGGCTATGATGCCGGCAGCCGGGACATCGTCCGTCATTCGCGTGAACTGCGCGGCCGCCTGTTGATGCTGCTGCCGCTCTTCTCTTCCCTTGCCGATCGTCTACACGCCTTGAAGGCAGGGGAGAACCCCTTGCCTCAGAGCCTCGTCGCGGTCTTGAACGACGTGGCGGATTGGTTGGGGCAAGGCGGCGGCAGCAAGGCCGGCGATACCGTCGACATTCTGTCGCGAAAGATTGAGGACTTGCAGCAAAGCGATCCCGATTTCGGCTGGAATGATCTCGTTCTGTCGAGTGCTCTCGCGCGGCTGAAGGAAATCGTCGATCTCTGGCAGGATTGCCTGACGCTGCGCGATCAGATCATCGCCGGCGGTAAGGGCGGCGTGTGGCGGCCGACTTTCCGGCACCGCAACGTCGTCGGACCTAACCGGCATTATGACTATGCGCTGCTCGCCTTTTCCGCCGGCTCCGTAGTCGTCGGAACGGCGATCGCTTGCTTCTTCTGGATTTTCACCGGTTGGCAGAATGGCGCCGGCTTCGTCACCATGGCGGCGGTCGCCTGTTCCTTCTTTGCCGCGCTCGATCGCCCCGCACCCTTCATCACATCCATGTTCATCTGGTGCGCCGTCAGCCTGGTCATTGCCTTCACCTACATCTTCGCCATCCTGCCCGCCATCAACAGCTATGAGATGCTGGTCGTCGCCTTCGCGCCTCCGTTCCTGTTGCTCGGCCTGCTCATTCCGAGGCCGCAGTCCAATATGCTGGCCATGCTGCTGACGGTGAACAGCGCCTCTTTCATCGCATTGCAGGACCGCTATACGTCGGATTTCACCACCTTCACCAACGAAGCCATCGCCGCCTTGGCGGGCATCGGTTTCGCGCTCCTCTGGACGCTGATTGCTCGCCCCTTCGGTGCCGAAATTGCAGCCCGGCGACTGGTGCATGCCGGCTGGGCGGATCTGGCGGAGACGGCCGCCGGCGCCCGCAGTGCCGACTACGAGCGACTGTCTGGCCGTATTCTCGATCGTTTGGGCCAGCTCGTGCCGCGTCTTGCCGCGGTCGAGGATCGCGAGCTCAAGAAGGTTGACGGGTTTGCAGAGGTTCGCCTCGGCTTCAATGTGCTGATGCTGCAGAAGGAGCGGGCGCGTCTCGGCGCGTCGAGCGCATCCTCTATCGGGGCCGTTCTATCCGGCATTTCGCATTTCTACCGTACAAGGCTGAAGGCCGGCCAGGCGCTCGACGCTCCCGACGATCTTCGTCAGTCGATCGACGAAAGCCTGCGAGTGATCGCCGAGGAGAATGCCGGCAGCGGCCGCGACAGCCTCGATGCTTTGGTTGGCCTGCGCCGCGCACTTTATCCCCAGGCGCCGCCTCCAGAAAGCTGGCGATCAAAGCAATCCGTCTTCTTACCTCTTTCCCTTGCCGCAGAATAAAGCCATGCCCGCAGAATTCGATCTTTACGGCGTCTATGTGCCGCGCCTCCTCGTTCTGATGCTTCTGAGCCTCGGGCTGAGCATCGTCTTCCGCCGTGTCCTGGCCCGGCTCGGTGCCTACTCCCTCGTCTGGCACCGCGGGCTCTTCGACCTTGCCCTCTATGTGCTGTTTCTTGGGGCCGTTTCCTCTTTCACCCGTTGGTACTTCATATGAACGCGTTCAAACTTATCGGCCGGATCGCCGTCACCCTCGTCTTCGTCGCCGCAGCCGTTTTTGTCGGCCGTCAGCTTTGGGGCCACTATATGGACGAGCCGTGGACGCGAGACGCGCGGCTGCGCGCCGATGTCGTCGGCATTGCGCCCGATGTTTCCGGCCTGGTGAGTGAAGTCCTGGTAAAGGACAATCAGATCGTCAAGAAAGGCGATGTCCTCTTCCGTGTCGATCGCGACCGCTTCAGCATTGCGCTGGCTCAAGCCGACGCCGCGCTCGAAGGGGCCAAAGCGACACTCGATCAGGCGCAGCGCGAAAGCGCGCGACAGCAGCGCCTCGGCGATGCCGCCTCGGTCCAGCAGAAGGAGCAGGCGCAAACCGCGGAAGAACAGGCTCAGGCCGCTCTTGGCCAGGCCACGGCCAATCGCGCTCTCGCCCAGCTCAACCTCGACCGCTCCGAGGTCAAGGCGACGGTGAACGGCAGCGTTTCCAATCTTAGTCTCCGTCCGGGCGATTACGTCACCGCGGGCACGGCGAAGGTTGCGCTGATCGACGCCGACTCCCTACGCGTGGAAGGCTATTTCGAGGAAACCAAGCTGCCGCGTATCCAGATCGGCGATGAGGTATCGATCCATCTGATGGGCCAGACGGAGAAGCTGACGGGCCATGTGGAGAGCATCGCCACCGGCATAGAGGACCGCGAGCGCACCTCGGGCAGCTTGCTCGCCAATATCACGCCAACCTTCAGTTGGGTTCGTCTGGCGCAGCGTGTTCCCGTGCGTATTGCTCTCGACAAGGTGCCTGACGACACCAAGCTGATCGCCGGCCTGACCGCGACCGTGGAGGTTTCGCAGCAGCAAAGCAAAGTCGCTCTCCAATGACGAACTGAAGCCCGAGAACGACGGGCTTCAGTTCCGATCCTAAGCGGCTTTGGAGCGGGAAACCGCAGCCGGTTTCCGCACCGCCCTGCGTTTCTCCATCATGATCGGACGGTACGATCGATAAAGGATCATGGCCATCAGCAGGCCGATATAGATGAATTGCTCCAGCGACAGCACCTTGGTCGACAGCGCGAAATGCAGCGCGCCGCAGGCGGCGATGATGTAGACCAGCCGATGCAGCCAGATCCATTTCTTGCCGAGACGTTTGATCGAAAAATTGTTGGAGGTCACGGCCAGCGCGAGCAGCATCACAAGCCCCGCCATGCCGAACATGATGAAGGGCCGCTTCAGCACATCGCCGATGAGGGCCTGCACGTCCAGCGCCTGGTCGAGGATCATATAGACTGCCAGATGCATCAGCGCGTAGTAGAAGCAGAGCAGGCCAAGCGCCCGGCGGTAGCGCAGGTAGTTCCAGCCAAAGAGATCGCGCGCCGGGGTGACGGCGAGCGTCAAGAGCAGGAAGCGGATCGCCCAGAGCCCGAGGAATAGCTCGAAGGTCTTCACCGCATCGGCGCCGAGCTGGTCCGTGGTGCCGAGATAGAATTCCCATGCGGCCGGTATCAGGCCGACGACGTAAAGCGTCCAGACGGAAGCAGGCTGCCAGCGTTTGGGCAGGGCGAGGGAAAGAGTCATCAGAAATTCGCCCGCAGGTCCATGCCGGCATAAAGACTTGCGACCTGATCGGCATAGCCGTTGAAGGGTAGGGTGGGGTGACGATTGGCGCCGAAGAAGCCGCCTTCGCCGATGCGGCGCTCGGTCGCCTGGCTCCAGCGCGGGTGATCGACCGCGGGATTGACGTTGGCATAGAAGCCGTATTCCTGGCTGTTGGTCGCTTGCCAGGTGTTCACTGGCTGCTTGTCGGTGAGCGTGATGCGGACAATCGACTTGATGCCCTTGAAGCCATATTTCCAAGGCACGACAAGGCGGATCGGCGCGCCGTTCGCATTCGGCAACATCTCGCCATAGAGACCGACGGCCAAAAGTGTCAGCGGATTGCGCGCTTCATCGAGCCGCAGGCCTTCGACATAGGGCCAGTTCAGCGACTGGAAAACGCCTGACTGCCCGGGCATCTCCTCCGGCCGTACGACCGTTTCGAAGGCGACGAATTTGGCGCTGCCAAGCGGCTCGACCTTGTCGAGCAGGGCAGAGAGCGGAAAGCCGTCCCAGGGAATGACCATCGACCATGCCTCGACGCAGCGCATGCGATAGACGCGCTCTTCCGGCGGAAAGTCCTTGATCAGCGCATCGATGTCGAATGTGCCGGGTTTGCCGACCATGCCATCGACCTTGACGGTCCAGGGCCGCGGCTTGAAATTGCCCGAAAGCTTCGCCGGATCGGCCTTGTCGAGACCGAATTCATAGAAATTGTTGTAAGTGGTGACGTCCTTGAGCGGCGTCAGTTTCTCGTCGACCGTATAGTTGCTCTTCGTCGCGTTCAACGTATCGGCAAAAGCGCTTTTCCCGCTAGCAATCGCGAGGCCGGCGCCGGCCGCAGCCGTCAGGAATTCCCGGCGCCTCAGATAGACCGAGCGCGGCGTGATCTCGGAAGAAGCGATCTTCGGCGGGCGATAGGAAGGCATTACAATATTCCTTTCTACGATCGTAGAGATGATACGGCCTCTACGGAGGAGAAGCACGATTTGTTACCGTCTTACGACGTTATTTCTTTTCAACGGAAACCAACTTTTTGTGTGCTTCCGTGAGGGAATAAATCGTCTTCTGCGGTGTCCATGTCATTTGGCCGATGACTGAGCCCGAGACTTGCTTTGCCCTTGCGGCGTACCGGATTCGGTCTAGTTGATAGTGACAGTCCGGTGCGATTGGATTAGGACAATTCCAAAAAGCAGGATTGTCGGCGCTCCCTTCGGCGCAAAGCCTTGGCCGGCCGGCGCCTCACAATTTCCAAGACGACGAGGAAGACACCATGCCAGCTTATCGTTCCAGAACCACGACCCATGGCCGCAACATGGCGGGCGCGCGCGGCCTTTGGCGCGCGACGGGTATGAAGGATAGCGATTTCGGCAAGCCCATCATCGCAGTGGTCAACTCCTTCACCCAGTTCGTGCCGGGCCACGTTCACCTCAAGGATCTCGGCCAGCTCGTAGCGCGCGAAATCGAAGCCGCCGGCGGCGTCGCCAAGGAATTCAACACCATCGCCGTCGATGACGGTATCGCCATGGGCCATGACGGCATGCTCTATTCGCTGCCCTCGCGCGAGCTGATCGCCGACAGCGTTGAATACATGGTCAATGCCCATTGCGCAGACGCCATGGTCTGCATCTCCAACTGCGACAAGATCACCCCCGGCATGCTGATGGCCTCGCTGCGCCTGAACATCCCGACGGTCTTCGTATCCGGCGGCCCGATGGAGGCCGGTAAGGTTGTCCTGCACGGCAAGAAGCATGCACTCGATCTGGTCGACGCCATGGTTGCCGCTGCCGACGACAAGATCAGCGACGAGGACGTTCAGGTCATCGAACGCTCGGCCTGTCCGACCTGCGGCTCCTGCTCGGGCATGTTCACGGCCAATTCGATGAACTGCTTGACCGAAGCTCTCGGCCTGTCGCTGCCGGGCAATGGCTCTACGCTCGCCACCCATGCGGACCGCAAGCGCCTCTTCGTCGAAGCCGGCCATCTGATCGTCGATCTCGCCCGCCGCTATTACGAGCAGGAGGATGGCTCCGTCCTGCCGCGCACCGTTGCTTCAAAGCAGGCTTTCGAGAACGCCATGGCGCTCGATATTGCCATGGGCGGCTCCACCAACACGGTTCTGCATATTCTCGCTGCCGCCCATGAAGGCGAAGTCGATTTCACCATGGCTGATATCGACGCCCTTTCGCGCCGCGTGCCGTGCCTGTCGAAGGTCGCGCCGGCCAAGAGCGATGTGCATATGGAAGACGTGCATCGCGCCGGCGGCATCATGTCGATCCTCGGCGAGCTCGACAAGGGCGGCCTGATCAACCGCGATTGCCCGACCGTTCATGCCGAAACCCTTGGCGATGCCATCGACCGCTGGGACATTACCCGCACCAACAGCGAGACGGTGCGCGAATTCTTCCGTGCGGCTCCCGGCGGCATTCCGACCCAGGTCGCTTTCAGCCAGAACGCCCGTTGGGAAGAACTCGACACCGACCGCCAGAACGGCGTCATCCGCTCCGTCGAGCATCCCTTCTCCAAGGATGGCGGTCTCGCTGTTCTCAAGGGCAATCTGGCGTTGGACGGCTGCATCGTGAAGACGGCCGGCGTCGATGAATCGATCCTGAAATTCTCCGGCCCAGCCAGGGTCTTCGAAAGCCAGGACGCATCCGTCAAGGCTATCCTCAGCAACGAGATCAAGGCCGGCGACGTCGTCGTCATCCGCTATGAAGGCCCGAAGGGCGGCCCGGGCATGCAGGAAATGCTCTATCCGACGAGCTATCTGAAGTCGAAGGGCCTCGGCAAGGCCTGCGCGCTGATCACCGACGGCCGTTTCTCCGGCGGCACCTCGGGCCTCTCGATCGGCCACGTTTCGCCCGAAGCGGCCAATGGCGGCACGATCGGCCTGGTGCGTGAAGGCGACATGATCGACATCGACATCCCGAATCGCACCATCAGCCTGCGCGTTGACGAAAAAGAACTCGCCGTCCGCCGCGAAGCTCAGAACGCCAGCGGTTGGCATCCGGCAGAACAGCGCAAGCGCAACGTCACGACGGCGCTGAAGGCTTATGCGGCCTTTGCGACGAGTGCTGACCGGGGTGCGGTCCGCGATTTGGGTGGTAAATGACTAAATTCCTTCGCCCCGTCCTGAGCTTGTCGAAGGGGCGGGGAGAACGTGGGCTGGCACAATTGAGCACAGCGAAATTGTACCAGGTCGGATGAGGGGCCTTCTGGAAATCAACCGCGACGGCAGAGTTTGCCGGACCCGCGGTAGCCCCTCACCCTAGCCCTCTCCCCGTTTACACGGGGCGAGGGGACGATCGTGCAAGAGGCCTGCTCACAACGGCCGATTGATCCGCTTATACGTCTCATCCAACGCTTTCAGCCGTTCGTCATAAGCCTCTTTGATGCAAGCGGCATCGGCGCCACAGGCCTGTCGCTTCTTCAGCCAGGCCGTCTGTTCGTCTTGCAGCGTCCCGCGTGAGCCCATGGCGAGCAGGCCGGAGAGCAGGTCGAAGGTCGTCACCATTTTCACGTCGGCATCGTTGAGCGCTCTGTTGTCGCAGATCATCTTCTCGTCCGGCTGAAGGGTCTGCGAATCGCAATTGAAGCTCGCAGCCTCCGATGTGTTGGCCGTCGTCAGGAGGGTAACGAGAAAGACTGCTGCAAGGCTGGTTGATCGCATGATTTTGCTCCATCTGCCGGTTTCCGAAACGAAATGCGCGATCACGCGTTTTTGTTCATCACACCTGTTCTTCCCGTGTGTGAACGACCAATTATACTTCATGCTTCCGCCCTCTTTCCTTTCTAGCGTCGGACGCTACAACGTTGTTTCAAGAGCATTAAAGAAGGAAAATTCCATGCAGGTCCTGCTGAAGCGCACCGCCGTTTCGATGATCGCCCTCATCATGACGATGCCGCTTTCCGCCGAGGCACAGACAGCAAAGTCCGTGCCGCAGAGCCAGATGCAAATGCAGCTTTCGTTTGCGCCGCTGGTCAAACAGACGGCCGGCGCCGTGGTCAATGTCTATGCCGAGCGGATGGTACAACGGCAGTCGCCCTTTGCCGGCGATCCCTTCTTCGAACAGTTCTTCGGCCAGCGCATGCCGAATCGCACCGAGAAGCAGTCTTCGCTCGGCTCCGGCGTCATTGTCGAAGCCAACGGCACGGTCATCACCAACAACCATGTCATCGACGGTGCCGACGATATCAAGATCGCACTCTCCGACGGCCGCGAATTTCCCTGCGATGTCGTGCTGAAGGATGATCGGGTCGATCTCGCCGTTCTGAAGATCAAATCCAAGAACCAGAGCTTCCCCATCCTGCCGCTTGGCAATTCTGATGCCGTCGAAGTTGGCGATCTCGTGCTGGCGATCGGCAATCCCTTCGGCGTTGGCCAGACGGTGACGAGCGGCATCGTATCGGCGCTGGCCCGCAACCAGGTGAAGAACCAGGTCGGCTTCTTCATCCAGACCGATGCCTCGATCAATCCCGGCAATTCCGGCGGTGCTTTGGCGAATATGTCGGGCGAACTGATCGGCCTCAACACGGCCATCTTTTCCCAGGGCGGCGGCTCGAACGGCATTGGCTTCGCCATCCCCGCCAATCTGGTCAAGGTGTTTCTCGCGGCGGCCGATCGCGGCGACAAGACCTTCGATCGCCCCTATATCGGCGCTTCCTTTGAACCGGTGACATCTGATGTTGCCGAGGCGCTGGGCCTTGACAAGGTGCGCGGTGCGCTGGTGACCAAGGTGATCGATGGCGGGCCGGCGGCGAAGGCTGGTCTGAAGGCTGGCGAGGTCGTCACGGCCATCAACAATATCCCGGTCGAGCATCCGGACGCGCTTGGTTATCGTCTGACGACGGCTGGCCTCGGTGCTACCGTTGATTTGACCGTTCTGGACAACGGCAAAGAAATGCACGACAGCATGACGCTCGCCGCCGCGCCGGAATCCACGCCGCGGGATGAGAAACTGATCCAGGGCAACAATCCCTTCTCAGGTGCGACCGTTGCCAACCTCTCGCCGCGCGTCGCCGATGAACTGCATCTGCCTCCAGATGCGAACGGCGTCGTCGTCGAGAACCTGAAGGCGGATTCGCAGGCAGAGCGCCTTGGCTTTGCGCCGAAGGATATCGTCGTTTCCGTCAACGGCGTCGCGATCACCTCGACGGACGTGCTGCAGCAGGCCGTTACGGGCAATCCAAGCTTCTGGCGCGTCGAAATCGAGCGCGACGGTCAACGCATCCGGCAGTTCTTCCGATGAGTGACGATCTGTTTGCACCGCGGATACCGGAGGAGGTCGCCAAGAGGCGGCCTCTCGCCGATCGTCTGCGGCCGCAAACCTTGAGCGATGTCACCGGCCAGCCACATCTGGCCGGTGAGGATGGCGCGCTGCGGCGAATGATCGACTCCGGCTCGCTCGGCTCCATGATCTTCTGGGGGCCGCCAGGCACCGGCAAGACGACGGTGGCACGGTTGCTGTCGGGCGAGGCGGGCTTGGCCTTCGAGCAGATCTCGGCAATCTTCTCCGGCGTCGCAGATCTGAAGAAGGTGTTCGAAGCCGCGCGTCTGCGCCGCATGGATGGCCGCCAGACGCTGCTTTTCGTCGACGAGATCCATCGCTTCAACCGCGCCCAGCAGGATAGCTTCCTGCCGGTCATGGAGGATGGCACCGTCATTCTGGTCGGCGCCACCACTGAAAACCCGTCTTTCGAGCTCAACGCCGCTCTCCTATCCCGTGCGCGTGTCCTGACGTTTCGCTCGCATGACGAGGAAAGCCTGGAGGAATTGCTGCGCCGCGCCGAGGCGGCTGAAGGCCGGCCGTTGCCGTTGACCGAGGATGCCCGCGCCAGCCTGATCCGCATGGCCGATGGCGATGGCCGCTCAGTGCTGACTCTGGCCGAAGAAGCCTGGCGCGCCGCGCGCAAGGACGAGCTTTTCGATCCTGATGCGCTGGTCAAGATCGTGCAGCGCCGGGCGCCGGTCTACGACAAGGCTCAGGACGGCCATTACAATCTGATTTCGGCTCTGCATAAGTCGGTGCGCGGCTCCGACCCTGACGCGGCGCTCTACTATCTCGCCCGCATGTTCGATGCCGGCGAAGACCCGCTTTATCTCGGAAGGCGGCTGGTGCGCATGGCGGTGGAGGATATCGGCCTTGCCGATCCGCAGGCGCTGGTCATCTGTAACGCCGCCAAGGATGCTTATGATTATCTGGGGTCACCGGAAGGTGAATTGGCCTTGGCCGAGGCCTGTGTCTATCTCGCTACCGCTCCAAAGTCGAACGCCGTCTATACTGCCTTCAAGGCTGCCACGCAGGCCGCCAAACAGAACGGCTCGCTGCTGCCGCCCAAGCATATCCTCAATGCGCCGACGAAGCTGATGCGCACGGAAGGATATGGCGACGGTTACCGTTATGATCACGACGAGCCCGACGCGTTTTCGGGCCAGAATTATTTTCCGGAAAAGATGGGCCGCCAGACCTTCTACGATCCGCCGGAGCGTGGTTTCGAGCGCGAAATCCGCAAACGGCTGGACTGGTGGGCGAAGCTGCGCAAGGAGCGCGGCGAACCATAGGTTGGACGTCACCTAGCGGTGACGACTTCCGCTGCCTTTTGCATGCGCGGTGCGGGAGCCTTGTCGATCATCTTGACGCTCGATTCCGCCATGCCGTTGTGGCCTTCCATATCCACGACCAGATGCCAATGGCCGGTCTCCGGAATGGACAGCCGGATCGGCGATTTCTTGGCGACGCCGCCGAGGAACTGGTGCTTCAGAGTTTCCGTAAAGCGCTCGAAATTCGAGCTGTTCATCAACCGGACATTGGCGATGGCCGACAGTGTGATCTCGATCACGGTGCCGGCGCGCTGCTCGTTGAGATCATAGTGGCTGTAACGGAAGGCAGGCTTCGACATTGCTCTTTTACTCTGGTGACACCCGGCCGCTATTTTACGCAAGTGCCGGTTAAGGAAGAGTTGGGTCGGGTGCCGTGAGGCGATCGAAGCTGTTTCGAATTGCTACATCTAATGCAGATTTGGAGACGGCATCGCGAAGCCGTCGAGTTCGAGCACCGAGCCCTCTGGGGCGCGGCATATATCGGCCGGATTATAGTTGCACTCTTCCGCTGCAAAATGCAGCGCCGCCTTCTCGGTGGCGAACAGGCCGCCGACAAGACCCTGCCGATCCCAGACGATCCAGGCGCCACGGCGGTCGCGGCCGACCGTGAAGCGGGCGGGTGCCGGCGAGACGGCAATGTGAGCCGAGCGGCGCTGAATATGCTGTGCATCTGCCATGTGTTTTCCCTCGTAAATCGCTTCGCTACACTCAGTTGCCAGCCCAGTGCATCAGCGCCTGGATGATGCCGGCGCCGAGGAAGACGAGCGCCAGGCGTGGCGCTATGGCGCGAAGTCCGTTTAGCAGTGTATGAAACGGGGTCGGCCGCTTGGTCCCCACGAGAGCGGTGGGGCGAGGGCGTTGGAGCGGATCAGCAGCGCCATATTGCATGTAACGTGACATCATAGTTCCTTTCCAAGTGTCACCGGCGCTGCGGTCGATTTTGGGCGACGCAAGCGCCATGCAAATAAATCTATGAGTGATCCGATATGTTTTCCATTTGGCAGAAAACGCTAAAATATAAAAATCTCATAGGGATAGGTTGCTTTCATAATCCTGTTCGGAAAGTCCTCGGCGAGGATGCGTCGCTTTGGTAGGCGAGTTGAAGCGAAGCCATCGCCGTCCTGATCGCCGCATCCGTCTCGGCTTCGACGCCGGTTAGCGGCAGGCGTACATCCGGGCTGATGTCCCTTATCGGAGACAAGGCATGCTTCACCGTTGCCGGTTCGGGTTCACGCGCAAGCGCCTTGAGCAGCGGCCGCAGCCGATCGTCGATCAGCAGCGCCGTCGCCATATGGTCGCACGCCGCCGATAGCTGCATGGAGCGGAAAAGCCGCGGTGCGATGTTGGCCGCACTTGAAAACGAACCCCGTCCGCCAGCCATGGTGAAGGCGAGCGCGGTTGCATCATGGGTCGAATAGAGCCCGATCCTTTCCGGCAGCAGAGGACGCCAGGTGCTGATGCGGCCGATATCGCCGCTGCCATCGGCGATGCCGATGATGGTCGGGATTTCCGCCAGCCGCGCGACCGTCGCGGGCGTCAGGTCGATGGCGGTATGGGCGGGCAGGTTATGGATGATCAGCGGCAGATCGGTGCTGGCGGCCAGCCGCTCGAAATGATGGACAAGACCTTTCTGGCTCGGCTTGGAATAATAGGGAAGCGTAACGAAGGCCGCATCGGCGCCGAGTGCCTGGGCCTGCCGTGTCTCCTCGATCGTCGTTGCCGTGTTATTGGTGCCGGTAGCGACGATAACGGGGACCCGGCCCTCCGCCAATTCGGCGCAGATCTCGATGATCCGCACTCGCTCAGCCGCAGTGAGCACAGGTCCTTCGCCGGTCAAGGAGCAGGCGAGCAAGCCGTCGATGCCGCTCAGCAATTGCCATTCCACATGCGCCATCAGACCGACGGTATCGATCGTATCGTCCCGAAACGGCGTGACGAGCGAGGTGATCGCACCGCCCACACGCAAGGCCGGTTTCATCATGATCTTCTGGCCGCTCAGAGAGCATGCAGCACTATGAAAAGCTCAAGGCCGCCGAGCAGCAGCCCGAAGGCGAACATGGCGTAGAAGGTACGTCTTTCGCGGACACGCCGGTCGCGAAGCCGTCGCTTCGGTGGGGCTTTGGCCGTGGGGGTAGAAGCGACAATGCGTTGGCGTCTTTCGTCGCTGCCCCGCACAAGAAAACGGATGGACTCTGCAAGGTTGGTGGAGTGTGTCTCAAGCATGGCGTCTACCTCTGCATCTGATCCCCACGGTAGCGCCGACCCGCATAGGAAATCCATTCGAGGCAGAGGGCAAAGAAATAGGGGAGATATAAAGATGCAGAGGTTCACCGAACCGGGCGGGGCAGGCGGGGAAGTCGGCGGATGACAGGCTTATCCCGCCACCCGCAAGTTCTCCCGGTCCAACTGCGTCACCAGCGCCAGGATTGTCGCCGAAGTCGGCGTCGCGACACCGGCGAGCTTGCCGAGCGAGACGACCATGCCGACCAGCGGCGTGATTTCCAGCGCCTTGCCGGCTAGCAGATCCTGCAGCATCGAGGTGCGTACCGGACCGATCTGGAGGGAGCGTTCGAGGCGTTCTTCGACGGAAATCGCCAGGCGTGCACCCAAGGCTTCCGCAACGGTCTTCACCTCGTTCATCACCTGGCCGACCATGGCCGACAGGGCCGGGTTGTCCATGATGTCGGACATCAGTGCTCGCGTCAGGGCGCTGATCGGATTGAAGGCGGCATTGCCCATCAGCTTGCTCCAGATTTCGTCGCGAATGCGCGGTGAGATCGAGACGTTGACCCCGCCGCGCTTCAAGAGAGCTGCGATCGCTTCGATGTCGGCGGTCGTTTCGCCGGAGGGTTCTCCGAGGACGAAATGACCGTTGTTGCTGAGCTTGATCTCGCCGGGATTGATGACCTCGGCGCCCTGATAGGCGACGCAGCCGACAACGCGCTGAGGCCCGATCAGCCGCCACAGATTGCCGTTCGGATCGAGCTCCTCCATCTGGCGCTCGGCATGGCCGCTTTGCTCATCCCGATGAAAATACCACCAGGGTATGCCGTTCAGGACCATCATGACACGCGTCCGATCATGCAGGAGCCTGGCGATGCCGGGGGCTGCCGCATCGAGCTGGTGGCCCTTAAGTCCCGTGATTACCAAGTCCTGTGGCGGAAGCTCCGCGGTGTTGTCCGTTGCAGTCACCTGCGCCACGAGCGGGCTGTCCGCTTGAGCCTCCCAGACCCGCAAGCCATCCGCGCGAATGCCTTCCAGATGCCCGCCACGCGCCACGACGGAAACGGTCGCTTGCTCCCTCAGTCCCAAAGCCAGTTTCGCCGCGATGGCGCCGCCGAGCGCGCCCGCGCCGTAGACGCAGATGGTTTTGAGCGAGGGGGATGCCATAGCCTTGATCTCCAGGTCCGTAGCGATCGGAAGAAGTTAGGTCGTCTCCATGATTTGGCGAGACCCGGCGGGCAGAGTTGGCGCGCAATTCCGCCGTTTCATCGAAACTATGGTCGAACTCGAACCGGCATCGTCCGCTCGGGCTATTCTTTACCACAATCACATTTTAACGTCGGCGGCGGTGCTGGACCAGAAACAACCAGTGCGGTATCGGTTTGTCGCTGGTCCTTTTAAAGTTGATCGTGTCGCCGAGGAAGATCTTTGCGTTTCGAAGCCTTAAACCGCCTCTGGGAGACCGTTCGGGAGACTAGCCATGATTTTCAGGCCTCTACCGACGTGTTTCCTGTTGTCGATATTGAGAAGCTGAGTACGACGCTCAGCCTGAAGGAGAAGGGCGCCGCCAACGGCGGGCTCAACCGGCCAGGGCAAAGCGCTCAGTCTTTCGATGAGACCGAGCAGCGTGTCATCGCTTGGGTCGAGGCGGAAAAGAAAAGCTCCTATCAGGTGCTGGAAGACCAGTTCCAGACTTTCGACAGCCGCTTGCGCAATCTCGATTTCGAAGGTCAGTTCGGGCTGATACGGCAGGCGAATGCGTCCAGCGTTTCGGATTTCAAGGCAGAGGTTGCAAGCGGCGTCGACGAGCTGCACGGCCTGCGTCGCAATCTGAAGACTGCCGAGGACGAGATGGTCGACTTCAAGTCCCGGCACAGGCTGCAGCGCGCGGCGAAGGTCTCCAGCGAGGCCGCCTGGGCCTTCAAGGTTGCGCTGATCATCTTTCTCATCCTCATCGAGATGGTGATGAACGGCAGCTTCCTTGCCAAGGGGAGCGCACAGGGCATGGTCGGCGGTGTTACGGAGGCGGCGGCCTTCGCCTTCCTGAACATCGGCGCGGCGCTGATGTTTTCCTTCTTCTGCGTGCGCTTCCTTGTGCACAGGTCGTTCTTCCTGAAGCTGCTTGGTCTGCTCGGCCTGGTCGCCTATGTCGCCGTGGCGCTCGCGATCAACATCGCGCTGGCGCACTACCGCGAAGTGTCGGCAACCATTCTCTCCGGCGCCGGCACGGAGGTCATGCAGCGGCTGAAGACTGCGCCGCTGGGTCTGCAGGAGCTGAATTCCTGGATGCTTTTTGCCGTCGGCCTGATGTTCTCGCTCATCGCCTTCATCGACGGCTGTTATCTGACCGATCCCTATCCGGGGTTTGCCGGCGTGCAGAAACGCCTCGATGCGGCGCGAAGCAACTACATCGACCGCAAGCTCGATCTGATCGACGATCTCCGGGATATCCGCGACGAACACAATGGCAAGATCGAAGAGATCATCCGCGATCTCAGCATGCGCCGGCAGGAGACCGCCGCCATCATCGCCCATCGCGCCAGAACGGCGGGCCTCTTCCTCGAACATCAAAATCATCTCGAGCGCACGGCCAATACGCTTCTCACCATCTATCGCGAGGCCAACAGAGGTGCGCGGACGGAGCCGGAGCCAGCTTATTTCACATCCCGCTATCAGTTGGAGCGTCTGACGCCGGTTCTGCACACCGATGAGGAATGGGACGACAAGGTGCTCGGCGAGCGCATTCAGAGCGCGCAGGCCGAGTTGACCCAGCAGATCAAGCGGATCGGCGACGAGTTCGAAAGCGCCATCGAGAAATATCACAAGCTCGATAATCTTTTCCCGGAGGGCATCATTGGCACGACGCAAGCGGCGTAGCCGAGCCGGCAGTTCGGCCGGCCTTATCATCGCGACGGTTTGCCTCGCCGTTCTGTCCCTCGGTATTGTCGGCGCCTATGGCTGGCTTCGCTACAAGGCGAGCGGCAATGTCGCGGTCGACCAGGCCTCGCTCTGCCCGGTGGATGGCCCGAAGGCAGAAACGGCGATCCTGCTCGATGTCACCGATCCGATCTCGGACACGACGGCGCTCGACCTGCGCAATCAGTTCCAGAAAATCGTCGCCGATGTGCCCGTCGGCGGCGCGATCGACATCTATGCTTTGACGGAGAAAGAGGGCGAACTGATCCAGACCTTCCATGGCTGCAATCCGGGAAGCGGTGCCAGTGTCGACGAATGGACCAGCAATCCCCGCCTGGCGCAGGCGCGCTGGGAAAAAGGCTTCGCAAAGCCGCTTGCCGATATCGCCGGTAAGCTGAGCGTCGGGGAGGCGGGCAAGCAATCGCCGATCATGGCTGCCATCCAGAAGATCAATCTGGAAGTCTTTGCGAGCACTGCCGGTGGCATACCGAAACATCTCTACATCGCGTCCGACATGATTGAACATACCGACGCCTTCTCGAACTATCGCGACGGTGCCTCCTATCAGAAATTCCAGCAGAGCCCCGCGCGTGATAAATTCCGGACGTCACTGGATGGTGTCATGATCAGGATACTCGCCTTTCAAAGGCCGAACATGAAGTTCACTATGGAGGAGCTCGCAAATTTCTGGGCGCAGTGGATCAAGAGCAATAATGGCTATTTCGACGGCTTCGTCCGATTGGAGGGGATACGCTGATGGCCGATGTTGAGGCGAGGCTGGCCATACGCGACTATGGGCCGATGGTCCTCTTCGGGCTGGTCACCGTCGGCGGCATGATTTTCATCTGGACGTCGAAGCTGCTCGGTTGGCCGCTGCCGATCGTGACCGGCGTGCCGCTGCTGCTGATGGCAGTCTATTTCGTGATCTCGGTGGCTTTCGCCGGATTTCGCCTGCACAACGAGCAGGCGGGCGACAATCTCTACTACATGGGATTTCTGTTCACCCTGTCGAGCCTCGGCGTCTCCCTCTACCTCTTTGCCGGCGAGACCTCGATCGAGACGATCGTCCGCAATTTCGGCATTGCCGTCACCTCCACCATCGCCGGCGTGACGCTCCGCATTCTCTTCAACCAGATGCGCCGTGATCCGATCGATATCGAGCGCAGCGTCCGCCACGAGCTGGCGGAGATGACACGCCGCGTGCGCTCGGAACTCGACTCTTCGTCGCGCGAATTCTCCCACTACCGGCGCGTCAGCAACCAGATGCTGTCGGAGGGTTTCGAGGAGATCGGGCGCCAGGCGGAACGCAGCGGCGAGGAAATTCAGAAGATCCTGGAAGTCCTGGCGAAGCAGGCGGTCACGCCGATCAACGAGGCGGCTGCGCAACTGACGGAAACGACATCGCAGCTTTCCGACATCATCGGCAAATTCGGCACGGCCGTTGAAACTGTCGGCAAGAAGCTCGAGGAAATCCGCTCGCCCGAAGACGTCGTCCGCGCCGAGCTGGCGCCGGCCATTGCCGCCATCAAGGAAATGGCCGAGGCGCAGTTGCAGCCATTGAAGAATATCGAGCAGACATTGAGCCGCATGGCGGATTTGCCGGGACGATCGTTTCCGCCGGAACTCAAGCCGATCGATCCCCATGTTGCACCCATGGGCGATGAGACGCTCTCCGGAGCGATAACGGCGGTCACGGCCAATGAAAACGAACCGCCAAGGCGTAAGCGACGGTGGCATCTATGGTGATGCGCGTCTCGGACACTGCGCCAAAGCTAGAACACAAGGGCTATAATCGCGGGCTCATTCTCGGCCTGACCATGGCCGAATCCATGCTGCTGCTGGTCTTCTGCCTGCTTCTGGTCGCTGCCGCCATGATTTCCGCGGAGAGGAACCATCGTTATGAGGCCGAGCGGAAATTGAAAGATGCCGAGCAACGGCTTGTGCTCCTGGAAAAGAAACAATCCGAGCAGGCGGCGCGCATCGTGCAACTGCAATTGAAGCTGATTTCCGGCGACCTATCGGCGGACGACCGCGCGACGCTAGAAAAGGAATGGCGTGAACTGGTCCAGGCGCGCGAGACGCTGGACAGCATGAGCGCCGATGGTACGAAGCCGGAGGATCTGCAGGAGCTCGCCAAAATCGCTGACGTGCTGAAGCAGCATGGCGTCGATCTCGCCAAGGCGCCCGACGAGGTGAGCAAGCTGCTGGCGGGAGAGGGCGGCGGAAAAGGCGCTCATGATTGGCCGCCGATCATCAATCTTGACGACGCCAAGAAGAATTATTTCCAGTCGGGCAGCGCCGAATTGACCAAGACTTTTGAACGCATGCTCGACACCACAATCTCGAATGAGATTGCCAGCAATCTCAGCCTCTACGATGCCGATATTGTCGAGGTGATCGGCCACACGGACGAGCAGCGCGTATCGCGGCCAAGCTCGAACCTCGACGATACGCTGATCGGGGCAATGGATGGCAAACTGCCGATATCGGCTGTCGAGCCTGCTGATAATGCCGGGCTGGGGTTGGCGCGCGCCGTCGCGGTCGCCAATGTCCTCAAGGCCAATCCGAAGCTGAAGAACGTCACCATCTTGCCGATGTCGGCCGCCCAACTGATCCTGCCGGGCGATACGATCACGGCAGGGCAGGCGGGTGCCGTAGAATCCCGCCGGCGCATCGAAATCCGGGTCCGCGGCAGGACCACGCCCGTTGCCGTGATCAACGATGCAACGGCGTCCCCCGTCAGCGTACGCTGAGGCTCAGCTCCGAAGACCCGGAGCCTCATGGCCGGTGCGTGCCACATATTCGGTGTAGCCGCCGCCATATTGGTGAATACCCTCGGGCGTCAATTCCAGCACGCGGTTGGACAAAGCGGCCAGGAAATGCCGGTCGTGCGAAACGAACAGCATGGTGCCCTCATATTGCGACAGGGCCTTGATCAACATTTCCTTGGTGTCGAGGTCCAAATGGTTCGTCGGCTCGTCCAGCACGAGGAGATTTGGCGGATCGAAAAGCATCATCGCCATGACGAGCCGCGCCTTCTCGCCGCCTGACAGTACCCGGCACTTCTTCTCGACATCATCGCCGGAGAAACCGAAACATCCCGCCAGTGCGCGCAATGAGCCCTGTCCCGCCTGGGGAAACTCGTGTTCCAGCGACTGGAAGACGGTGCGCTCGCCGTCAAGGAGGTCCATGGCGTGCTGAGCGAAATATCCCATCTTCACGCTGGCGCCCAGAGCGACGCTGCCGCCATCCGGCTGCGTCGAGCCCGCCACCAGCTTCAGCAAGGTGGACTTGCCGGCGCCGTTGATGCCCATGATGCACCAGCGCTCCCTTCGCCGCACCATGAAGTCCAGTCCTTCATAAATGATGCGGCTGCCATACTTCTTGTGAACGCTCTTCAGGTTGACCACGTCTTCGCCAGAGCGCGGCGCCGGCTGGAATTCGAAGGCGACGGTCTGGCGCCGTTTCGGCGGCTCCACCCGATCGATCTTCTCCAGCTTCTTCACGCGGCTCTGCACCTGCGAGGCATGCGAGGCACGCGCCTTGAAGCGTTCGATGAATTTGATTTCCTTGGCAAGCATTGCCTGCTGGCGTTCGAACTGGGCCTGCTGTTGCTTTTCGTTCTGCGCCCGCTGCTGTTCGTAGAATGCATAGTCGCCGGAATAACTGCTCAACGAGCCGCCATCGATCTCGATGATCTTGGTGACGATGCGGTTCATGAACTCGCGGTCGTGCGAGGTCATCAGCAAGGCGCCTTCATAACCTTTCAGGAATTCTTCCAGCCAGATGAGGCTTTCCAGATCCAGATGGTTGCTCGGCTCGTCGAGGAGCATGACATCGGGGCGCATGAGGAGAATGCGGGCAAGCGCCACGCGCATTTTCCAGCCGCCCGACAGTGCGCCGACGTCGCCGTCCATCATCTCCTGGCTGAAGCTCAGGCCCGCCAGCACTTCGCGCGCACGCCCTTCGAGGGCGTAACCGTCCAGTTCCTCATAACGAGCCTGCACTTCGCCATAGCGCTCGATAATCTCGTCCATCTTATCGGCCTGATCTGGATCGATCATCGCGGCTTCCAGCTCGCGCAGCTCGGCGGCAACCGCACTGACGGGGCCGGCGCCTTCCATCACTTCGGAGACGGCGCTGCGGCCAGCCATTTCGCCGACATCCTGATTGAAGTAGCCGATGGTCACGCCCTTATCGACGGAAACCTGCCCTTCATCGGGCTGCTCCTGTCCCGTGATCATCCGGAACAGCGTCGTCTTGCCCGCGCCGTTCGGGCCGACGAGCCCGACGCTGTCGCCCCTGTTGAGC
Source organism: Rhizobium sp. BR 317 (assembly GCF_047445835.1). Lineage (NCBI taxonomy): Bacteria > Pseudomonadati > Pseudomonadota > Alphaproteobacteria > Hyphomicrobiales > Rhizobiaceae > Rhizobium > Rhizobium sp. BR 317. The sequence continues at coordinate 477,462 of NZ_JARWLB010000001.1, read as the reverse complement.
GCAGCGGATGCCTCGATGAAGAGGATGCGATGGCTGTTCTGCTTGCTGATATTCTCGATACGAATCATGTCTACGCGAGGCCCGAAGAAAGTTTTGGCGCCTTATGCCACGGGTCGTGCGCTCTGTCGCAGCTTTTCGGGTGGGAGAATGAGCGATTTCTGAGAAGCCTATGTAACATAGAGTGGCTATTCTAGTTGCGCGCTGTTCGAGGTGCATGAGGAGATGCGGAGCAACGCTTCCAGGTCAACAGAGCAGAAGGAGTGACGATGACCGTGTTGATGGGCGAAGGTGTGAAGCGCGTGGTAAGGCAGGTGGCCCTCCTGAACCTCGGTTATTTCGGGATTGAGTTTCTGGTCGCGCTGTCGATCGGTTCGGTGTCCCTGTTTGCCGACAGCGTCGACTTCCTTGAGGACGCTTCCATCAACCTGCTGATCGCCGTTGCGCTCGGCTGGAGTGCACGCAACCGTGCTCGCGTAGGCATGGCGCTGGCCGGCATATTGCTCGTGCCCGGTCTCGCCACGGTGTGGACTGCCTGGCAGAAGTTCATGACCCCTGTCGCACCCGATCCGCTGCCGCTGACGTTGACGGGCCTGGGTGCGCTTGTCGTCAACCTTTCCTGCGCGTTGATGCTCACCCGCTACCGTCACCATAGCGGCAGCCTTACACGCGCGGCGTTTCTGTCCGCCCGCAATGATGCTCTCGCAAACATCGCCATCATCGCAGCCGGTCTTATGACCGCCTTCGTCTGGCATTCGGCTTGGCCCGACCTCATCGTGGGGTTGGCGATCGCCGCGATGAATGCGGACGCTGCACGCGAGGTGTGGAGTGCCGCGCGCAACGAGCACCGCACGGCCCAACCATAAGCGTTCACTCCTATGTTTCGCGCGCTTGATACGCCTCAGACAGCCCCGATCCGGCCCTATGCGTCAGCCGCGATATGCCGGCTGCGGGCGTGACGGTCGCATCTTTCGGAGTATCGGACGCTCTATGAACAGGTAGCAAACGATCGCAAAGGCCAGCGAACCCAATGCAAGGAATACAGGCTGTGCGGCGTGTCGCACCCCGATGCGCAACAGCAGCGCCGTGACCAGGACGCCGGTAAGTACGTGCCAAATGTAGATGGAATAAGAGGCGTCCCCCAGGAAATGCAGGAACGAAAGTTTGGGAACACCGCGCTCCCGTTCGGCGAAAACAGCGCCCGACAACAGCAGCACCGCCGGTATGCCCCAGCGAACCGCGCGGTCGACATGGGGCATCAGGTCACTTGCCAGCAGCAATACGAATCCGACGACCATCAAGCCGATAGAGGCGTGAAAAGACAGGCGAAAGCCCTGCTTCCACAGGCGCCCAATGACGATGCCGGCCGCAAATTCGAGGATGACCGGCTCTGTGAAAACACTGAGATAGCCGAGCGGCAGCAGGTAATGCGCCATGACGACGGTCACCAGAGCCGCCATGAGGAACCATGGCCGCCTGAACTCCGGCAGAAGTAGCGAAATGGAAAAGATGAGATAGAAGAACATCTCGTAGGATAGGGTCCATCCTTGCTCGACGATCGGATGCATTGCTTCGCCCTTCATGACGGGCAGGAAAAGCAGCGAGCCGATCAAATTCCCGACCGTCGTGTCCATGTTGAAGAAGAACTGCGGTTTCAACACGGCCATGACGAATGTCGCCACCGTCGCAATCCAGTAAAGCGGCACTATTCTGAATAGCCGGCGCACCATGAACTCTTGCGGACCGACCGGTTTTCCCTCGGTCGTGACCCACATGATAAAGCCGCTGATGACGAAGAATATATCGACCCCCGCCGCTCCGACCCTGAATTCCAGTCCATATGCGTCGCTGACATGGAAGCAGAGAACGGAGATCGCTGCGATGGCGCGCAGATATTGAATGCTTTTGATGTCGCTGCTGATTTTCAAGACGGTGCCCCCGCGCGACTGGATTGCTATCGCCAAGGCCTGCCGGCCGGTTTGGCGAGAGAATGAGTCGAAAGGCCGGACACTCACGCAGAACAACTTGGAGGGCACGGCGGACCTGATGTCACCGTGGCAACAATTTCAGTGAAAACGGATGATTTCCCGCCGGTTTCGTGACGGAAATCGGGCATTTCGGCGCAGAACGCCTGCCTGTCGCTTCCGCCGCCCCTCGGTAAGTACATACCTCTTCGAAGGTAACGCCGCATCTCAGGTATTACCTAGCCCAAAGATGGTACGTCTTGGGTGATATCAATGCCACGGCATGTTGGGTACACTTTTTTAGGGTACTCAGCGTCCGGCGCTCTTAATCTCATCCGTATCTGGATTCTCGGAAAAGCAAGTATGTGCATTTTGCATATACCCTTCTGAAAAGGCCAGCGACATGAACATAGGCGAGTTGGGGCACGCGTCCCGAGCGATTCTATTCATTGATGTCGTCGATTCCGTTCGTCTCATTGAACATGATGAAGAAGGGACCATCGTGCGTTGGCTCGGCATGGTGGACAGCATCGAGAACTCCATTCTGCCTGGATCGGGGGGGCGCGTCGTCAAGCATCTCGGCGACGGAATGCTTCTTGAATTCGAAAATATGCAGGCGGCAGCGTCGGCAGCATTCGAGATCCAGAACGCAAGTGCTCGCGACAACGCCGAACAGCCGCCCGATTCCCAGATACTGCTGCGCGCCGGCATCGACGTCGGCGATGTGATCATATCGCACCAAGATCTCTACGGGCGCGGCGTGAACCTCGCCGCCAGGCTCATGGGCCTCGCCGGTCCGGGCGAAATCGTCATCTCTGAGCGTGCGCGGGGACAATTGACGCCTCTCCTCGATGCCGACATTGAGGACCTGGGCGAGTGCTATCTCAAGAACATCGAAGCCCCCGTACGCGCCTTTAGAATTGGACAGCCGGGAGCCCATCCCGTGGTCCAGTCCCATTGGTCGTTGGGCGAATTGCGCCCAACCCTCGCTGTCATCCCTTTCGCCGTCCGGGGCGAAGCCGAGGAACACGGGATTCTGGGGGAGGTCTTGGCCGACGAGATCATCCGGGCGTTGTGTCGTATGCAAGAGCTCAACGTTATTTCACGGCTCTCAACGACCGCTTTCGCCGGACGCAAACTGGATCTCGATGAGGTGAGACTGCACCTGCACGCCAACTATGCCGTCTCCGGCGTCTGCCGGGTGACCGGCGACAGCGTATGCCTGGATGCAGAGCTGGCAGACACAAAGACAGGGCAAATCGTTTGGGAGAACCGCCTGACGGAGCGGATCATAGGAATTCTCGAGGGCGATCAGGAAATCGTTGGTCACACGGTTGCCGAGATCAGCAATGCGATCATGGCACGCGAACTGCGGCGTACACGCTCGCAGCCGCTTCCGACGCTTGAGAGCTACGCCCTTCTTATGGGCGCCATTGTGTCAATGCATCGCCTGAGGTTTGGCGACTTCAACGATGCCCGCAAAATGCTGGAAGCGATCTTGGAACGTGGATCGTATCAACCACTCGCGCAAGCATGGTTGGCGAAGTGGCATGTGCTGCGCGTGCAGCAAGGCTGGTCCGACAACGTCATGGATGATGCGCACCGAGCGCTCGAGCTGACAAAACGGGCTCTCGATTCCGATCCCGATTTTTCGCTCGCCCTCGCGGTCGATGGCTTTGTGCACACGAATCTCCTTAGGCGTTTCGATATTGCGCGGGAACGTTACAACCTTGCGATCCAGGCCAATCCGAGTGACTCGCTGGCCCTCTTGCTAAGAGGAATGATGCACGCCTTTTGCGACGAGGGAGACCAAGCCGTGAGGGATACCGAGCTCGCGCTGCTGCTGTCCCCTCTCGATCTGCACCGGTTTTTCTACGATTCGCTGGTCGCGTCAGCGAATCTCACGGCGGGCAATTACGCTCGCGCCTTGAATCTTGCGCAGCGGTCTCTGCGCGCGAACCGGATGCACACCTCGACTTGGCGGGTTCTCATCGTCGCACAGTGGCAGCTCGGCATGCACGAGGACGCGCGCGAATCCGCGCGACAGCTCCTAACTCTGGAGCCCGGTTTTACGGTTGGCGGATACCTGAGGCGTACGCCAAGCGCAGCTTTCTCAATCGGCAAGTTGATCGCCGATGTGCTGCTGAAAGCTGGAGTGCCGCAATAGGGGATGCATCAATAGGGGGATAGGCAAATGAGCAACATATCACCGCAGGCATCGCAGGGGGGGCATGGTGGCCATGGCGGGCACGGCACAGAGGACGATGTCTTCTTTGGAACGGACGCGCCGCTGGTCGCTGACGCGCTGATAAACAATCGCGACGGAATTGTCGGCAATTTTCGCCGGCCTGAAGCGGTGCCCCAGGAACTGGATCTTGATGACGTTGCCAACATGACCAGATGGGCTCAGGAACGGCGAGAACAGGTCGTCGACTTCGAGCTTCATTCCCGCATTGGCTTCTCTCAAGGGATGGGTGATCCTGCGGGAAGCATGAATGTCTGGCATTTGGAGGTTGCACATGACCCGGACGACGCCGTGCCAAACGTTCGCTATCGCCCGCTCGTCAGAATGGTCCGACCTACTGAGAAAGTTTTCCTTGGCCAACTTCAGCTTGTTGCGAACTATGCCGATTTACGGGCAGATCGGGTTACTGAAATTCTGGCGCAGCGCGATGGGCCGACCGCCTTCCTGGCTTCCGTCGCATATATGGCCCCAAACCGTGCGCGTTGGACGCTTGAACTTCTAGGCGCCGTCTTCCGGCTCGCTCAGTTTGTCGAATTTCGCATGAAGCACGCACTCGCTTGCCGACGGCCAATGGAATACTCGCCACAGATACAGCCAATGATTCTTACGCCGGAACACGGCAGTCTGCCCAGCGGCCACTCAACTGAGTCCTTTGCAATGGCCATTGTACTGGTGCAGCTTCTCCGGGCTTCGCCCAATCCCGTCTACGAGCAGGACATTTATGCCGTTCAACTGCTTCGGCAGGCGGCACGGGTCGCTGTTAATCGGCAGGTAGCCGGCGTGCACTTTCCAGTCGACAGTGCGGCGGGTGCGCTCCTGGGTTTGACCTTAGGCGAATATTTCTGCCGCCGGTTTAGCGGGGAGGCCGACTTCTATGCCTGGTCCTTCGACGGCGAAGCCTATCCGGAAGATGCCGATTTCAATTGGGCGGGATGGTACGACGTTCAGCGGCAGCGGCAAATTGCTCCGGATGCGAGGTCTCCATGCGCCGCGGAGCTGGGCCGTCACAAACTTGGTGCCGTCTCTCCTATCCTCACTTGGCTGTGGGAAAAGGCGCTGGCCGAGTGGTCTTGATTGCCCTTGACCCAACCCAGCAGTGAGGGAGAAGCGATCATGGAATGGCGAAAAACTGACCTTGAACACAGCTATTGCCGAATCGAAGGGATAGATCCCAGCGCCGATTGGGTTCTCGGGCCTGGCTTCCGTGATTTTTCGCGGGGCGACGATAACGTCTTGATCCCCTGTACGATCGGTCCGCTCGACACATCCATGGTCGAAATGATGAAGTCCTTTCATAGGGTCGATGCTCAGCAAGGCGGGTGGGAAAGTGGAGTCTTCGTACCGTCTCTCTATCATGATGCGAAAGAGGACCAACACATGGTCGCGTTCGTGAGAAAAGCTGTGTTCGAAGACCTAGCACGGGGGGAGGGGCCATTCGGCCAAATTCGCAAGACTGCGAAACAGATCGACTTTAGCCTGCCTCTCAATCGGAAATCGCTGCCCAATCATTGGAAGCGCCGCGTTCCGGCATCGAAACCTGTTCGTCTACCGGTCGTCTCCCCTGGCCACTGGCCGGAGGGCACAGTTGTTATTGGTATCATCGATGATGGGATCGCTTTTGCCCATGAGCGGTTTCGCCTCGCTGACGGCAGCTCGCGTGTTCAATATGTCTGGCGTCAGGACGGCATTTTTGACAATGACGGTTCAACCGTCGATTTCGGAAGCGAGATATGTAAACTCGATCGGCCGCCGCACAGGGGTATCGACAAACTCTTGGAGGCTTACGACCAAGCTGGGCTGGTTGACGAGGAGGGGCTCTATCGAGAGGCAGGTCTAATCGACTTTCGCGATCCCGACCACAAGGCTGCCGCCTGGCAATTGTCGCACGGCACCCATGTACTCGATCAGGCGGCCGGCTACGACCCAGTCGACGCGCCCATGAACCGCCCGATCATCGCCGTTCAGCTTCCGGTTTCGGTGACAGCGGATACCTCCGGTTCCAACCTCAAAACATTTGCGACGGCCGCGATCAGATACATCCTCGATCGAGCGGATCGCCTGGCAGGAAAGGGGCTGTTGCCCGACGGCTCATGGCGGCCGTTGCCGGTTGTCATCAATTTCAGCTATGGCATGCTCGCGGGACCGCACGACGGTACTCTCGATCTCGAGCAAGCTCTCGACGACTTTGTTACTAAGCGGGACGCACCGCTGCGCATTGTTTTGCCCGCTGGCAATGCAAATCTTTCGCGATGCCACGTCGCGGTTAAATTCAATGGAACCCGCGAACCGGTGACTCTCAAGTGGCACGTTCAGCCCGATGATAGTACGCCAACGCAGATGGAAATCTGGTTGCCGCATGATCCACGAAAGCAGCGGGACCCGAGCCGGGTGACGATATCCGTCGAAACACCGTCTGGGCTGCGGAGTCCGCCCCTCAAGGAAGAGGTGGGCTCGGGAGTCCAGCTAGTCTCGAACGGCGAGGTCGTCGGGTGCGCGCACTACGCCTTTCGTTCGTCTCCCACGGAACGGGGTGTTTTTATTATCTCGCTGCAACCCACGGCGCGCTTGCGACCCCTCGACAACCCCGCGACAAGCGGCGCAACGGCGCCGGCAGGGGCTTGGAAGGTCATCATCACGAACTCCAGCCTGCGCCCGGGACAGGAGCTGGAAGCATGGATTCAATGGGACGACGTGATCTACGGATATTCGCGCCGTGGTCGGCAATCCTACTTCGAGGCAGACTGCTATCGTCGGTTCAATCCTGTCACTGGCGACGTGGTAGACGTGGATGACGAGCGCAATCCCTGTATCGTCAGGCGAGGCGGCCTCATAAACGCCATCGCTACCGGACAGGAAACAATCGTGGTCGGCGGGGTCCAGCAGAAGGACCTCAGACCGCCAAAATATGCAGCCGGCGGTCCAGTCGCACCAACCCGCCATAAGCACACTCATCGGGTCGGGCCTGATGCGGCGTGCGTCAGCGACGATTCACGGGTTCACAACGGCATTCTCGGGGCCGGCTCGAGAAGCGGGTCTGCGGTCGCCATGAGCGGAACGAGCGTTGCCGTCCCGCAAATCGTCAGATTGGTAGCGGACATGCTGGCAGACGGCGGGCCTGGCAATCGCGAGGCGATTTCCCAATTTGCGGCGGCCGAAGAATACGCCCGAAGGCAATCGTCAGAAGACACTGGCGAGTCGCGGGAGCATGACAACCAGCAAGGCCATTTTAGCAGAGAACGATGCGGCGCCGGCCGGATCGTAAGGCCGCGACCAGGTCGGCCAAAGCGCTACGATGTCGATACCTGACGAAAGACCAGTTTCAGAGCTCTCGAGGCTCACCTAACGGTAAGCCGATTTCATCTTGAGCTGCATTGCTCTAAGCTCTCGGCTGAACACTCCGTCGGGTCAGTGCATCATGGTTGGCCAGCTCACCATCAAGGTATTGGGCGAACTCAATGTCACGCGGCAGGGACAGCTTCTGCCTCTGCCGCAGTCGAAGAAAACCCGCGCTCTTCTTGCCTATTTGGCCGTTGTCGGAAGACCTCAGCGCCGCGAGCATCTTTGCAAGATGTTCTGGGAAGTTCCAGACGACCCTCGTGCTTCGCTGAGGTGGAGCCTCCACAAACTCAGGCCAATCGTGAATACGGAAGGTCATGTGCGTCTGCATGCGGACCACAATTCCGTTCTCCTCAGCCCCCAGACGGTCGAGGTGGACTTCAATGGCCTAGCTTGCCTTCGACCCGCTGACCTCGACGTCTTGGATACGGAGACATTGGAATCGCTTGCCACGACATTTCGCGGTGAATTCCTCGAAGGCCTCTGCCTGCAGCATTGCCCAAACTTTGAAGCGTGGCGGCTGTACCACCGAGATAGGGCGCTTCGGGCACACATGGCAATTCTGCGCGCCCTCATTCGACGCCTTCAAGACAGCCCCGAGCGAGCAAATGCTTATTCCCTGGTGCTCGATCGCCTTACCGAAGAGATTGCCGCCGTCGGTCTTCCTGGGCGGTGGTCAGAGCCTTCGGTCTCTGCGACTTTTGAAACGGCTGTCCCGTCGCCACCGGTGACCCCCAGCAAGAGATCGCAGGAAATTCGCTTCTGCAAAACCACCGACGGGGTAACAATTGCCTACGCGGTGTGTGGGCAGGGATCGCCGATCGTGCGAGCCGCACACTGGATGTCACATCTGCAATATGATTGGGAAAGTCCGGTGTGGAGGCATTGGATCGACGCCCTTTCGGAGAAAACGAAGCTCATACGCTATGACGAACGCGGTAACGGTCTTTCGGACTGGGTTGCCGAGGAAATTTCGTTCAAGGCGATGATTGCGGACTTGGAGAGCGTGGTCGATGCGGCGGGCCTCGACCGGTTCACGCTTCTCGGTGTATCGCAAAGCTGCGCTGTCTCCGTTGCCTACGCCGTCCGCCATCCTGAACGAGTTTCGGGGCTCATCCTATACGGAGGATTTGTAAAAGGCTGGCGCAAACGAAGTGACAGCCATGAGGTCGCCACCCATGAGGCAATGACAGCATTGATCCGGGAAGGATGGGGGCAGAATAATCCGGTTTTCCGGCATCTGTTCACCGCAATGTTCATTCCAGGGGCGGATCAGGTGCAAATGGATTGGTTTGACGAACTGCAGCGCATTTCGGTGTCGCCCATCAACGCAGGTCGCCTGCACGAGGCATTCGGAGAGATCGACGTTTCGGATGTCCTGTCGCAGGTGACGATTCCGACGCTCGTCTTGCACGCAAGAAAAGACGCCGTCGTTCCCTTTCAGTCCGGAAGGGAGTTCGCAACCGGCATCCCTGGAGCTCGATTTGTCGATCTCGACAGCGCCAATCACATTCTCCTCGCCAACGAACCCGCCTTTGAGCAGTTTATTCGTGAGGTAACGCGCTTCGTCGCCGAAACAGCGTAGCTGCTGCTGCGCGCTTTCAACGATTGGCCCCGCATTTTCAACGGTTCCTTCCACATTCTTTCTCACGCGCGCAGAATAGAATGCTTCCGACAGTTTGCGATGCTGACAAGGAGGGACGACGATGAAGGTTCACAATGTAACGGGCGGCGCCGGATTGCGACTGCATGTTCGCGAGTGGGGAAAAGAAGATGCGCCGTCGATCCTCTTCATCCACGGGTGGTCACAAAACCATCTCTGCTGGAAAAACCAGTATGAAAGTACGCTTGCGGAGGATTTTCGCCTGGTAGCCTTGGACCTCCGCGGTCACGGCATGTCGGACGCTCCCCTTGAGGCCGAGCATTATACTGAACCGCAGCTTTGGGCAGACGATATCGCCGCCGTCATAGATCAACTCGACCTTGGCAGTCCGGTTCTTGTGGGCTGGTCCTACGCCGGCTTCATTATTTGCGACTATCTCCGCGCCCACGGTATTGCCCATGTTGCGGGCATCAACTTCGTCGGCGCGGCAACGACGATGAATAAGGCGGCGCTCGGCACCTTGATCGGCCCGGGCTTCCTCGACCACGTCATCGGTGCCACCGGCGAAGACCTGCCCGGCAATATCGAAGCAATCCGCAATTTCGTGCGCGGGTGCACTTATTCGCAACTGCCTTCCGAGGTCTTCGAAACGGCAATTTGCTGGAACATGGCCGTGCCAGCGAAGATTCGGGCTGCCCTGCTGGCCCGGGAGGTCGATTCCGATGATGTACTGACAGCACTTGCCGTGCCTGTCCTTGTAACCCATGGCCAAGAAGACACCGTGATCCTGCCGGCGATGGGGCGGCACCTTCTGGCATTGTACCCTCAAGCGACAGCATCGTGGTATGCCGCGACGGGACATGCACCTTTTCTGGAGTATCCTGGTAGGTTCAACAGCGAGCTATATCGTTTTGCATGTGACGCGGTAGAACTATCAATTAGACGTATGTCTATTGGTCAGGTTACGCACAAATCATTGTTCTGAATGGAAGGTAAAATGGGGACACAAATCGTTCGAGTTCCACCCGGATTTAGGCACCCAGTCGATGAGGATGGCGAGTTGATGGTCGGTGGCCACCTGGAGCCGCTCTATTATGCCGATCCTGCCTCTCTCACCTCGTATCAAGTCTATGAAAACGTTAGTGAGGGCAGCCCCATCAGTCCTGTTTTTGATACCGTAGACGAACTGAATGAGTGGCTGAAGCAAGAAGGCTGGGATCAGGAAACCATAGATTGCCTGTTAAACCTTGGGCATGCTCCGTCCCTAATTGTATAGGTCGATTTGGTGGCGATTTACGGTCGCCGACCCGCCGAGCATCTCGGAGTGGCGGCGCTATTGTTCGTAGCCATAATATCCTCTTATTATTGGCTGCCTATCGCGCGCGTAAATACAGGTGAAATTTTTTCACCGCTTCCCAAAATACAAATATGGATATCGTCAGAAATACAGTGGGAGCGAAGTATCCTATGTACAGTGAGGAAAATATCTTATCATTTCTTCCAAATAAGTACTCAAACGCATAGCATCTTTGGCCGTTACACTTATTACCAGACAGCAAAAAATAAACTATGTTAAACAGAAAAAAAGTAATAGCGCCAACAAGTATAACCTTTATGGACGTCATCCATGATAAATCCTTTCGCGGAAAATCCGCGTCATCGTTGCTGAAATAATTTACAGTATTTGTAATAATACAGCAGAATACTGACGAGAAAAGCTGGCTAAGTATGAATACTATAAACCCACCTTCAGGATATAACCTCTGGAAAATGATTGAAGACAATCCCAAAGATAGTACGAATGAAGAGGCGATATTTCCGCTCCCGATCTTGAGCGCACGCCTAGAGCTTACAGTTCTTCCGAAAACAATGGCGGACCATGCCGTCAGCATAATCGGCACCGGCCCGACGATCCAAGGAAGACTGAGCGAATTCATCCGCAATCCTTGGTGGCGGTGCAAAATTGAAATGCACCCCGATTTTGGGCCATCGGGAGCTGGGACTTTCCGGGGTTTGACGCGAAGGACAACCATCCTTAGCTGCATTTGACCAAATAGCTCCCACCAATACATATCCCACCGCCTGCGCGGATCAGCCGATCTGTTTGCTTGAGAGCGTAGCCAGTACTCACATGAACGAGGATTTGGCGAGCGCCACGCGCCTTCGACCATGCCGCTACTCCACGCAGCAATTTCACAGAAACTTTCGCCGAGCGGAAAGGCCCGCAAAATTCGGTATCGACGCCTATGAGATGCGTGGTCGTCATCACACCGCCTTCTCCGAACCATGACCGGAGAAGGCGATCACCACCGTGTCGTCCGCGTCGCATTGGGAGAGCGTTTCGAGTTCTGTCTCGATCCTGGAGAGGGTGGCCTCCTGATCAGTCACGAGAACGGTCGGGCCGCCGAGGGTATCGGCGAACATCGCTTCGAGCGCGGTCGCGTCGCGGGCCGCGCATGACAAGTCACGGATCTTGGGCGACTGATAACGGTTGACACCAACAAACAAACCCCTGAAAGCCATCGCATTCACTTTTTGTTCCTTAAAGCCTTTCCGGGCACTTTTCAGCGCCCGGAAATAGTCGAATGTGGTGTTGGCCAGTTTTAGGTTCCAAAATGGCCAGTTCTAACGCCTTTTGGCCAATACTTGGTTCGGTTTCTCACGTCACTACAGCTTAGGCGAATGCTTAGCTGCACCCGCTCGTCGCGCCGCAAGTGTCGCACTTCTCGCAAGTTCCATTCCGAACCATCGTGAAGTTCTGGCACTCCGTGCACATGTTGCCGGTGTAGCCCTGCATGATGGAGCGGGCGCGGCGTTCGGATTCCAGTTTCTTGGCTTCCGTCTTTGCCGTTGCCGCTTCATCTGCCGCCTTGTCGGTGAAGAGGGCGGTGGAGGCTTCGGCGGTTTCGTTTGCCAGTTCCTCGGCGATCTCTTCGGCCAGCTCCTTGGCGCGTTCCTCATAGTCGCGCTTGAAGGCAACGACTTCCGAGGTGGAGATGGCGCCGGCGGGTTCGAGCTTGCGCGCGGTATTGCCGGCGATGGAGGTGATCGTCGCACCCGAAGAGGCGCGGGCAGGAGCGGCCGTGGCCGAACCCTTGACTTCGCCTGCCTGGCGCTCGCCCGATGTCGGCACCAGCGTCGGCTTGTAGCCGCGGGTCAGGCCCTTGGAGACGACATCCGCCTTGCCTTCCGATACGCCGCGTCCAAGGGCGGTGTTGCTGAAGTCCGAGGTGTCGACATGAGCAAGATCGTGGCGGCCGAGATAGGAGATGGCAAGCTCACGGAACACGTAGTCGAGGATCGACGTGGCGTTCTTGATCGCGTCGTTGCCAGTGACGATGCCGGCCGGCTCGAACTTGGTGAAGGTGAAGGCATCGACATACTCTTCGAGCGGCACGCCGTATTGCAGGCCGAGCGAGACCGAGATGGCGAAGTTGTTGATGAAGGCGCGCAGCGCCGAACCTTCCTTGTTCATGTCGAGGAAGATTTCGCCGAGACGGCCATCATCATATTCGCCGGTGCGCAGGAAGATGGTGTGTCCGCCGATCTTGGCCTTCTGGGTGTAGCCCTTGCGGCGACCCGGAAGCTTTTCCTGGCTGCGGACAACCTTTTCGATGACGCGTTCGATGATCTTTTCGGTGACGGTGACGGCCTGAGCAGCAGCCGGGGCCTGCAGCAGTTCTTCGATTGCATCCTCGTTATCGTCGTCGTCGATCAGCGAGGCGTTCAGCGGCTGGCTGAGCTTGGAGCCGTCACGATAAAGCGCATTCGCCTTCAGGCCGAGCTTCCAGGAGAGCATGTAGGCGTTCTTGCAATCCTCAACGGTTGCTTCGTTGGCCATGTTGATCGTCTTGGAAATGGCGCCCGAGATGAAGGGCTGGGCGGCGGCCATCATGCGGATGTGGCTTTCGACCGAGAGGTAGCGCTTGCCGATCTTGCCGCAGGGATTGGCGCAATCGAAGACGGCGAGATGCTCGTTCTTGAGGAACGGCGCGCCTTCCAGCGTCATCGCACCGCAGACATGGATGTTGGCTGCTTCGATATCCTTCTTGGAGAAGCCGAGATGGTCGAGCAGGTTGAAGCTGATGTCAGCCAGTTGCTCGTCGGAAACCTTCAGCGTGCCCTTCAGGAAGTCGGCACCGAGCGTCCACTGGTTGAAGACGAACTTGATGTCGAAGGCGCTTTTCAGCGCGGCGTTGACAGCCTCCACCTTCTCATTGGTGAAGCCCTTGGCCTTCAGCGTCGAAGGATTGATGGCCGGCGCCTGGTTCAGGTTACCGTGACCGACGGCATAGGCCTCGATCTCGGCAATCTGGCTTTCGGAGTAGCCGAGTGCACGCAGTGCTTCCGGAACGGCGCGGTTGATGATCTTGAAGTAGCCGCCGCCGGCGAGCTTCTTGAACTTCACCAGGGCGAAGTCCGGTTCGATGCCGGTGGTGTCGCAATCCATGACGAGGCCGATCGTGCCGGTCGGCGCGATAACGGTTGCCTGGGCATTGCGGTAGCCGTGCTGTTCGCCGAGGCTCAGAGCCTGGTCCCAGGCAGCCTTGGCGTGGGCGACGAGGTCCTGGTCCGGATTGTGGCTATGGATCAGCGCCACCGGATTGACCGACAGGCTCTCATAGCCCGAGGTCTCGCCGTAAGCAGCGCGACGATGGTTGCGGATGACGCGCAGCATGTTTTCGCGGTTCGGCTTGAACATCGGGAAGGTCCCGAGTTCGGATGCCATTTCGGCCGAGGTCGCATAGGCGATGCCGGTCATGATCGCGGTCAGCGAGCCGGCGATGGCGCGGGCTTCGTCGCTGTCATAGGGGATGCCGGAGGACATCAGCAGGCCGCCGATATTGGCATAGCCGAGGCCGAGCGTACGGTATTCGTAAGAGAGTTCTGCGATGCGGCGCGACGGGAACTGCGCCATCATGACCGAGATTTCGAGAACGACGGTCCAAAGGCGGACGGCATGCTCGTAGTCGCCGATGTTGATGCGCTTCGTCGCCGCATCCTTGAAGGTCATCAGGTTCAGCGAAGCGAGGTTGCAGGCCGTATCGTCGAGGAACATATATTCCGAGCACGGATTGGACGCGCGGATCGGGCCGGCGGCCGGGCTGGTGTGCCAGTCGTTCATCGTCGTGTTGAAGTGCAGGCCCGGATCGGCCGATGCCCAAGCGGCATAGGAGATGGATTCCCACAGCTCGCGCGCCTTCACGGTCTTGACGACCTTGCCGTCCTTGCGGGCGGTCAGGTTCCAGTCGCCATCGTTTTCGACAGCGCGCAGGAAGTCGTCCTTGATGGAGACGGAATTGTTGGAGTTCTGGCCGGAAACGGTGAGGTAGGCTTCCGAGTCCCAGTCCGTGTCATAGGTCTTGAACTCGAGATCCTTGTAGCCCTGGCGAGCGAACTGGATGACGCGCTGGACGTAGTTTTCCGGAACCTGATCCTTCTTGGCAGCGCGGATTTCGCGCTTCAGGGCAGGGTTCTTAGCCGGGTCAAAGCAATCGTCATTGTCGCCGTCGCAATTGACGGCGGCCTTCATGATTGCCTTCAGATGCTTGGCAACGATCTTCGAACCGGTGACGAGGGCAGCAACCTTCTGCTCTTCCTTGACCTTCCAGTTGATATATTCCTCGATATCCGGATGGTCGATGTCGACGACAACCATCTTGGCGGCGCGGCGCGTCGTGCCGCCCGACTTGATGGCGCCGGCAGCGCGGTCGCCGATCTTCAGGAAGCTCATCAGGCCGGAAGAACGGCCGCCGCCGGACAGCTTTTCGCCTTCGCCGCGCAGCAGCGAGAAGTTGGAGCCCGTACCGGAGCCATATTTGAAGAGACGCGCTTCACGTACCCAGAGGTCCATGATGCCGCCTTCGTTGACGAGATCGTCTTCGACGGACTGGATGAAGCAGGCATGCGGCTGCGGATGTTCGTAGGCCGACTTGGACTTGGTGATCTTGCCCGTGAAGGGATCGACATAGAAATGGCCCTGGCCGGGGCCGTCGATGCCATAGGCCCAATGCATGCCGGTGTTGAACCACTGCGGCGAATTCGGAGCAACGCGCTGGGTGGCGAGCATGTAGGCAAGCTCATCGCGGAAGGCGGAAGCGTCTTCTTCGGAGGAGAAATAGCCACCCTTCCAGCCCCAATAGGTCCAGGTACCGGCGAGACGATCGAAGACCTGGCGCGCATCGGTTTCGGAGCCGGTCTGGCTTTCCTTCGGCAGATCCTTCAGGGCCGCATCATCGGGCACGGAGCGCCACAGGAAGGAAGGAACGTCGTTTTCCTCGACCTTCTTCAGCTTGGCAGGCACGCCGGCCTTGCGGAAATACTTCTGCGCCAGAATGTCGGCGGCAACCTGCGAGAACTGCGCCGGCACGTCGATGTTTTCGAGGCGGAAAACGATCGAACCGTCAGGGTTCTTGATCTCGCTCGTCGCCTTGCGGAATTCGATCTCCGCATAGGGTGACTGGCCGGCCTTCGTAAATCGACGTTCGATGCGCATGATCCCATACCTCAATTCGTTGGCGCCCGTCCTCGTAACGAGGCGCAAAAATCCTGATCTGGCTTCGCGGTTTCAGCGCGCAGCCAGTGTTCAATCCGCTTCTGACAGGAGGTGTCATCCGGAGATGTCTTGCCTGTATCTTGTGGTGATGGTGGCTGCAAACACTAAATATAGTATTAACAGCTTATTGCCGCCAGTCCCCGCATGTCTTTTTTTGGCAGCATCGACATCGGCACAAAAAGCCTCCATGGCGCCATCGATCATGATGCATCGCCCTGAATCCAAATCCGATTTCGAGTTAAGGACCAGCCCCCGTAATTCTGCCCGGTCCAGTTGCCGCCGCAACGTCAGTCATTAACTTTGAAAGACCCGATTCCGTCAAGGCGTGGTTTGCGACGGATTTTTAACCACAATATCTTGTGGGCTTGCCTGTGGAAATTGGGGAAACGCCAGGAGTCTCTAAGATTCAAGCGCTTGGCCGAAATTGTTCGCTCTTCGCGCGACCGCTTATGAGGCGAACGCTACCCGCAACGGAAATAAACACGACAATATTGTGACCGTGACTTCCAAGCCATTGGCAGAGGGGCAAAAGCATGCAGCAACCCCTCATGATTCGCGCGGAAGGCCTTGAATCCCACGAAATCTTGGTATCTCGCCAACTACTAAATATAGTGGGCGCCGGAGCGCCCACCTCTATTGCTGATGCCTGTGTCCAGTTTTGGCACACCCAGCAGAATCACAACTGATTCGCGTGAAGCCCTATGACGGGTCAGCCGCGATGACCCTTGGCGATCGGCTCCTGATAGGTGAAGCCCATGTCCCAGGGGAAATAGATCCAGGTGTCCTGGCTAACCTCAGTGATGAAGGTGTCGATGGTCGGCACGCCCTTCGGCTTGGCGTAGAGACAGGCGAAATGCGCCTTCGGCAGCAAGGTGCGCACTTCAGCGGCAGTCTTGCCGGTATCCGTCAGGTCGTCGACGACAAGCACACCTTCGCCGCCATCGACCGTCAATTCCGGCGTGATGCCTTTGAGCAGGTTCATTTCGCCCTGGTTGGCATAGTCGTGGTAGGAGGCGACGCAGACGGTATCGATCAGGCGAATATTGAGTTCGCGCGAGATAATGGCAGCGGGGACGAGGCCGCCGCGCGTGATGCAGACGATTGCCTTGAACTCGCTGTCGAGTCCGGCAAGTCGCCAGGCAAGGGCGCGGGCATCGCGATGGAACTGATCCCAGGATACGGGAAAGGCTTTATCGGGGAGGGACATGGCTCAAAGGCTCCGGGACGCAGAAGATAACAACGCACCGGCGCAGCCGGCGACCCTGAGCAGACCCCGCGACGGGCGCGGACCATGGACCAAATCCTGAAACGCGATTCGCCGGCTCTCCGATCGAACATGCCCCGCCAAAAAAAGCTTTGGACTTTAGGGACAATGCTTCACGAACCACGCGAATGGGTTCCCTGGCGGGAATTCTCTCATCGGTCGCTGCTTTCTGCTGGATTTGCGGCCAAAAGGCAAGAGCCGCCTATCCCGCAAGGCTGCGTGTCAGCGCGCCAGCAGCGTCAGCGCCGTCATCGATTGCAACAGCGTCCGCGTCGTGCCGCCGAAGATCAACTGCCAGAGCCAGGAATGTGTATAGGCACCCATGACGAGCAAATCGATGCTGTCGTCGGCGAGGCGGTTTTCGATGACCTGCGATGGCGTCTTGCCGCCGCACATCGCCGTTTCCAGTCTGGCGCGAATGCCATGCCGGACGAGCGTGGCCGTGATCTCGACGCCGGTCTCCTTGGGCGAATGCGTGGAACTGTCAGACGTGTCGACTGAAAAAACCTCGACGGAATCGGCAGTCCTCAGAAACGGCAGAGCATCGAAGGTTGCGCGGGCCGCTTCTTTCGATCCATTCCACGCAATCAACACGCGATGGATCGGTTTCGGCTCGGTAAAGATGTAGGGAATGAGCAGCACGGGACGACCGCTTTCGAACAGGAAGCTTTCGACATCGACATGCGAGTCCGAAGATCTGGCTGGATCGGGTTGCACGGCAACCAGCAGATCCGCGCTGCGCGCAGTTTCCATCAGCGGCTCCGAACCATAGCCGACAGTGCTTGCGAAGTTGCGCCATTCATAGGCGAGGCCTTCGCGCTCCATTTTGGCACGGAACAGCCGCTCGACTTCGACGGCCTGGCTGTGCGCCATGTCCTGCAGAGCCTGCACGGCGACCGGATCGGGGATTTCCATCGGCGCAACCAGCGGCACGGCCGAGACGATTTCCGCATGCAGACCCACAATATGAGCGCCATGTTCTTGAGCGAACGCGGCGGCGAAATCGACCGCCACACGCGTATTGTCGGGGGTATCGAGTATGACCAGAATAGTCTTATAGGGCATGACGTGATCTCCCATGAGGAAAGGTCCTTATCGCTCCATTATATCAGTGTTCCGCCTGATAATAATGCGCCGATATGACCACGGTTCCCTCACGGGCTAAAAGCACTTGCTGAACGTCATGCCTCAGCGGACTGATTTTCCTTTGCTTTCGCCTGCCTTATCGTTTCGATCATGGCGCGCACCTCCGCCGCGACACTTTCAACCAGTTCGACGGTGCGAGCCCGCACGACGATTTCGGTCGAGAAGAATTGGCCGACATAGCGGGGGTAGGATCCGATGCTGGTATCCGGATGAGCTTTCTGGATGGCGCCGAGCGGCGTGCCGATCTCGCCTTCGCCGTAAGGGCAGGAAATCGCCGCCGAAAGCATGCGGGTGCCGGTGCGCAGGGTCGGGACGACATTGTCAAGCATCGCCTGAAAAACCTGCGGCACACCGGCCATGACATAGACGTTGCCGATGTTGAAGCCCGGCGCGGTCGAAACAGGATTGGCAATATGCTTGGAGCCGACCGGCATGCGCGCCATCCGCTGGCGGGCCTCGGTGAACTCCATCTCGCGCCGCGCATACATCTCCGCCATCAGCCGCATCGCTTCTGCATCGTGTTCGCAGGGCACGCCGAAGGCCTTGGCGATCGCATCGGCGGTGATGTCGTCATGCGTCGGGCCGATGCCGCCGGAGGTGAAGACGTAATCATATTGGCCGCGCAGGGCGTTCAGCGCGGTGACGATGGCGTCTTCGTCGTCGGCGACGATACGGACTTCCTTCAGATCGATGCCGGCCAGCAGCATGACATCGGCGAGATGGCCGATATTCTTGTCTTTCGTCCGGCCGGAGAGCAGTTCGTCGCCGATGGCCAGCATGGCGGCGGTGACAATGGTTTCATTGGTCATCGAAATTATCCGTGGAATTGCGCAGTGGCGCGTTCGAAAAAGCGTTTCAAATAGGTAGCGCCGTTTGCGGCGAATGCAAACTGACGTTTTCGTTGCTTGGCCGCCATGGAAAAAGCAACCGCAAGTGAATTTTCGTCTTCATCGCGTGAACAGTGCGTTCCAGTTGCAGGGGCTGCGCCTTCGTGTGCCTGCTGGTACAAATCACCCCGAAAATCAACGCGTCCAACAATTGGAGATATTCATGACTAAGGTTCTGGTTCTCTATTATTCATCCTATGGTCACATTGAGAAGATGGCCTATGCAGTCGCTGAAGGCGCGAAATCCACCGGCGCCGAGGTGACCGTCAAGCGCGTAGCGGAACTGGTACCGGAAGAAGTGGCCAAGGCTTCTTACTTCAAGCTCAATCAGGAAGCGCCGATCGCATCGCCGGAAGAACTGGCAGAATATGACGCCATCATCGTCGGCTCGGGCACGCGGTTCGGCACGGTTACGTCGCAGATGCGCAATTTCTGGGATCAGACCGGCGGCCTGTGGTTTGCCGGCAAACTGGTTGGCAAAGTCGGCTCGGTATTCACCTCTTCGGCGACCCAGCACGGCGGCCAGGAATCAACCATCCTCGGCTTCATCCCGACCCTTCTGCACCACGGCATGGCCGTCGTCGGCCTTCCCTATGCTTTCCAGGGCCAGATGGGCACGGAAGAAGTCAAGGGCGGCTCGCCCTACGGCGCATCCACGATCACCAACGGCGACGGCTCCCGCCAGCCCTCGGAAATCGAACTGGAAGCCGCAAAGTACCAGGGCGCCCACGTCGCCAAGATCGCGGCCAAGCTAGTCGCCTAATTCGATCTTCGTCTATCGTTGGGGAGAGGCGCGGTGAAAGCTGCGCCTTTTTTCGTCGGAGCGTATTGGAATTTTGTCTTTGGTGCGGACGACGGGGGTCGAACCCGTATAGCCTAAGGCCGAGGGATTTTAAGTCCCTTGCGTCTACCAGTTTCGCCACGTCCGCGTGCCTTTCCCCTTCAAGCACTTGAACGATTCAGTCAAGGGAATGTTTTAAAACGAACTGGCACAACCGGCTTGGCAAAGGGCGGCGAAGGCTGATGGGGAATGGCGTGAGGCCATAAGGAAAGAAGCTCTGCGCAAGCTCCCGGAGCAATCCAGCAGTCGTCTGGCTGGATTAACATTTGATAAATCTAAGGCTGGAGCAGAAGGGCAAATCTTCTTCTCCGGCCGCAACGGATTTTGACCGTACGCCGGCATGTTGGTAAGAATATGCGAAAACTACCTCAATGGGGAAAGTGATGGCCGTTGTACACATTAGTATGGACACCAAGAAATCAGCGGCAGGGGCGTTACTCCCTCAAGATATTGAGCTGAATATATTGGCTTTGGAGCTTTTTTATTATGCCTGCGAGGCAACCCATAATCTTCAAATACCATATATGAAAGATATCGGCACGTCAGTCGTCGTTGATCAGATAACGTTCTCCAATCCATTCGACATTTGGGCTGTCTTGAAGAGCATTCCCGTAGGGATCGGAAGGGCAGTACTTGACCGTACTTTGTATTTTCGGCCAGAATTTGCGAAACGCACAGCAGAGGCTGGTAAAGCTAGGCAAAGTGAGATTTCAGCGAAGCTCGACAACATCCGGAAGGCAAACAAGCTTCGGGATGAGCTTCTTAACTCTGGCGGCGATGCCGACGAAATCACGAAGCTGCTTGCAAAAATACTCTTCGATCAAGACGCGAAGCTTGAAGTGCATGACGCGAACCAAAGAAAAGAGCCGTCTAGCCTTCCATATCTCTAGGTGGTGTGCCAAGTCCGGCTTTGCCCATGACGAC
Organism: Rhizobium sp. BR 317; assembly: GCF_047445835.1. Lineage (NCBI taxonomy): Bacteria > Pseudomonadati > Pseudomonadota > Alphaproteobacteria > Hyphomicrobiales > Rhizobiaceae > Rhizobium > Rhizobium sp. BR 317. Next base: position 456,699 of record NZ_JARWLB010000001.1, on the reverse strand, counting down.
CGGCTGGACGCTCTTGCGATGGCCGCTGCCTACTGGGTCGAGAGCATGGCTATCCTGCAACGTTCGGATGGTTCTGGCTCGATCGACTCGTCGCCCTCTGAGAAGGTTCACAAGTGCATGTGGATTATACGGGGTCCGTATAATCAGGCGAAGCCCGCTGGCACCGGGTGAACGGGGCTAGAGCGGGCCTCTAACCATCATCATGATGGCTGTCTCCATTGGAGGCAGGCAAGGCGGCGCTGTCAATTCGCAGAATTGGGGGATGTGCGATCAGGTGCCGCAATCCCGCGATTGCTGGAATATCGTTCAGACAGGTCAGAAACCGCGCTAAACAGGCTTTCTTTACTCATCTTTCCTGTGTCATAGCGAAGACGGATTGAACAAGAACGGACCAAGACCGTGGACAAGCAGGATGTTCTCGATGCCACCGAGGCCATGCGTGGCCTTTTTTTCGCAACGCCTCTGCAACTGAACGAGCATCTTTCCGCTCGCTACGGTGCGGATATTTGGCTGAAGCGCGAGGACCTGACGCCGGTGCGCTCCTACAAGATCCGCGGCGCCTTCAATTTCTTCCGCAAGGTGATTGCCGCGGGCGGTACCGGCAAGACATTCGTCTGCGCTTCGGCCGGCAATCATGCGCAGGGCTTCGCTTTCGTCTGCCGTCATTTCGGGGTGCCGGGCGTGGTCTACATGCCGGTCACGACGCCACAGCAGAAGATCGACAAAACCCGCATGTTCGGCGGGGAGTTCATCACCATTAAGCTGTTCGGCGATTTCTTCGACCAGTGCTACCAGGCGGCGCGCGAACATGTGCAGCATATTGACGGCGTCATGGTGCCGCCTTTCGATCACGCCGATATCATCGAGGGGCAGGCGACGGTCGCGGCCGAAATCGCCGAGCAACTGCCGGATGGAGTCATGCCCGATCGTATCATCCTGCCCGTCGGCGGCGGTGGATTGGCGGCCGGCATCACCGGTTATTTTGCCGATCGCCTCGCCAAGGAGGCATTCCTCTTTGCCGAGCCGGCGGGAGCGCCCAGCCTCAGGCGCAGCATGGAAGCGGGGCAGGTGGTGACACTGGCGAAGGTCGACAATTTCGTCGACGGCGCAGCGGTCGGCCGCATCGGTGACCTGAATTTCGCCGCCCTGAAAGATTTTGCGGCCGAGCAGGTCATGCTGATCGCGGAAAATGCGATCTGCGTGACGATCACCGATATGCTGAATGTCGAAGGCGTCGTGCTCGAACCCGCCGGCGCGCTCGCGATCACCGCGCTGGAGGCGATGGATCGTGAGAGCATTCGCGGCAAGACGATCGTTGCCGTCGTCTCCGGCGGCAATTTTGATTTCGAGCGTCTGCCCGACGTTAAGGAGCGTGCCATGCGCTATGCCGGCCTGAAGAAATACTTCATCCTGCGGCTGGCTCAGCGCCCCGGCGCGCTGCGCGATTTCCTCAACTTGCTGGGTCCGGATGACGATATCGCCCGCTTCGAATATCTGAAGAAGAGCGCCCGCAATTTCGGCTCCATCCTGATCGGCATCGAGACCAAGAATCCCGACAACTTCAAGAAACTGGTTGAGAATTTCGAACGTGCTGGAATGGGCTACGAGGACATCACCGAGAACGACATTCTGGCTAGCCTGATCATTTAACTTTGCCACCTCACGCCCTTCATGCTAAAGGCGATTCATGGCTTCGATCTTGTCAAATATTCTCTCGATCTTCACCGGCGGCAGCGCATCGACAGCGAGCGCCGAAAAGACCGGCGGCCCCTCTGTCACCGCTGAGCCGCAGGTGCATAACGGCTGCACGATCTACGCGACGCCGCAGCGCGAAGGCAATCAGTTCCGCCTGATGGGCCGGATCGAGAAGGAAGTGAACGGCGAGGTGCTGGTGCGCAATTTCATCCGCGCCGATGTCTTTACCTCATCGGACGATGCTGTGGAATCGGCCTTCCGCAAGGCGCAGCAGATCATCGATCAGAACGGCCCGTCTCTGTTCGGAGATGGCGAAAAGGTGCGCCAGGTCTGAGCTGAACGGCCAGTAACCCGGAACGATAACGGCCGCCGAATGGCGGCCTTCTCTTTTTCTGTTCACCAAGAGCGGTTACGCCGCACGGAAAAGCTTGGCACCTGACGGAGCGCTGGTCGCGCCGCCGTCGACGGTGATTTCGATCGCCGTGACGTTCCGGGAGTCGTCCGATGCGAAGTAGAGGGCGGCCCTGGCGATCTCTTCGGCTTCGCTCATGCGGCCAAGGGGGCTCAGGCTGCCGAAGCGTGCTTCCAGGGCGTCCTTAGCCTCTTCCGTCATTGCTCTCGTATTCCAGATCGGCGTCTTGGTGGCGCCGGGCGTGACCTGGTTGACGCGGATGCCGCGCGGAGCGAGTTCGGATGCCAGGTTGCGGGTCATGGCACGGACGGCGCCCTTGGTGCCGGCATAGGCGGAATAGCCGGGGATACCGAGAACAGCGTGCACGGAGCCGTTCAGGATCACCGATCCACCGTCGTTCAGATACGGCAACGCAGCCTGCACCGTGAAGAAGACGGCGGTGAAGTTTGTGCGCACCACCGTCTCGAACTGCTCCAGCGTGGTCTTTCCGACGGCGGTTTCGCCGGCAATCCCGGCATTGGCGAAGACGATGTCGAAATTACCAAGCTTTTCAGCCGCTTCGGCGAAAGCTTTCTCAGTTGCTGCAACGTCGGTGACGTCGACCTGCAATGCCAGGACATCGCCGCCAAGCTCTTCAACGGCAGCGGCAAGGGTCTTTGGATTGCGGCCGGTGATGGCGACCTTGGCGCCCTCGGCGAGGAAGAGGCGGGCGGTGGCGAGGCCAATGCCGCTGTTTCCGCCGGTGATGATGGCAACCTTGTTCTTGAGACGCATGTTCGTAGCTCCTATTGGCTTTGATGGCGATCTGGATTACGATCGTTCGCTATAAGGATTATGATCATAATCCAAATTCGTCAAGACGGATTGAGGAGATTTTTCGATGGGCCATTCTCAGTTGGAGAAGCAGAAGACGCATGAGCGGATCGTGACGCTTGCCGCCAAGCGCCTGCGGGAGGAGGGGCTGGAGGGTATCGGCGTTGCCGATCTGATGAAGGAAGCGGGCCTGACGGTCGGCGGCTTCTATAAACATTTTGCCTCCCGAGACGAGCTCGTGGCCGAAGCCGTTCAGGTGGCGGTGGAGTCATGGCGGCGGCAATTGGAAGAGAAGGGGATCGATCCGGCGGATATTTCTCTGGAGAGCTATGCCGACGATTATCTCAGCACGCGGCATCGCGACCAACGCGGTGAAGGCTGTGCCTATGCCGCGCTGACGGCCGATATCGCGCGCAGCGGCGAAGCCGTTCGCACAATCGCGACGGAAGGAATACGGAGAAACATCGCATCGATGACGGCGCGCATGCCGCAGCCGGATACAGCGGAAGCGCGGCGCAACGCCATCATCGCCTCATGCCTGATGACCGGCGCTGTCGGCCTCGCGCGTATTGCAAACGACGACGAATTTTCCCGCGAAATTCTGGAGGCTGCGCGGAGCTTCGTGAAAGAGCTGGCAGCAGGCAACGAGACATAAAAAAGCGGCCGGTGGGGACCGGCCGCTCACAAAGAATTGATCGTGCTGGAGGCTTAGGCGGCCAGCGCCAGCTCGGTTGCGCGGGCCTGGGCAGCGCCGATTGCCTTTTCAGCGGCTTCCGGACCGAAGGCGACGCCTTCGATATAGACGGTTTCCACGTCGGTGATGCCGATGAAGCCGAGAACCGACTTCAGGTAGGGAACGGCGTGGTTGAGCGGAGCGGCCGGGCCTTCGGAATAGACGCCGCCGGAAGCGAGCACGATATAAGCCTTCTTGCCGGTCACCAGACCCTTCGGGCCGGTTTCCGTGTAGGTGAAGGTGCGGCCGGCGCGGGCGATATTGTCGATCCAGGTCTTCAGCGAGGAATAGATGTTGAAGTTGATGAGGCCGGTGCCGATGACCAGCGTGTCGGCTGCGAGCAGCTCGTCGACGAGCGCGTCGGAAACCTTGATCAGTTCCTGCTGCTCGGGCGTGCGGGCGTCGGCCGGCGTGCGGATGGCGGCAGTGAAGGGCTCGTCGATATGCGGCAGGGCAGTGGCGGCGAGGTCGCGATGGACGATCGTCTTGCCCGGGTTCTGGGCCTTGATCTTGTCGGCAAGCTCGCTGGCGATCTTGGTGGAAAGCGAGTCGGAGCGCGGGCTGGACGTCAGAAGCAGAATGGAGGACATGATTCTATTCCTTTTCAAAGGGTTGTGAGAGCCAGGCTGGGAGACTGACCATCGTTCGAGAAGAGAAATAAGACTGCAGTGCCATCGAAAAAACTGTGATAATATGGATTGGAATTATCGATAGAATGGATGGCCACCCAATGCTTCCCAATCCGACCCTCGACCAGTTGCAGGTCTTTTTGACCGTTGCCGAATCCGGCAGCTTTTCCGCTGCATCGCGCACGCTCAATCGCGCGCAATCGGTCATCAGCTACACGATCGCCAATCTTGAGGCCCAGCTTGAGATGCCGCTGTTCGAGCGCTCCGGCTCCCGCCAGCCGACGCTGACGGATGCGGGCAGAGCCATGCTGGAGGATGCGCGCCGTATTCTCTCCGATCTCGGAGTGATGCGTGCTCGTGTCAAAGGTTTGAAGGCGGGACTTGAAGCGGAAGTGGCGGTGGCCATCAGCGTGATGGTGCCGACGAATGCGACGGTCGACGTGCTGAGCGAGTTTCGCGATCGCTTCCCGCTCGTCTCGCTACGGCTCGACACCGGCGAACTCGGCACGATGATGGAACTCGTCGCCAGCGGTAAGTCGACGATCGGCATTGGTGGTGCGGTGCCGAATCAGGACGATTCGCTGGTGATCGAGCGTATCGGTCACTCCTTCATGCTTCCGGTAGCATCGCCCAATCATCCGCTCGCCCAGATCGAAAGGCCGTTGACGCTTGCCGATGTGCGAGACGAGGTGCAATTGGTCGTGACCGATGCCTCAGGTCTCACGAATGGGAAGGATTTCAACGTCCTGTCGTACAAGATCTGGCATGTCAGCGACATCGCGACCAAGCATCAATTGATGCGTGGTGGCCTCGGCTGGGGTGGGCTGCCGGCTTCGCTCATCGTGGAAGACCTGCAGAAGGGACGATTGGTGCGTCTGGCCCTCGATGCCTACGATCAGAGCGAATATCCGATCTACGCGGTCCACAAGCTCGACAATCCTCCCGGTCCCGCCGCTGCCTGGATGATCGAAGCCTTCAGCGAGCGCCTTTCAAAATGCCCGAACCAGGCGGATTTCAAGGCTGCCGTCGACATGTTTCATCTGGACGAAAAGCAGTTGGCGGCGGAGTGAAAACCCTCTCCCCGCTCCTGAGCTTGCCGAAGGGGCGGGGAGAGGGAACGACCGGGACTAAAGAACCAGCCGGAAGTTATGGAAGCCGTCGGTACCTTCGCCAGCGTCTTCGATCTTCACGCTCTTCACCTGGGCCAGGAAATCCTTGGCCTTGGGTGAGCTTTGGAACAGGACCGTCGTGCCCGGCAGCGGCTTGAACGTCCAGTTGCCGTCGGCGGTCGGATTGATTGTGCCCTGATCGTGGACATAGCGGACGATGACGTCGCGGTTAGTATCCGGAGCCTGGTAGACGACCTTATCCGAGGCGATTTCCGGGAAGTTGCCGCCGCCGCCGGCGCGGTAGTTGTTGCTGACGACCACGAACTTCTGAGTCGCATCGATCGGCTTGCCGTTGAACTGCAGGTTCTGGATGCGGTTGGCATCGGCATTCAGAACCTTGCCGTCATCGCCGAAGCGGCGCGGCTGCGAGAGGTCGATCTGATAGGTGACGCCGTCGATAACGTCGAAGTTATAGGACGGGAAGCTGTTGTTAATCAGATCCGCATCCTTCGCGCCCGGCTGGACCTGATTGAACATCGCCGCCGACATTTCCAGCCAGTTCTTGACCTGCGCGCCGTTGATGACGACCGCCTGCACCGTGTTCGGATAGAGATAGAGGTCGGCAACATTCTTGATGGCGATGTCGCCCGCAGGAACGTCGGTATAATAGTCGGCGCCGTTGCGGCCACCGCATTTGAAGGGAGCTGCTGCCGAAAGCACCGACAGATCCTTATACTGCGTCTCCTTCAGCATATTCTTGATGTACCAGAGCTGCGCCTGGCTCACGACCTGCACCGACGGATCGTCGGCGACCAGTGCGAAATAGGAGTAGAGCGGCGCGGAGGTCTTGCCGACGGGCGTGCGGACATAGGTCAGCGTCGCCTCATGCTCGGCCTTGGCCGCTTCCACGACTTCCTTCTTGTCGGCAACATCCGCGATGACCTTCTTCTTGTCGTCGCGGTGATAGATCGGCCGAGCCTCGGAGGTGAAGTCTACGATCTTCCAGCTCTTGCCGTCTTTTTCCAGTAGCAGGTCGATCAGGCCGAGATGCGAACCCCAGAAGCCGGCCATGACGGCGGGCTTGCCATGCAGTGTGCCCTTGACCGGATCGGCATCCTTGATGCCGTCCCAGGTCTTCGGACCAGGGAAGACGAGATGCTGGTGACCGGTGAAGATCGCGTCGATGCCGGGAACGGCGGCGACGTAGAGCGAGGCGTTTTCCATCTTGTCGGACGGGCCGCTGCCGTCGATGCCGGAGTGGGAAAGCGCAATCACGATGTCGGCGCCTTCTTCCTTCATCACCGGAACCCAGGCCTTGGCAGCCTCGACGATGTCGCGGGTCTGTGCCTTGCCTTCGAGATTCTTGATGTCCCAGAGCATGATCTGCGGCGGCACGAAGCCGATGAAGCCGATCTTGATCGTATTCTCATTGCCGGCGCCGTCCTTGATCTTCTTTTCGAGGATCAGATACGGCTTGAAGAACAGATCGTCCTTCTTCGGGTCGGAAGCGAGCTGACCCTTGGTCAGGTTGGCGCAGACGAAGGGGAAGTTCGCCCCGCCGAGCACCTTGAACATGAAGTCGAGGCCATAGTTGAACTCATGATTTCCGAGCGTGCCGACCTCATAGCCGAGCGTATTCATCGCCTTGATCACCGGATGGACGTCGCCGTCCTTCATGCCGTGCTGATAGGCCATGTAGTCGCCCATCGGATTGCCCTGCAGCACGTCGCCGTTGTCGATCAGCAGCGAGTTGGTGGCCTCGGCACGGATGTTGTCTATGATCGTTGCCGTGCGCGACAGGCCCATCGTGTCGTTCGGCTTGTCGGCATAGTAGTCGTAAGGGAAGACGTTGACGTGAATGTCTGTCGTTTCCATGAGGCGCAGGTGCGCCTGATTGCTGGCGGCGCGGGCCGCAAAAGGATGCAGCACAATGAGCGCGGCCGTGGCGCTAAGGCCCTGCAGCAACGAACGGCGCGACATGCTGGGCAATTCCAGAATGGAAGACATGAAACACTCCTTCAACAATGAATCTATCAGCCCTCGATCACCTCTCGGGGTGAGGGAGATTAAGACGAATTTTGAAGGTGTGCACCACGAATATGACAGGCTTATTGTGGTGCCGGCGCCAAAGAGCGAAGAAGCCCTCAGCGTTTGAGAACCGGCTGTATCTCCTTGTGGAAAAAGCGGAAATAGGAAGCAACCTGAGCCGACGCGTTGGAGGAGGGATCGAACTCGATGCCGATCCGGCCTCCATGGATCCAGCGCACGATGCCGTCCAGGATGCCGATCTCATCGCATTCGACACGGACCTTGCTGCCGGCGGCGGCATGGATCGGTGATTGCAGGTCGAGCGCAATGCCGCCGGTGGAAATATTGACGACGCGGCCGGTCACCGCCTTGGCGAAATATCGGACCCGACCCATCAGGCGGGCATGCTTGCGCGGCGAACGCCTCGCTTTGATTTTCAGATTGTTCTCCGTGAGCGGTTTTGAAATCGGCTGCATAACTGACCTCGATGCCTGTATCTGATGACACCGATAGCAGGCAGGCGTTGAAAGGTGTTTAGAACGATCGCTAAAATTGACGCGATCCGTTCCGAATCGGGACCGGCAGCTTTTAATGTTGCAATTCCGGGCATTCTCATGCTGGACGAGCGGGAGTTTGGGGAAAGAGGAAATGACGTTGCGCATCGTTTCGCTGAATGTTTGGGGCGGACTGCTGCATGAGCCGCTGATGCGATATCTCGTCGATATCGACGCGGATGTCCTGTGCCTGCAGGAAGTCGGGCGCACTGCAGATGCACAATCCGAATGGCTGGTTTACCGTGATCATGGCGTCGAGCTTCCGCAGCGGGCTAATCTCTTCGATGAGATCAGCGCAGCCCTTCCAGCATATGATGCCTTCTTCAGCCCGACGGCGCGGGGCGATCTCTTCGATGGCGATCGGCTGATCCCGTCCGAATTCGGCCTCGCAACCTTCGTGCGCAAATCCTATCCGGTCATCGGCCAAGCCTCGGGTTTCGTACATGGGGAATTCTCGGCCGACGGCTGGGGTTCGCATCCGCGGTCGCGCAATGCCCATTGCATTCGCATCTTCGATTACGAAGGTGGTTTCCCCGTCACCATCGCGCAGATGCATGGTCTGCGCGATATAGAAGGCAAAGGCGACACACCGGCCCGTCACACCCAGGCGAAGGCATTGGTGGAACTTATCCGGCAGGTTCACCAGGGCGATGAGAGGCTCGTCGTCTGTGGCGACTTCAATGTCCTGCCGGGGAGCGTCACCTTCGATGCCCTAAGCACATTCGGGCTTTTCGACCTCGTCACCTCGCGCGGTCACCGCGACACACGGACCTCCTACTATCGCAAGGAGCCGCGTTATGCCGACTATATGCTGGTGACATCGGCGGTGGAGGTGATTGCATTCGACGCCGTCGCCGAGCCGGAAGTCTCCGATCACCGCGCCTTGCTGCTGGACCTGCGATAGCTCTGCCGGCCGTGAGGCTCAGAGCCCGACATTCGGCCGGTCGATGATTTCGCGCAGCGCGAAGCTGGAATTGATCTTCACCACATGCGGCAGTGCGGAGAGCCAGTCACGGTGGATGCGTTCGTAATCTTCAAGATCGCGCGCGGCGACGCGCAGGATATAGTCGTATTCGCCGGACATGAGATAGCAGACGAGCACGTTCGGACAACGTTTCACCGCCGTTTCGAATTCCGACAGCGTCTTGGCAAACTGGCCGGACAGCGAGATGTGCACGATGGCGATCATCTTGTAGTCCAGCGCCTTGTGCGACAGCCTTGCATGATAGCCGCCGATCACGCCGTCCTTCTCCAGAATGTCGAGCCGGCGTGAGCAGGCGGAAGGCGACAGGCCGACCTTTTCGGCAAGTTCGGCATTGGTGATCCTGGCGTTCTGTTGCAGCACGCGCAAAATCGAACGATCGATGGTGTCTATGTCAGGCATTCGAAGATCCTTCGAAAAATCTCGCTTTGGCGCAATAATCCACGAAAAAAGCTGGTTCGGCAAATTGTCTTTGCAAGGACATTTCAGCGCGAAGGTGGTCTCATTCTCAGCGGAACAGTTGCAAACCGAATAAGCATTCAGGGAGAAGCAAAATGCGTGTTGGTTGTCCGAAAGAAATCAAGAATCATGAATATCGCGTCGGTTTGACGCCCGCATCCGTTCGCGAATATGTCGCCCATGGTCATGAGGTCTGGGTCGAGACCAAAGCGGGTGCAGGGATCGGGGCCGATGATCATGCCTATATCGCCGCCGGCGCCAAGATCGCCGCCACCGCGAAGGACATTTTCGAAAAGTGCGACATGATCGTGAAGGTCAAGGAGCCGCAGCCTTCCGAATGGGTGCAACTGCGCGACGGCCAGCTTCTCTATACCTATCTGCACCTCGCGCCCGATCCGGAGCAGACCAAGGGCCTGATCGCCTCCGGCGTCACCGCCATCGCCTATGAAACCGTCACCGATGAGCGCGGCGGCCTGCCGCTGCTTGCGCCGATGTCGGAAGTTGCCGGCCGTTTGTCGATCCAGGCGGGTGCCACCGCGCTGCAGAAGGCCAATGGCGGCCTCGGTATCCTGCTTGGTGGCGTGCCCGGCGTCTTGCCGGCCAAGGTCGCCATCATCGGCGGCGGTGTCGTCGGCCTTCACGCCGCCAAGATGGCGGCAGGGCTCGGCGCCGATGTCAGCATTCTCGATCGTTCGCTGCCGCGCCTCCGCCAGCTCGACGATATCTTCAACGGCCGTGTCCACACGCGCTATTCCAGCATTCAGGCGCTGGAAGAAGAGGTCTTTGCCGCCGATCTCGTCATCGGTGCCGTGTTGATCCCGGGTGCTGCAGCGCCGAAGCTCGTGACGCGCGAAATGCTCTCCGGCATGAAGAAGGGTGCCGTCATTGTCGACGTCGCCATCGACCAGGGCGGCTGCTTCGAAACCTCACATGCCACGACCCATTCCGAACCGACCTATGAGGTCGAAGGCATCGTCCACTACTGCGTCGCCAACATGCCGGGTGCGGTTCCGGTCACCTCGGCGCATGCGCTGAACAATTCCACCATCTATTACGGCCTCGCCCTCGCAGACCGCGGCCTGCGCGCCATTGCCGAGGACAAGCACTTGCGCAATGGCCTCAATATCCACAAGGGCCGTGTCACCAACAGGCCCGTCGCCGAAGCGCTCGGCTACGAAGCCTACGCTCCGGAAAGCGTCTTGAACGTAGCGTAAATCCCATCGCGCTGCGTTGAATGGAAGCGCCGGCATTTTACATGCCGGCGCTTCTTTCCATTGAGCTACTACGCCCGATCGATCCGGCACTGATAGCAATTGTTGCGCGCCGAGCGGACATGCACATAAGCGATGCCTTCGCGGCTCAGGAGGTCGGCAGCATAGGCTTTGATGTCATCGGTCGGTGTCACGGCGCCGGTGCCGTAGACGATGCGGTTGTTTTCGCCATAGCCCCGCACAATGAAATCCGGGCTGGTGGTCAGTACGGGCGGCAGGATTTCCTCGGCCTCATAACGCCGGCAAGGCGCTTTATGCAGGAAAACCGGCCCGGTCTCGGCATAGGGCTGCAACTCTGGAAACGGCCGATAGGCGAAAACAAAAAGCTCTTCGCCGGCATCGATATTCCGCAGGCAATGGCGGCAGGGATGGCCCGGGCCGTCCGAGATCGTTGTCTCTGGTAGGTGACCATAGGAATCCGTGCCACCATTCCAGAGGGTTTCGGCATCCGACGTGGGCATGGCGGCAAAGGCAATGGAGGGCATGACAAATCTCCTTTTTACGATTTGTCATGTGATGCGCCGCGACGGCAGGAGAAGCCACCCGATTCCTGCGGCTAGCTTTTCCTTGCCAGCTCCAGCAATTCCTTGTCGCTCAGCGGCCTTACGATGCCTTCGCCGGTCGAGACGGGGGAAAAGCCGAACATCTGATAGAGCTGAAGCGCCCGCGGATGGTCGAGATTGTTGGTGGTCGCGGTGATGCGTTGCGGGCTCAGCGTCCACATGGCGTAGAGCGCCTGCAACAGGAACCATTTGCCGATGCCGAGACCGAGAGCGTGCTCGATCAGGCCGAAATGGCTGAGCTCGATCGTCTCCTCATCCTCACGGAAATATTCGAAGAAGCCGGCCGGAGCGCCGTTAACATAGAGTACGCTGATGTCGTTGCGCTGGTCGTGCAAAACTGCCGTCAGCTCCTCGTCGTGCATGCGAAGCCGGTCGACCCAATGCCAGCGCGCGCCGACCTGGCGATAGAGATAGCGGTAGAAGGGCAGGGGAATGCCGGGCGAGCGCATGATTGCCGTCTGGATGTTGACGGGCACAGGCAGGCTCGCCTTGGGCGGCGCGGTCATTTCCAGCCGGGTGATATGGACTTTGAGCGACGATGGGGTTTTCACGGGGACGGTGCCGCTCAGTCTTTGCCAGTGACGATACGCGTGTCCGGCCGGCTGCCCCATTCCGACCAGGAGCCGTCATAGAGCCGGTTGGCGCCATGGCCGAGCGATTCCAGCGCCAGCGTTATGATGGCGGCGGTGATTCCGGAGCCGCAGGTGGTCACGACAGGCTTTTCAAGATCGATACCGGCCTTCTCGATCGTTTCGCGCAGTTCCGGCAGGGATTTGAACTTGCCGTTCACCGCGAAGCTGCCGGACGGCAGGCTTTTTGCGCCCGGCATGTGACCGGAGCGCATGCCTTCGCGCGGTTCCGGCTCGGTGGCCGCGAAACGGCCGGCGCTGCGGGCATCGGCGATCTGCAGCGAGCCGCTGTCGACGACCTCGCGCATCTCATCGAAGGGGACAATGCGGGCCGCATTGAAATTCGGCTTGAAGGTGGCCGGTGCATATGCGGGCAGGGCGATTTCCAGCGGTCGCCCTTCGGCCTTCCAGCCATCCAGGCCGCCGTCGAGCACGAAGACATTCGCAGCGCCCATGACGACATGAAATAGCCACCAGACACGCGGTGATGCGAAGATGCCGGGGCCATCATAGACCACGATGCGATCGGTCTCGCTGATGCCGAGCTTGCCGACCTCGGCTGCGAAGACTTCCGGCGAAGGCACCATATGCGGCAGGCCGGTAGAGTGATCGGCGATCTTGTCCTGATCGAAGCGGATGGTGCCGGGAATATGACCGCTGGCATATTCGGCATTGGCATCGCGCTTCTGCGCCGGCAGATAGAAGGATGCGTCGAGGATACGCAGATCCTTGGCGCCCAGTTCGCTCTGCAGCCAATCGGCGGATACGACGAAACGGCTCTTCTCCGCTGTCATGATGATCTCTCCCTGATTTATATCGGGCCTTATTGTTCCAGAAACCGCCGGCTTAGGCGTCGTCGGTGGGCGTGCCGAAACGGATGCGGAAGCGGCGGTTCTCCCTGCCCTTCTTCTCGATCTTGGCGATATAGATTGCCCCGACTTCCTGCGTCTCCGACACATGTGTGCCGCCGCAGGGCTGGCTGTCAATGGCGGAGTTCTCGCCGATGCAGACAAGGCTGACGCGGCCGAGTCCGATCGGCGGGCGCACATTCTTCGACTTGACGATACCCGGATTGGCTGCAAGCTCCTCATCCGTGATCCACTGGACGAAAACGGGATGGTTCTCGCTGACGAGCGCCATCATCTTCGCCGTCACCTCGTCCTTGTCGATCGTCTCGCTCATGTCGAAATCGACGCGGCTTTCATCCTCGCCGACCGCCGCACCCGTGATCGGATATTGGCAGACAACCGAGAGCAGATGGCAAGCGGTGTGCATACGCATCAGCCGGTAGCGGCGCGGCCAGTCGACATGCAGCACCAGCTTCTCGCCGAGGGCAGGCGGCGCTGCGCCCTCCTGCGGCACATGGATGATGATATCCTTCGTCGCCCCGTGCTTGGTCTGGCCAAGCACGATTTTGGAACCGTCGGCGCGCTCGAAGAAACCGGTGTCCCCCGGCTGTCCGCCGGAGGTCGCGTAGAAGCAGGTTTGATCGAGCTCTATGCCCCCATCCTCGTGAATTGCGGTTACGACAGCCTCAGCAGTCGAGAGATAGAAATCGTCACGATAAAGGGCATTCACCGACATAAAATCACGCCAGGTTTTCGTAAGGAATAGGAATATTGGAAGTCGTCGTCAGATATGCCGGCAGCGGCAGACCCTTCGATCTCAGGAAGTCCGGATTGAAAAGCTTGGACTGATAGCGATTGCCATAGTCGCAGAGGATAGTCACGATCGTATGGCCGGGGCCGAGATCCCTGGCAAGGCGCACGGCGCCGGCAATGTTGATGGCCGTCGAGCCGCCGAGGCAGAGACCTTCGTGTTCGACCAGATCGAAGACATAGGGCAGGGCTTCGGCATCGGTGATCTGATAGGCGAAATCAGGCGTAAAACCTTCCAGGTTTGCAGTTACGCGGCCCTGGCCGATACCCTCGGTGATCGAAGAGCCGGAGGATTTCAGCTCGCCGTTCTTGTAGAATTCGTAAAGTGCCGCCCCTTCCGGATCGGCGATGCCGATCTTGATGTCCTTGTTGAAACCATGCAGACCCATGGCGACGCCCGCCAACGTGCCGCCGGAGCCGACCGAGCAGATGAAGCCGTCGACCTTGCCGTTGGTGTCAGCCCAGATTTCCTTGGCGGTCGTTTCAATATGCGCCTGGCGATTGGCGACGTTGTCGAACTGGTTCGCCCAGATCGCGCCGTTCGGCTCAGTCTTCGCCAATTCCGCCGCAAGCCGGCCGGAAACCTTCACGTAGTTGTTGGGGTTTTTGTAGGGAACGGCCGGCACTTCCACCAGCTCGGCGCCGAGCAGCTTCAGCGCGTCCTTCTTTTCCTGGCTCTGTGTTTCCGGAATGACGATGACGGTGCGGTAGCCCAACGCCTTGGCGACCACCGTCAAGCCGATGCCGGTATTGCCCGCAGTCCCCTCGACGATGACGCCGCCGGGCTTCAGCAGGCCTTTCTTTTCGGCATCGCGGATGATGTAGAGCGCGGCGCGATCCTTGACCGACTGGCCGGGGTTCAGGAACTCCGCCTTGCCGAGGATGGTCGAGCCCGTCGCCTCGGAGGCACCCTTGAGTTTGATCAGTGGCGTGTTGCCGATCGCTTCTAGGACGGAGGGATGGACGGTCATGGAATCTCTGCCTTCTGTTCGGGACTACTGTAAGAACGGTCTTTTCCCTTCACAAGGCGGCATAGGCAAGAAATTCTGTTCCTCGCTATTTGTTCGTGCCGCAAAATTCGACTTGGCGACCTCATTGGCCGCAATCTTCGATCCGGTCCGCGTGTCTCCAATTGGTGACATTGTTTTCCATATCGGGCCCTTAATCCGGCCGAAAGCGGCCACAATGATGCGCTATCTCTAAAATGCCACGGACGGCCGCGAATAAGTGTCTGATGTAAGCGACCGCCAGCCAAGGAGAAGAGCCATGAGCCCGTTCATCGCACGCCCCGAACACGGAGTCGTCTGGATTACCGGCGCCAGTTCCGGTATGGGCCGCGCGCTCGCGCTGAAACTGGCCGAAGAAGGATATAAAGTCGCCGTTACGGCTCGCAGTCATGAAAAGCTTCTTGAGTTGCAGGCCGAGGCAAGCGCGCTTGCCGGCAGCATCGTCGTGCTCGACGGCGATGTTACCAGCGCTGAAGATATGGAGCACACCGTTGCCGCCATCGAATATCAGCACGGCCCCGTCGCCCTGGCGGTTCTGAATGCTGGCATCTATCTGCCGGCGCGGGGCGAGGACCTCAATCACGAGGTGTTCGAACGAAGCTTTGCCGTCAATCTCCACGGTGTCGTCAACTGCCTCGTTCCTGCGGTCCGGCATATGCGCTCCAGGGGATACGGGCAGGTTGCCCTTGTGTCTTCGGTGGCTGGTTATGGCGGCCTGCCCGGTGGCGCTGCTTACGGCGCCAGCAAGGCTGCGCTGATCAACATGGCCGAAAGCCTGAAGTTCGAGCTGGAACGGATGGGCATTCACATCCAGCTCGTCACCCCCGGTTATGTCGATACGCCATTGACCGCACAGAACAAGTTCGAGATGCCGGACGTGGTATCGGCGCAGCAGGCTGCGGACACGATCGCAGCCGGATTGAAATCGCCGGCCTTCGACATCAGCTTCCCGAAGGGCTTGGTCTATCGGGCAAAGCTTTTGAAGTTTCTGCCCTACAGCCTCTATTTCCGGGTGCTGCGATATTTTCTCGGCAGCGGCCATAAGCACCAGTCGGTCGGGCCGCGCGTAACGCCGCATCCGGCCGAATAGCGCTTAATCATCCTTCTTCAGTGATGCGTGTGCATCGAGCGCACGCTGCCGCGCCGCGGTGTGATCGACGATCGGCCGGGGAAAGTCCCTGCCGAGTTCTATGCCCGCACGCTTCAGCACCGTATCCGGCGCCTCGAATGGCCGATGGATGTATTTGCTGTCGAGAGCTGCCAGCTCCGGCACGAAGGTCCTGATATAGCCACCATCCGGATCGAATTTCTCGCCCTGCAGCACCGGATTGAAGATGCGGAAGAAGGGCGAGGCATCGGCGCCTGAGCCCGCCACCCATTGCCAGTTTGCAGTATTGGCCGCCGGATCGGCATCGACGAGCGTATCGCGAAACCAGGACTCCCCCTCGCGCCAGTCGATCAGCAGATCCTTGATCAGGAACGAGGCCGTGATCATGCGGACGCGATTATGCATCCAGCCGTGCCGCCAAAGCTGCCGGCTCTTTCTTCGATGTCGTCATGGCCTGGCCAGCCGACCGCCCGTTGTTTCTTCGCAGGATTTGTCGCTGCCGGAACCAGTATATGATGTCGGTCGCAAAATAGTTCCACCCATGCGCGTTTCATCGGGAAATAGTACCCGCAACTCTCGTGAGGAAATCTGGATGCGGCTTGTGATATAGAGGATGCTTGTCACTGTTCTGTAATGCAAATTCGCTAGCAGTCCACGCGATTGACGACCCAGAATTAAATAGGCGGGGAAGAATAACATGGCGGAAATCCGGATCGAGCAAGTTCGCAAGGCCTATGGACGCAATCAGGTCGTGCACGGCGTCGATCTGACCTTCCGCTCCGGGGAGTTCGTCGTCATTCTCGGCCCTTCCGGCTGCGGCAAGTCCACCCTGATGCGCATGATCGCCGGCCTTGAGGATATTACCTCGGGCGAAATTATTATTGACGGCAAGGTCGTCAATCAACTCGAGCCGCGCGAGCGCGGTTGCGCCATGGTCTTCCAGAACTACGCGCTTTATCCGCACATGGATGTCGCCGCCAACATGGGCTACGCGCTCAAGGTGGCCGGCGTGCCGCGCGCCGAACGTGAGCGTCGCATCAAGGAAACGGCCCGCATTGTCGGCCTGGAAGATTTCCTGGCCCGCAAGCCATCCGAGCTTTCGGGCGGTCAGCGCCAGCGCGTCGCCATGGGCCGCGCCATCATCCGCGAACCGAAGGTTTTCCTCTTCGACGAACCGCTCTCCAACCTCGACGCCAAGCTGCGCGTGCAGATGCGTGTCGAAATCCGCCGCCTGCACAAGCGCCTGTCGGCCACCTCGGTTTTCGTCACCCACGATCAGGTCGAGGCGATGACGCTCGCTGACAAGCTGGTGGTCATGTACAAGGGCAATGTCGAGCAGGTCGGCACGCCGCTTGAGGTCTACAACACGCCGCGCACCCGTTTCGTCGGTTCCTTCATCGGTTCGCCGGCAATGAATTTCCTCGAAGGCTCCTTCTCGGCGAACGGCGAGCAATTTATCTTTGATGGCCTGCCGATCGCCATCGACGCCAACATCGGCAAGCGCCACGCCGGCCTGCCGGTCACGCTCGGCATCCGCCCGGAACATGCGCGTCTCGTGCCGGCCGGCACGCCGGGCGCCGTTCCCGCCACGGTGGATTTCGTCGAAGAACTCGGCGCTGGCCGCGTCATTCACTGCGATATCAACGGCTCCAGCTTCGCCGTTGCCGTCGCCGATCATACCACCGGGCAAACGGGTGACGCCGTCGGCCTGGAGCTTGCCCAGCAGCATACGCATCTCTTCGCCCAGGACACCGGCCTGCGGCTCGACACCATTGCCTCGGTCACACCTCTCAAGGTTGCCGCAAACTAATTTTCAGACATCAATTTTCAGCAAGAGCGCCCGGAAATCCCTACCGATTTCCGGGCTTTTTGCTGCCCGGAACATCCCGCTTTCAGATTAAATCATCCAATCGGACAATATCTCTGGATTCTAAAACGAAAGCACCGTGCGTTCAAATGAACACACGGTGCTCTCAGCAATAGGCGGGGTACTGGAAGCCGCCGCATTCCCTCAGGAAACGCGGCAGGCAATCCGATCACTTTTCGGTGGCGATGAGACCGCGAACGAACCAGCGCTGCATCAGAACGACGACGAGGAGCGGCGGGATCATGACGATCAGCGTGCCAGCCATGGCGATGTGCCATTCGGGAAGGCCGCCGACGTTCGGGATGAGCTGCTTGAGCTCGGTCACCGCGGTCCCATGCGCCGGATCGGTGGTGATGAGCAGCGGCCACAGATATTGATTCCAGGCCCAGAGGAACATGATGGTGCCGAGCGCAGCCATATTGGTGCGCGACAGCGGCAACAGGATATCGAAGAAGAAGCGCAGCGATCCGGCGCCGTCCATGCGCGCGGCTTCCGTCAGTTCGTCCGGTATCGTCAGGAAGAATTGACGATAGAGGAAAGTACCGGTCGCCGTGGCGACCAGCGGCAGGATCAAGCCGAGAGAGGAGTTAAGCAGCCCCAGATCCAGAGAGACCTGAATGTCTGTAACCTTCTCGATGAGCCAGGTAAGGCCAGTGATGTCGAGAAGCCCCTGGTAGGGCGACAGAACGTTCGCTATGACCGCATAGGTCGGCACGATACGCACTTCGAGCGGCAGCATCAGCGTTATGAAGACCAGCCAGAAGATGAAATGGCGGCCGGGATACCGGAAATAGACAAGCGAAAATGCGGTGAGCGCCGAAACGATCACTTTGCCTGCGGCCACGCCGGTGGCGAAGATCAAGCTGTTCAGCAGCTTGGGGCCGAGATTGGCCGTGGTCCATGCCGTCGTTATGTTAGCCCAGAATTCTGTGCCAGGAATCAGCGACATTGGTACCTGATTGACGTCGGTCATATTGTGGGATGCGGCGATCGCCACGATGGCTATCGGTCCCGCAGCCGCCACGAAACCGATGAACAGGATCAGATGGGTGAAGAAATTGAGAATAGGTGTGCGCTCGACCATGTCAGCCTCAACGGTAATGCACGCGCCGCTCGATGAAGCGGAACTGGAAGACGGTGAGCACGATGATCAGCAGCATCAGAATGATACTTTGTGCCGCCGCGCCGGAAAAATCGAGGCCTTTGAAGCCGTCGGAATAGATCTTGTAGACCATGAGATTGGTTGAGTTGTGCGGGCCGCCTGCGGTCATGATGTCGACGATGCCGAAGGAATCCTGGAAGCTCTCGGTGATGTTGATCACCAGCAGGAAGAAGATCGTCGGCGTGATCAGCGGGAACTGAATGTCCCAGAAGCGCCGGAGCACGCCGGAGCCATCCATCGCCGCTGCTTCGATCAACGAGCGCGGAATGGCCTGGAAGGCGGCGAGGAAGAAGATGAAGCTGTAGCCGATATATTTCCACGAGAAGGCGATAATGATGGTGGCCATGGCGTCCGCACCGTTGAGGCCCGGGTCCCAGAGGCCCGGCCAATAGTGGTTGACGATGGACATGAAACCGGCTTCCGGTGCCAGGATGAAACGGAAGGCCATTGCCGAAGCAGGCGCCGCGATGCCGTAAGGCCAGATGAGCACGACGCTGTAGAACTTCGAGCCACGGAGCTGCCGATCTGTGAGAGCGGCCAGTATCAGCGCGACGCCCATGGAAATGCTGGTGCTGATTGCCGCGAAGATGATGCTGATCGTCACCGAGTTCCAGTAATCGGCACTGGCGAGAATCGATTTGAAGTTGTCGAGCCCGACCCAGATATTGCCGCCGCCCCAAGGTTGCTGCAGCGTCAGCGACCAGAAGATCGCCTGGCCAGCCGGCCAATAGAAGAAGGTGAAGATGAGGAGGAGCTGCGGCACTGCGAACAGGATGCCAACGCTCCACTTGCTGAAAGTCGTACGCTTTTCCATTGCTTCTTCCGGCTTGGACCCCTGAGCGCCGCGCGGTCATCTGAACGCATAAAGGACGCTCTACCGTTTGAATCGAGAACATCTCGTCCGTTTCAGATGAAACCAACCGAAAGCGGATACTCTAGTGCCAATTGCGGTCATAACGAACGTCCGCCGGGATTTCCCGACGGACGTCGTCTATTTCTGCGCTAACTGCTTACGGCAGTTGCTTGCCCTTGTAGGTAGCTTCGAAGCGATCGAGAACAGCATTGCCGTTCTTGACGAGGTTGTCGATACCTTCCTGGACGCTGACCTTGTTGGCAAAGATGGCCTGCATCTGGTTGCCGAATTCGGCGCGGATCTGCGTGAAGTTGCCGAGGCGGACGCCACGGGTGATCGGGGTCGGCTCAGAAGCGGTCAGGCTGGCGATCGCGACTTCGCGGCCCTTATACGGAGCCTTGTCGTAGAAGCCGTTGGACTTCATGAAATCGAAGCCCGACTTTCTGACCGGGATGTAGCCGGTGTTGGTCGACCAGAAGAGTGCGGTTTCAGGCTTGCCGATGAAGTCGAGGAACGCTGCTGCGCCCTTGTATTCGTCAGCCGACTTGCCGGAGAGAACCCAAAGCGAAGCGCCACCGACGAGCGAATTCTTGCGCTCGGTGCCAGCGTAGACCGGAAGTTCGGCAACATCCCAGTTCATGCCGGCCTTCTGCGTCTTGCCGACGGTGCCATGGTCGCCGACCGAGGTCATGATCATCTGGCAATCGCCCGCTGCAAAGGCCTGAACCATATCCTGGCCGAGATCCTTGGACTTGATCTTGATGAGGCCGGCATCGTACCAGCTCCTGAGGTCGGTGACGTACTTGACGAACTTGGTCTTGTTGACGGTCAGGCGGGCATCGAGGCCATCATAGCCGTTGTTCTGGGTAGCGACCGGCTCGCTGTGGATGGCCGAGAACTGTTCCATCAACTGCCAGCTTTCGTTGCCGGAGATGTTGATAGCCATCGGGCAATCATAGCCAGCGCCCTTCAGCGCCTTCATATCGTCGGCGGCTTCTTCCCAGGTCTTCGGAGCGGCGGTCTTGCCGATCTTGGCGAAGGCGTCCTTGTTCCAGTAGAGCAGGGCGGTCGAGGAGTTGAACGGGAAGGAAAGCAGTTCGCCCTTCGAGGTGGCGTAGTAGCGGGCGATGCCCGGGAAATAGTCGTCCCAGTTAACCTTGTAGCCGTTTTCCGACATCAGCTTGCCGACCGGATAATAGGCGCCGGAGAGCATCATGGTTGCCGTGCCGACGTCATAAACCTGCACGATTGCCGGCTGCTTGCCAGCGCGGAAGGCGGCAATGGTGTTCTGCAGAGCGGCGTCGTAATTGCCCTGGCCGACGCAGGAAACTTCATAGTCCTTCTGCGAATTGTTGAAGTTCGTGCACAGGGTCTGAACGACACGCTCCAGATCGCCGGACAGGCCGAACCAGAAATCGAACTTGATCGGAGCAGCAGCAGCCGGCAGGGCCAGCGCTAAGCTCATGACACCGGCGGCAGCCGCCGAAATGCAGTTATAAAATTTGGACATATCCCTATTTCCTTTTGAAAGCCCGGATCCGGTGGCCTTGCGCAAGTCCGCGGCAGCGGCGTTATAGACAAGCTGTGTGACAGTTTGTTGTGGGTGAAAATCTCGCAGCCACAGGCAGTTTTGCGCCTTTGCTAACGCTTTTAAAGGGCTATCGCGGATTAATTCTTTTGGAGTAGGAGACGGCGCTTTAAGCATAGAATAAGGTGCGCCTAATATTTTGGCATGGGGAGGAGTCGTGCATGGGTCGTCGATCCCCGCGCCTCATCAGGATGGAACGATATATAATGAGGGAACTGCTGCTGATCATGGCGGCGCTTACCTTGATGGCGCTTGGCCCCTTGGCGCTCCTGATTGCAGGATATTGAAGGGCTTGAACTGGCCCATGAGCTCTTCTTGTCGCCCGCACGGATCGTGTGCATGATCTCCCCACATCGTGACGAAGGCGTCGGGGAGGGAATCAATGGGCCTAAGCGAGCGGCAAAAAATGGCGGCGGGGGAATGGTATTGCTGCTTCGATGCGGAACTCGATGCCCTGCGCGTGCTTGCTCGGGAGGCTGTGCATCAGCATAACACCATGCCGCCCGGCCAGCGCGGCGGTATCGGCCCGGCGCTGTCCATGCTTTTTGCCGGTGTGGCCGACCGCGTGTTCATCGAAGCGCCCTTTCATTGCGCCTATGGCATGAACATCTCGCTCGGCCCGCGCGTCTATTTGAATGCCGGCTGCACCATTCTCGATACCGCTCCGGTGCGCATCGGCGAGGGCAGTATGCTGGGGCCGGGCGTTCATATATATTGTGCCGAACACCACAAGGATCCGACGCAGCGACGCACAGGACTGGAAATCGCGCGGCCGGTTGAGATCGGCAGGGATGTCTGGATCGGTGGCGGCGCCATCATCGTAGGCGGCGTGACGATCGGCGATGGCGCGATCGTCGGGGCAGGCGCGGTCGTCACCAGGAATGTCGATGCGGGCACGACCGTGATCGGCAATCCCGCAAGGGCTTTGGCCGCCAGATAGGTGACATCAATCCGCGGGGCGCCGCCGTCTTGTCCACCATACCGCAAGGCGCCGTCGCCAGCGCCGCACGAGCGGCAGATCATGGGACAACACCACGAAGCCCAGCGGCAACATCCAGAAGCCGAGGACCGGCAGGAAGCCAAGACATCCGCCGAAGATCAACGCCAGGCCGACGCCAAGACGGGCAAGTCTCGATCGCGGAAGCGGAATACGAAGGGAGCCAATGACAAGCTCATATGTGGTATGATCTATCCCGAAACGCCGCGTCTTTCCGTTGCCGTTGCGATCGGTCTTTTCTCTGGTTCTGCCTTGATCGGTCATCCACAGGAAATGGTAAGGCGACGAAATAATACAAGGGAAATGGATTTTTTTGAAAAAACCGCTTGGCAAATCGGGAAAGCATTTGTATTACCCCGCTCACACCGCGCCAAGCGGTATTCCCTGGTAGCTCAGCGGTAGAGCATTCGACTGTTAATCGACAGGTCGCCGGTTCGAATCCGGCCCGGGGAGCCAGTTTTTAAGATAAGTGCCTGTTTTTGTTGTGTTTTCAGAAACAGGCACTTTCTTACCCTCTTTCCCTCCCCACTTTTGGCAAGCGCTAAGTTGCTGATTTCGTTGGTTGGCTGTCAGCAGCTTCATGCGCCAGCAATAGAATCTAGCATTCAAGAGATACCTCCTTGTCACTCTGCCGCAGGCTCGTCGTCCATAGAACGAAGAAATTTCGCGTCGACAATAGGATCAATTCGGTCTGCTTGAGCTAAAGCCCAGTAGCACCATTTTTCAAATTCTTCCTGTTGATCGCCATCCGGCACCGCCGTTCGTATTGTTTGCACGTATCGTCTTATTTCAGCTGCCCGCTGGAATGCTGCAGCATCGTACAACAGGCGGTCGATGCGGGCCTGACTTAGTTTTTCCAGGCGCTCCCGCTCCGCGCGCTTTGATTCCTCACTCCACTTTCTTTCTTGCTCTTCTCGCTCAGCCTTCCAATGCAGAAGCATCTGGTACCGGTGCAATTCGCCGGCCCGCTGCTGCACTTCAGCGGCAAGCACAAGATTAATCGCGATCTCAGTGGCAAAGTCCTCAATCTTGCCATCAACGCCATCAACCCAAGAGTTACGGAAGTCGTTCGATTCGTAACCTGTCTTGATCAAAAAAAGCAGCTTCTCATCCGAGGCGCCGCCCTGTCTGTCGCCTCTCCGATTCGAGTGTTTTGGCCGGTCGAGATCAATGCCGATCGTACAACGATAGAATGATAGATGGACCTCTCTGGCGTAGGGGCCGCGCACAAGCGGCTGTCCGTTCATTTTCGCTACCGCCAGGAAAAGAGCATTGAGCAGTCGCAGCCGCCTTCGTTCGAGGGGCAATTCGAAAGTTCTATTGATGCCGGAAAGACTACTGCTCCGTTGTTCTGCATCGTTTAGAATTTTCGCAATGGCCGGCTGCCATTGCCGGACATTCTGAATGACCTGCACCTTGCCAATGGATTTCGCTATGCGTTCCCGCAAATCGTTTATTGACTCGGAAAATTCTGGTGGCTTTGGAGGCGGATCGGAACGGTCGCTGCCTTGCAAACTACCGTAGATGCCGCCGACAATAATTTCATTGTCCATACCTGGCGGGCGAAGGGGCAGTGGAATCTGCACGGTCCGTTTCCCAGCTTCCTTTTTCGCCCAGTAGCCGCGGTTGGGCGTCGGAATAAGCGACTTCACGCAAGTTTTCTTGAGAGCTACATCGGATATTTTGAACCGGCCGCAAAGGGTTTTCATCGGTTCGGACCACACTAGGTTGTAAAGCTCTTCACGTGAAAGACGTTCAGTCATGTTGTCCTGCTGTAAACGCTGATTTTTACAAATCTCGTCAAGCTGTTTTTTTCAACCACAGATACTTGACGTTTTTGTCAGTTTACAACATATTCGTCATAGTCAAGCGGTTGTGGTGGTCGCCTGACTTGCGCGGGGTGGTGCCCGCATGAGGACTTGCAGGAGCGAGTTCGGCCCTTATGGGTGAAACCGCAGCTTCAGCTGCCGGCAGCGTTCCCGAGGAACGTGGCGTCAACGACGTCGATCAACTTCTAATCCGGCCATGGCGTGCCGATTACACCGATCCTTCAAATCTATTTTGATCAACTTGACGCCAGGATTCCGTCCATGGCGATAGAGAGGAGACACCATGAATCTAACTGCGTCCAATGATAATACACCTGTGCTCGTCAGCCTGAACGACGTTTGCAAGATGACGAGCCTGTCGCGAACAATGGTGAATCGATATCGCGCAGAGAGTCGGTTCCCAAAGGCCGTGGAGCTCGGTGACCGTCGGGTTGCCTTCGTTCGGTCGGAAGTAGCCGCGTGGATCCAAAGCAAGATCGCCGCCAGGGCCGCAGCGTGAGCCTTATACAGAGCGTGACGGGGTCGCCGATGTCATGGCCGGCATCCTTTCGGTGGAGAATGACTCACGAGTTTAGGACATAGACACCCCTTGACGGAATCTGCCGTTTCTCAGTTAATGAACTAAGCATCCACACACCATCATCATCAAACGACCGGCCCAGCGCCGGCGAAGGAGGACTATGCCCATTATCAGCACCAAAGAAGGCCTGAAAATAAACTCTGCGCACGTCGTGCAGTTCACGAAGCTTCGAAACGGCCAGACCCGTTTCCTTCTGTCGACCGGCGGAGAGCAATATTGTGAGACTTACTCTGACGTCGCCGAGCTTTTCATTCCGGTCATTAAGGCCAACCCAGGTTTCGTTGCTGTATTCGCAGAGCGTTGGGGAGACGGCACTTTCACATACAAGCATCGGTCTGTAATTGCGTGGCGTCTTTGCCCATCTGGGAACTATCCAATCTTCGAGGGCTACTACGGCGAGGGGGACTACGAGGTCGTAATCGACCCCAGTGGTAGCGTCTACGACTCTGACCATAACCAGTACGCAACGCTGGAGGATTGGAAAAAAGAATACGAGGCAGAGGCAAATGAGCGAGCTGCAGCGTCGAATGATTCCACTGCGGCTAAGGCAGCCTGAATGACGCCAGTCATCCAATCAATAACGGCGGTCGAAAGGCCTCCATCCTCCCCTCATACGGGGAGAACGATAGCCAGGTTCACCGTCCAGTTAGGTGAAATCCGCCTCTTCGGCCTTCTCCTCCGTGAATATCCAGACGGTACGCGGCGGACTGTCGCGCCCAATTTAGGAGGCCACCACGTAGCAACATTCCAGCCGGGCATCGCGGGGCTGATCACCGACGCCGCATCGAACGCTCTTAAAACCGGAGGCCAGCTTGCCGAAAATTCCAGCCGTCAAACAGCCTAACACCGCAGCCGCCTTCGACGAGTGCGCGGTCCGTTCTCACGTCGGGATGCTGCACCAGTTGGCGGTCGGCATCGCGGGAAAGTTTGTGGTCTCGACGTTCTTTGCCAATCCGACTGGCGAGGACAGGACGGGTGGTATCATTAGCCACCATGCAGTTGGCGATGTCGACGGGACCGTGGATGCTGTCATGGCGCACGCATTCACCCCAAACGCGAATGTCTACATCTGCCCGAGCATCATGCGTCCGACCTTAGAACGCGGCAAGAAAGGCGGGGAGGGTGACGTTGTCGCGGTGTTGGCCTTAGTTGCCGACCTCGACGACGACACGGGTCGATCTGGTACCATGCCCATTGATCCCGCCTACGTTATCGAGAGTTCTCCCGGAAATTTCCAATGCTTTCTCCTTCTTGACCGTCCGATGCCACCTGGCGAGGCGAAGCCATTGGCAATGGCATTAAAGCGCGCTGCCAATGCCGATCATTGCACTGCCGATATGTCGCACGTCTGGCGCGTGCCTGGATGCCTGAACTGGCCCAACGCCAAAAAGTTGGCGCGCGGTCGCTCTCCTGATCCCGTTACTGTGAGCGTTGCTGAGGCGTGGGATGGATCGCTTATCAGCGTCGACGAATTGCGTGCGACCCTCCAGCAATGGGCGTCGGCACCCGCTAGCGGACAGTCGGTGACACTCGGTGAACTGCCGTCCGCTGATGGGATCACTGTGTCCGCAGATGCCGCAGAAATGCTCGCGGCCAATGATGTTGGCGATAGGAGCGAGCATGCCGCTCGCGTCGTCGAACAGCTGGCTTTCGACGGGCTAACGGCCGAGCAGGCATGCGCCGTCTTCCAGGCGGCGACTGGCGACTGGCTTCATAAGTATTCGACGGAAGACCGGGCACAAACGGACTTCGAACGTATGTGGGGCAAGTTCGGGGCTCGCCATGCAGAGGAGCGTACGGCTGGTGCAGGAATCGCTGCCAGCTTCAATGCTAAGAGGAAACCGCCAGCGGCGGCCAACGACAACACACCAACGTCCGCCGCCGCGCCGGTGCGTCCAGTCGACCCCTGGCTTCAACGCAAGCACCCACCGCTGCCCGACGGCTTGCTTCCCTCGGCCATTGAGGACTTCGCAAGATCGCAGGCCGAAATCATGGGCGTTGACCCTGGCGGGCTTGCGGCGGCTGCACTTGCGGTCTGCGCTGCGGCCATCCCCGACAGTATCACGCTCAAAGTGAAACGGTTCGACGACTGGCAGGAATCTGCTCGGATATGGGTGGCCCTCATCGGCAACCCAAGTGCCAAGAAATCACCCATCATCAACGCCGCCTCTCGACCTCTCCGGACACTCGATGATGAGCTCGTCCGCAAGTACCTTGAAGAAAAGCGAAAATACGATGCACTGACCAAAGACGGAAAGGCTGAGACATCGGCGCCAAGGCAGGTGCGTCTCCGTATTGAGGATGTCACCGTCGAGGCGGCACAGGAAATTCTTCGCGACAGCAGCAATGGCGTTCTGCTTGTCCGTGACGAGCTGTCCGGCTGGTTCGGCAGCATGGAGAAATACGGCTCTGGAAAGGGTGCGGCAGCCGATCGAAGTTTCTGGCTTCAGGCATTCAATGGCGGCGGCTATTCGGTGAATCGCGTCGGCCGAGGTGTTGTCGCGATCGACAATCTGTCAGTGTCGATGCTGGGCGGCATCCAGCCGGAACCGATTCGCAAGATCGCTACCGAAGCAGCAGACGATGGACTTCTGCAGCGCCTATTTCCGATTGTTCTGGGGCCATCCAGCGTTGGCGTTGATGCGCCGCCATCGGCAGCGGTCGCGGCCTACAGCGGCCTCGTCCAGCGCCTTCATACCTTACAGCGTCCGCTGCTCGGCGGTATGTCCGAGGCTCCGCTAAAGTTTGACACCGGCGGCCAAGTGTTGCGGCAAGACCTTTCTGAAAAACACCACGAAATGCAGACCAGCTGGGAGATCATCAACAAGAAGTTGGCCGCCCACATCGGCAAATATGACGGCCTGTTCGCGCGACTTTGCGTAGTGTTCCACTGCATTGAGTCAACGTCGCCACGACCAGCATCTGTGATCCCTTTCGACACCGCCAATCGAGTAGCGGACTTCTTGCACGAGTTCCTGTTCCCGCATGCATTGGCGTTCTACTCGAATGTTCTGGGGCTCTCAGATGGTCATGACGCGCTTCTCGCCACTGCTGGATGGATCCTGGCCCATCAACCAGAGAAGGTGACCGTGCGCGATGTTCGCCGCGGTGATCGCACTATGCGCGACTTGGACGATGAGGAGGCGGCCGAGGTGTTGCGTAAACTGGATGCGATGGCGTGGCTTGATCCGATACCGCAGGTGCGCCGGGATTCGGTGGCCTATGCTGTCAACCCAGACGTTTTTGTCGAATTCGAGCATCGGGCATCGCAAGAAAAGACACGTCGCGCTCGAGTTCGCGATTTGATTGCATCTTCTTCATCGTAGCAACCAATGGCGGACAACTGTCACCAACTGTCCCTTGCGCGCATGGCAACACGATAGAAATTTGAGCGCTCTCTATAGAAAATTCAAAAACGATATGCCGTGCGCGCACAAGGGACAATTGCGGACACTCAATCAGGAGGACCACATGACAAACCCAAAGCCCATTTATCACCCAGAACTCCAATGCGCCGTGTTCGGCCTCAGTTACGACTTCGTGACAAGGGAGGGCATCCTGAACATGGATGAAAGCAACGCAAGCGATATGACTGGGTGTATTGCTCTCTTCAAGCGCATCGATCCAAAGGTGCAAGCTATACAGACTGTCGCCGGAACCACCAATGACACGAGCTATCGGCTAGTTGGTAAGGCGTGGACGGCGATCCCATGAGCCGGCGCGTTCGATCCGCAGAGGAGTCCGCGAAACGTGAAAGCGCGGTGGCCAAGCTGGCGGCATACACGCTCGTGGCGGACAGCACCGCACCTCGGGATCCACGGATGAGAGGCGACCATTACCGAAGGCATCTGGTCGATGCGTATCGGGTGATTGAGGCGCTTCAAAGCAGGCTCAAGGAATTGGAAGCTGAGCGTGACAAGATCAAGCAGCAAGCAGAATACGACATGTCGCTCTGCGTCACCCGTACCGAGGCGGAGGAAGCGAGGCTTGCGGCGTTTCGGCTCGCAAGAGGCAAGGCATCGATCCTGGCTGAATGGCCGCTCGGCATAACGACGATGCTGTCCGACGAGATCGACAATATTCCAGACCCGAAACCGAAATGGACCCGTTGATGACCGTAGCACGCGACTTTTCCCAATTGGCCGCTCTATTGGCCGAGCACACCGCATCACCGGCAAAGAAGCCCGCAAAGCCGGCGGCAATAAAGGCCCGACAGCCGGCCAACGACAACAAGCCATCCCGTCCTCTTCTCGCGTGGCCCGCTTTCGAACGCCTGGCCCATCGCGGCGATGTCGTGCGCCTGTATGCGCTTCGGCATTGGCGCGACCTATGTTTTCCGCGTGAGATCGTCATCGCCGATGAAGAGCAACAGTACGAACCGGAATGCGCAATCGAGATACGGCCCTCTGAGGCCGAGCTGCTTCGAGCAGTTGGCCGCAAAGTGATAGGCCGTGAACGGTGGTATCATACCGGCGAGATGGCGAATGTGTATGATGACGCGCCCGCACCAGACATCGAGTATCGCACGAACCGGAACGGCGCGCTTGAGGCCAGCATCGGCGGTTTGATGTTTCGTGACGGCGAACTGAAGCAATGGGGAACAACGCGCAAGGGCGCAGCGCTGCAGCCGGACGAGCGCCGACGTGGCGTGAAGGGTGGCGGCGTCAAGCCGGGCAGAACGGAAACGGCGATCTGGGATTACATCAGGCTCAAGGGTGCTGTCTCGCCGCTTACCGCGAAACCATACTCGAAGCCGTTGTCTTCCGAGCCGGCGATCGGAGATTGTTATACTCCGTCCGCTGACGTGGTCGACGCGAGAAAGTTGCTCAAAGAGTTCGGCGTTGACGGCAGTGTGCCATTCGACCAATTGCCATTTCGTGCTACGAGTTGTGAGGACGGCCTTGTGGCCGGACCGCAGTGGGTTGGTGGGGTGAAAAAGCCAAAGCCGTTGGGCGAGATCTCCTCAGTAGCCGGAAGAGAGCCAGATTTTGTTCGGCATGTCGAGACTGTGTCTTACGTCGATTACCTTCGCCACAGACTTGGCAAGCACGCGAAAGTGCTCGACCTGGCAATCACGGATGCGACTGCAAAGGAGATTGGCATGTCAGCCGGCCATGCCCCTGCATATGCCGAGAAGCGCGGGCCATCCATCATAGACGCGGCGATCGACGCCCTTATCGAGCTCGACGAGACGGCGCGAGGCGAATTCAAGAATTCGCAGACGATGGAGGAAAAAATCGCGGCCTAGTGTCCGGTGAGCCGCTACCTCGCAGCGTATATTATTGAAGGGTTTATCCCAGCGGCGCTTTCGGGCGCCGTTTCTTTTTGAGGCGCTGCCGAGCCGCGGACGATCAAACTCGCGAAGCCCGCCGGGACAGCCTCATCACCTTGACCGCGGCTTCCGCGTGACGTTGTGGACAAGCTCGCTGGTTGTGGCGAACTCACCGAATAGCGCGGTAAGCTTGGCCTGCTCCGTGCCATCCAGTCGATGCAGTGCGCAAAAGTCGGCGATGCACCAAACCTTCTTCGCGACGATAGGCTCGGCTGATTTCGAGTCGATGTGTTGCATGTCCGTCCTCCTTCTGAGGAGGCTAGCGAAGAGCAAATTAGCTTGCAATGAAATATTGAAATTGCTTGGCGCCGCCCCCTCCGGCGACGGGCGATCGCGCGGCGGGCTCGCTTTGGCTTGAGCTCGCCGCTTTTGCTATCTGGTCTGTATGGGGCCAGGTGCTGCACCATATAGTCTGCTAAGCGGTTTACTGCGGCTTTGCCGTCGCTGGGGCCCCTTTGACGTAGGGCGAGGTAGGCGCCTTGCTAGGTAGCTAAATGGTTGTCGTGAGGTTGACAAACACTCATACATAACCAATATGTATATCCATACAGAACCTGGGCGGTTGAGCCATAAGGCAATAGGAACTGTAGCGCCACGCAAGTGGTCTCTCTGGGAGAGCGTAAGGCGACTATTACCGCAAGGAACACATTGATGTTCCCGATATAGCTCCTACGGGAGCTATGTTCGTTTTATGACCACCGCTTTGCCAGGTATTGCCTGTTCTCCGTTAGCTATGCAGCTTATCAGGTAGGCAAAATTGATGGGGGCAGCCTTATCGACCATGTTGGGCTTCTGATATGCGCTCTGGATTCGCATGAAGACGTCACCCTTCTTCTTGTTTCTCGATCGCTCCACGGAAAAGAACATCGCGTATGGCGGTGCGTTTCCCAACAAGTCGTGGTTACGAAGCACGAAGTAATTGTATTCTTTTCCTTTATAGACGCTCTTTTCAACAAGGCCGGCAATTATGTCTGGCAGTTTTTTCGATGCTTTATAACGTATCGGACAAAATGACCGCACCTCGTTTCCGAATTCATATTTCCGATCTTGTGAATGCCATTCTTCCCGATCTTCGGTGAAACAGTGGTGGCCGAATTGAATGTATACCCGATAAGTTTTTTCCTCATGACTGATATGAAGAGTGAACGGATCGAGGTGGCTAAGACCATAAGTTTCGCCTCCGTATGATTTCGATTTAAAAAATGGCACCTTAAAGCCCTTCGCAGTACGAACCGCCTCACTATCAGACGCGGCATTCTACTAATTCCACGAAACCAAAAGTTTCACCCGGATTTCAGCAATTATCGCGAATCGGGCATTTCTGTTGGTATATTGTGGGGAACATGGCCGCAAAGGCTAAATATAGTATTAATCGTTTACCTTTTAGTAAGGATTGCGTTGAGCATTATCAACGATCAGCGCAGCGAAGAAGCCTAGCTTTACCGCAAGCTCTATTTCAGGCACGGCAATCGTTCATGGTCCAGCACAAGCTTGTTTGCCTCGCGAATTGCATTGGCCGAAAGCATTCTTTGGTTAGAGAATTCCTTCGGGAGTTTCGATGTCGCGTAATGCTCAGGTCCGTTAAATACGACCTGCGCCTGCCCGTTCTCAAAGTCGATTTCGAAAAACAGTAGATAGTCCGCCCTAGTCTCGGTTTTCCGGAAGGCGGGTCCACGCTTCGTGCCTGTTGCCTTAACCTGGACTGTCGAAGTGCCATCAATTGTGTAGCCGTCGATGCCGGGATGGGATTTTGTTTCCACTAAACGTACGCCGAAATGCTTTACAGCCAGAGCTTCACCCAGGTCGCCGACTAAATTGCCGTCGAACGTGAAGTGCAGTTTGACTTCTTCGCTATGGTTTTGTCTCAGGACGGCATCGTAGTGATCGCGAAGTTTGTTACGAGCGGCGATTAGCTCCGCCAACATCGGTATCTGAATAGTTTTCATTCTCCAGTTGTATTCATTTGTGACTGAGCTTTTCAAGCCGAATTTCTATGGTCGTCTCACTACGCAGCGAAGAAGCCAAGGCCTACCGTCGCTGGTATCAGCTCAAGGCCTAGAAGACTGCCCGCGCCTGCCAGTTGGCTAAGCAGCCGCTTCGCAAGGACCCCCCATGCCCAAATTCATCGCTTGGCTGAAAAGCCTGTTCACAAAAGGAAAACCCGAAATGACCGACGTCATTACTCAGGCTGCTGCCGTAGTCACCAATGTTGAAGCCGTTGTCGCAACCGATGCCGCTGCGCTTGTCGCTGGCGCCGAAGCCGACATCAAGGCCGTCGTCGACGAGTTCGTCAGCGCAGCTACCAAGATCAAATCAGTTTACGACAAGCTCGGCATCGACCTGCATGCCTGGGACGAAGTCGTCGCGCTGGCAAAGGCGCTGTAATTTATTGGCCGCCATGGCGTAACGGTAGCGTGCAAATTGAGGTAATGGCGGAATGGTGACGCGGCGGATTGCAAATTCGCTCAATGCTGGTTCAAATCCAGCTTACCTCTCCAATTCATAGCGGACGCGACGATGGCAGCACTAGTCAAATTCGACACGTCTGCTTTCGAAAAAGCTGCCAGACGCCTTGATGCTTCTCCAAAGCAAATGGCATTTGCGATCAGTAAGACGCTGAACGCAGCCGCGCACGAAACGCGCCGCACGCTGATATCGCAGACATGGCCACAGCACGTGACGCAACGCAACAAAGGTTTCATTGCGTTCGCTCTCGGCGTCGAGAATTCCAGTCGCACAAATCTTACCGTCAAGATCACGGATGCGCGCGCCAAAGGGCGCGGCAATCTTCTGCTTCATGCAGATGGTGGCGTTAAGCGCACTGAACACCATCGCGTCGCCGTGCCTATTGCAGGCCAGCGCCTTGGTGCAACTGGTATCGCAAAATCACAGAGGCCCGAAGCAATCCCAGGCGCATTCGAGCGCAACGGCGCAATCTTCAAGCCATATGGCAAGAAGTATCCGACTTACGTTTACAAACGTGGCAAGAAAAAAGGCCAAGTCAGCAAGGCGGGCGGATCGTGGGGCGGGGCAGGGCGCGGCATCAAGCGCATGTTCGTTCTCAAGCCGAGCGTGGCGATCAAGGCCGACGTTCCATTCCGTCGTGACTTCCGTGTGAGCATGGAACTTCACTTGCGACGCGCTGGCACGGCTGCAATGTCGAACTCGCTCAGGTCCGCTATGCGCTAAGCGCATGGCCATTTGCTCATTTATTATGCACATTCATATTGGCTAATCGACGTCTAAGTAACCGGCCGGTTCAACAAAAACCGAAAGGTACTTAGATTTCAATAGCTTCTCGCTGATCGCGCCACCGCGTAGTCTTTCTAGGTACAGATATTTTATAGGAGGGGGGCCATCATGTTTCCGCTCTCCGGCGCGACGGAGCGAAAACGATGGCCACCATTGCAGAAGTTGCAGAGCATATCGACGTGAATACGCGCACGGCCGCCGATCTGGTTGCCCGCGGCATCATCACGAAATCGTCGCGCGGCTCTTACGATCTCGACGTTGTGCGGCTGGAATACATCCGTCACATCCGCGAAGTAGCCGCCGGCCGGGAAGCTGCACAGGCAGTGCCGCCCGGCAAGATTGACGGCGAGCAAGAGCGCGCTCGAAAAGACAAGGAAGCGGCCGATCGGCTTGAGCTTCAGAACGCCGTGACGCGCGGCGAGCTCGCCCCGCTCTCAGAAATGGTTTCAGCCGTCACGTCGGCGTTCGCTCGTGTCAGGGCAAAGATCCTGACCATTCCATCAAAGGTCGCGCCACTGGTTGTGGGGGAGACGTCAACGGTCGTTGTCCGCGACGTGGTGAAGAATGAAATCCACAACGCTCTTGAAGAACTCGCAGGCACGCGCCTCCGAGAATGGACATTCAGCCCACCAGGCGATTCAGACGAGTTGCTGGACGGTGCTGACGCCGCCGCCCAATCTGACCATAAGCGAGTGGGCCGACAAGGAAAGACGCCTAAGCCCGGAAGCGTCGGCCGAACCCGGAAGGTGGGTAACGGCTCGCGCTGAATACCAACGCGGCATCATGGATGCCATGGCAGAACCGGAGGTGGCAAAGGTTGTCATCTCAAAGGGAAGTCAGGTCGGCTACACCGAGATCCTTAACAACACCATCGGCTACTATATCGATCAGGACCCTTCCACTGTCCTGATCATGCAGCCGACACTCGAGATGGCGCAGGCGTGGTCCAAGGACCGCTTGGCGCCCATGGTGCGCGACACGCCGGCATTGACCGCCAAGGTATCCGACAGCAAGGCGCGCGACAGCGGCAACACGATGCTGCACAAGACGTTCCCCGGCGGCCAGGTCACTATCGTAGGTGCTAACTCGCCTGCCAGCCTTGCATCGCGACCAATTCGCATTGTGCTCGCCGACGAGGTGGACCGCTACCCGGTTTCGGCCGGTGACGAAGGCGACCCGCTGAAGCTGGCACAGAAGCGTCAGCTGACGTTCTGGAACCGCAAGACTCTTGTCGGTTCCACCCCCACAATCAAGGGGGAAAGCGTCATTGATCGTGAGTTTCAAAACAGCGATCGGCGCCGGTATTTCGTCCCTTGCCCGGATTGTGGGGTAGGGCAGTATCTAAAGTGGTCGCAGGTTCATTGGAACAAGCATGAAGGGCATAGGCCGGAAACGGCTCACTACGTCTGCGAGGATTGCGGGTCGCTATGGAACGACGCACAGCGCTGGGCTGCCATCCGACAGGGTGAGTGGCGCGCTACGGCGGAATTCAAAGGCACGGCCGGCTTTCATATTCCCGGTCTTCTGTCGCCATGGGTGCGGCTAGAAGAGATCGTTACGGAATTCCTCGAGGCAAAGGATCACCCCGAGCTTCTGAAGGTGTGGACGAATACCGTTCTTGGCGAGACGTGGGAGGAGCGCGGCGAGACGGTTTCGGCCGGCCCGCTGCTTTCACGCATCGAGACATACGACAGGGACTCCATTCCGGACAGCGTGCGCGTTGCCACCGCCGGCGTTGACGTTCAGGGCGATCGCCTTGAGGTTCAAACCGTCGTATGGGGCGCGGGTGAAGAGGCGTGGGTTGCCGACTATGTCGTGCTGCATGGCGATCCGTCGCAGCAGGATACATGGCAACGCCTGGACCAACACCTGCTGACGCCTTTGACCACGGACGCCGGGCGCTCCATCCGCATACACTCGGTTGCCATCGATACCGGCGGCCACCATGCGGCAATGGTTCTTGCGTTCTGCAAAAGCCGAAAGGCGCGCCGTGTCTGGCCCATCAAGGGTGCTCCTGGCGCAAAGCCTGTTTGGCCTGTGCGTGCGTCGAAAACCAAGACGAACGAGAACCTGTTCATTGTCGGCGTGGATACTGCAAAGGACGCCATCTATGGCCGTCTGCGCATTCCAGCACCGGCGCCTGGCTACGTCCACTTTCCGCAGGATGAAGCAGTCAACGCTGACTATTTCTTCCAGCTGACTGCCGAACAGGCCGTCACACGCTACCGCGACGGGCGACCGTACCGAGTGTGGGTTTGTGGCGCCGGTAAGCGCAATGAGGCGCTCGACACGTTCGTCTACGCCTATGCGGCCCTGAAGTCTTTGCGCACCCGACTTGACGTCGTGCGGCGCCACAAGACCGAGCAACCGCCGGCCGAAGAGCCACAAGCGCCAGAGCCCGAGAACGAACCTGCGAACGACAATGTTCCTGTTCCTGACGTTCTGCCACCGCGACCAGTACCGGCACCAGTTGCCACGCCGCCAGTAGCGCAAGCTCAGCGGAGGCGCGGCCCCGTTCGGCGCATCAGCCGCTCGAGTTATCTCTAGGATTTTCGATGTCCATATACACACAGGCCCAATACACGGCGCTCTGCGCCGCGATTGCGGCTGGCGCGACGAGCGTCAGCTACCAGGGCAAATCGGTGCAGTATCGAGATCTGCAGCAGATGCTTGAGCTTAAGGCGCTGATCGAGGCCGACCTGAACGGCACGAAGATGAAGCGCCAATTCCGACCAGTTACATGCAAGCGGCTTTAAGGGGTAGATCGTTGGGATTTTCTCTTTTGAAGTCGCTTGGCTTTGGTCGGAAGACCAAGTCGGCCAAGGCATATTACACCGGCATGGGGTTCGAAGGCGCGCAGATGCGCCGCCGGCTGTCGACGTGGCAGCCGACCCGCGCCAGCATGACACAGCTTGTGTCCGCAGACGGAGAGCAATTGCGGGCACGCTCCCGCGATCTGTTGCGGAACAATCCATACGTGGCGTCTGCCGCGGAGTCTTTCGTCGCCAATCTCGTAGGGGCCGGCATCAAGCCGTCGCCTCTGCTTCAAGATCCATCCATGAAAGATGGCCTGCAGCTGCTTTGGCGGGAATGGACCGACCAGGCGGACTTTAGTGGCCAGACCGATTTCTACGGCATGCAGGCTCTTGTCGCTCGAGCGCTGTTCGAGGCAGGCGAGTGCTTTATCCGCTTCCGATCCGGCAGCAACAACATGCCCGGTGTGCCGTTGCAGTTGCAGCTGCTCGAAAGCGAAATGCTTGCCTACAACAAGAACCATATGGCCGATGATGGCAATCAGATCATCAACGGCATTGAGCTTGATGGCAACGACCGCCGCATCGCCTATTGGTTCTATTCGGTCTATCCGGGCGATCCTTATTACCGCGTCCACCCACTGACCTATGTCAGGGTTCCCGCGGACGAGGTACTGCACATTTACCGGCCGCTTCGGCCAGGGCAGATGCGCGGTGTTCCGTGGATCACGCCGTCGATCGTGAAGCTGTTCCTTGTCGACCAGTACGACGACGCAGAGCTCGAGCGTAAAAGGCTCGCCGCGATGTACGCGGGTTTTGTGACGTCCGCCGCGCCGGAAGCCATGTTCGACGAAGATGACGACGTCGCCCCAGACGGTGAGCCTGGACCTTTCCCGGTCTTGGAGCCCGGCACTATCCAAAGCCTGCTACCGGGCGAGGACATCAAGTTCAGTGAGCCGGCAGAGGCCGGGAACTCGTATGAGCCATTCCAGTATCGGAATCTGCTAGCTGCCTCATCGGGCATGGGCGTGCCGTACATGGCAGCGACTGGCGACAACGCCAAGGCGAACTATTCCTCGTCGCGCCAGTCTCTTGTCGAGTTCCGAAACAGGCTGACGCAGCTTCAGCACAGCTGCATGGTCTTTCAGATGTGCCGCCCGATTTGGGCGCGATGGCTGAGGGACGCCGTGATTAGCGGCGAGGTCGATATCCCAGACTTCCTGCAGAACCGTCGAAAGTATCTCAAGGTCAAATGGATACCGCCGCGTTTCGACTGGATCGACCCCTTGAAGGACGGCCAGGCCGAAAAGCTGCTCGTCGACAACGGATACAAGTCACGCAGCGATGTCATCGAGGAGCTCGGATTTGATCCGGAGGAAACCGATCGACGCATTGCAGCCGACCAGAAACGCGTCCGCGATCTCGGAATCCTACTGACCGACAGCCCGCTTGGACAGTCACTGTCCAAGACGCCGCCGGCGGATGACAGCGATCCCGACCAAGCCGAATCCCACGAAGAACAACTAGAAGGGGATGCGACCAGATGACCCGAAACAAGAGGGTGATGGCTCTAGGGCCGTCACCAGCTGAGATCTGCCTGTTCAGCGGCATTGGCGCCGACGAAACCGGTGAAGGCATCACGGCCCAATGGTTCGACGCTGAATTCAAAGCTATCGGCAACCCAGCCGAGGTGCTCGTCAGGATCAACTCGCCCGGCGGTGACGTGTTCACTGCCGAGGCGATTTTCACGATCCTGTCGATGTCCCCGGCGCATATCACGGCTCGCATTGAAGGCTTGGCGGCAAGTGCTGCCACGCTGATTGCGATGGCCGCGGATCGCGTCGAGATCGCCAGCAACGGCTTCATGTTGATCCATGAGCCGTACAGCGCCGGTGCAGGCGGGACGGCGGATGAACTCAGGATTGCTTCGGAAGATCTGCAAAGGCTTACCGATCGCTATGTTGAGGCATACGCGAAGAAAACCGGGCAATCGGAAGAAGATGTTCTCGCTCTGATGAAAGAGAACCGCCTCTTGAGCGCCCAGGAAGCCGTTGATTTCGGCCTATGCGACGAGGTCATCGACCCATCGCAGGCGTCGATCAACCTCAAACTCGTTCCACAACATTTACGTGCGGCAGTTGAAACTGCCATGCATAAAGGAATTGCTATGGCTGTAACGCCAAGAAAGAACAAGACCGAGTCGGCGATTGCTGCTCTCTCGGCAAAGCTTGATGCGCTCGCCGCCATCCTGGCCAAGGCCGCGGACGATGGCTACGCCGAAGACGGCGACGAAAACGACGACAAGCCGTCCGACGCCAAGAAGGCCCGCAAAGCCAGCAAGGCTCGCGCGGACGACGACAACGATTTCAGCGCAGACGATGACGACGACGACATGAAGGCCGACGTCGACGATGACGACGACAAGAAGGCTGATGCCGACGAAGACGACGACGACAAGGAAGACGACGACAAGCCGACTGCCCGCAAGGCGCGCGCTTCGGCCAAGGGTCTCTCCTACGCACGCCGCGTCGCCGATCTCTGCGCCATCGCAGGTCGCGACGATCTGACGGCCGGTTTCCTCACGAAGGCTGTTCCGCAGGCACGTGTTCGCAGCGAGCTCCTCAAGGCTCGCTCCGAGAACGAAGCCCGCACCAGCAATGCACGCGGCGCAGTCGTTCGTACCAAGTCGGAAGATGTCGCGAAGGGCTGGGACGCGGCCATCGCAAAGCTGCCCAAGCGCTAAGGAATTTCAGACATGACCACCATTTTCACTCAGCAGCCATGGAACCTTGAGTTCCTGGTTACCGAAGCGCCGGGCTACATCTCGCGCGACGTCATCACGATCGCCTCTGGCGCCGGCGTCCTTCAGCCCGGCACCGTAGTCGGCAAGATTACCGCGAGCGGCAAGTATATTCCTTCCGTTCCCGCGGCCTCAGACGGCTCCCAGATTGCGGCCGGCATCATCGGCTATCGCGTTGACGCAACCAGCGCTGACGCCACTGTGACTGCCTTCACGCGCACTTGCGAAGTGAACGGCAAGCACCTCACGCGCGACGTGTCGATCGACACTGCGCCGGAGATCGCCACCCAGAACGCACAGCTGGCTGCGCTCGGTATTTCCGTCCGCTAAAGGAATATTTGACCTAATGGCAAGCATGGACATTTTTAACAGCGATGCGTTTCACACCGTATCGCTGACCACTGCGCTTGAGAAAATCCCTTACAAGCCGCAGTTCCTGAACGAGCTCAACATTTTCGAGCCCGTTCCGACCAACACCCGAAACATCGCCATCGAAAAGCGCGACGGTTTCATGCAGCTGATCCCGACGTCGCAGATTGGCGCACCGCCTAGCCAGCTGCAGGACGACAAGCGCGACATTCGCAGCTACCGGACCAAGCGATGGGCAAAGGCATTCACGCTATACGCTGAGCAGCTCAACGGCATCCGCCAGTTCGGTACCGAAACCGAGCTGATGCAGGTTCAGGCAGAAGCAGCTCGTCGTCTGTCGCGCCTTAAGGACGACTTTGACTTGACCGCCGAATATGCCCGCCTCGGCGCCCTCCAGGGCAAGTGGCTGGATTCCGATGGCAGCGTTCTCATCGACTGGTTTGCCGAGTGGGGCGTCACCCCGAATACGCCTGTGGCCTTCGCGTTCTCCAGCAGCTCGATCAACGTGAACGATCTCTGCAAGCAGATCGCACGCGGCATGGCTCGCGCATCCAAGGGCGGCTTTACGACCAGCACGACCGTTCATGCACTCGTCGGCGATGCATTCTTTGACGCGCTAGTCAAGCATCCGTCCGTCCAGCTGACCTACCAGAACTGGCAGGCGGCCGAAGGTCTGCGCGCGACGCAGGCAACGGTGTTCGATGCCTTCTACTTCGGCGGCATCTACTTCCACAACTATCGTGGCACCGACGACAAGTCGACTGTTGCGATTGGCGACAACGCTGCTGTCTTCTTCCCGGTCGGCGTTCGTGACCTGTTCCAGGTTGGCTATGGTCCGGCCGAGTTTGATCCGTGGATCAACACTTTCGGCCAGGAGCAGTACGCCCTGACGATCCCCGATCGCGACCGAAACGCCTGGACGAAGTTCGAGATCTACAGCTACCCGCTGTTCATCTGCACGCGTCCGGAAGTTCTGTACACCGGCACCGCGAGCTAAGCAGGCAAGCCGCCATGGATTTTGACAACCTAGTTTTGTCGCCATGCATGGCGGCTTTCGGCGTGACTGTAACGGTCACGCCCCTCAAATCTCAGCCGAGCGCTCCGCCGTACACTGCGACCGGCATTTATGATCGCGCCGTGGCCACTGTGATGCTGGCGGATGGCTCTGAAATGGCTTCCACGAATGTCACTCTCGGCATTCGGCTGAGCGACTTTACGGTTGCGCCCCGCGAGGGCGACAAAATCGCGCTGAACGGCAAAGCCTACAAGGTAGACGCGTCTTTCCCAGATGGGCAGGGCGGCGCCGAGCTGAAGCTGAAAGAGATCAGATGACTAGCCATACCACGGCCATCAGAGAGGCGATCTATACTCGCCTTGAGAGCCTGCCTGGCTACACGACGATCCGCAAGCAAGGCACGCCGACGCTATCGGTTGATGACCTTCCGGCGCTGTCAATCTTCATCGCCGACGAACGCCTTGAACCGGATGGCGACGCAAATGCCGGCCCTCCGAAATTCGGAGTAACAGCGACGATCATTGTTGCTGTGTCGCGCGGCTTTGATGACCCATCCGTCACGGACGGCATCATAGACGAAGACATCGACGCGATCGAAAACACGCTGCTAACAGATCCGACCTTTGTTGGATTTGGCACCGATGAGAGTTTCCGCTTCGAATCCATCAACGGCATTCGCCGCCGGCGCATCTTCGAGAAGGAAGGCGAGTCCTACTTCCTCGAGCTGCAGCTGGAATTCCAGTTCTTCTATCGCTGGATATACGATCCGGTCATCCCGGACAATTTCGCGACTTTGGGCGTCACGGCAAAGCCGAACAACGACGACGCGGCCGACCAGTTCAACAGGACGTGGGCTCTACCGGCGTCCTAACCAAAAAGATCACCACCACATGAGCAAAACGGTTTTTGTCGTCCCCGCTACGGCGGGCGCGAAGCTTAGCCATCCTGTCTCCGGCATCCTTCCTGATGGCGGCGCCGATTGGCTCGCAGATCAATTCACGTTCCGCCTGATCATGGACGGAGCCATCGCAAAGAGCGAGCAGGCACCTGCCAAGGCGTCGAGCATCAGCACGAAAACGGATAATTCTTAATGTCTGTTTCTTTCAATTCATTCCCCTCGACCTGGAACGTTCCGCTCTTTTATGCGGAAGTCGATTCCTCGCAGGCCGGCACGGGTAGCACCGCAAGCCACCCTGCTATTTTCATCGGTCAGAAGCTTGCCGCCGGCAACGCCCTGTCGAACAAGCCTTACGCCATCGGCTCGGTCGCTGTCGCGAAAAGGCTTTTCGGCGAAGGCTCCATGCTGGAACGCATGGTGGACCGGCTGTTCAAGGTCTATCCTGCAGCCCTGCTTTCCTGCATGGCAGTTGACGACCCCACGGGTGGCGTAGCCGCTACCCAGACGACGACGGTATCGGGCACCGCGACGGCATCCGGCATCATCTCGCTATACGTTGCCGGCCAGCTTGTCAGCGTCGGCGTCAAGAGCGGCGACACGGCGACTGTGATCGCAACTTCTATCGCGGCTGCCGTCAATGCGATGACGACCCTTCCGTCTACGGCCGCGGCTGTAGCAGGCGTCGTGACGTATACTTGCCAATGGAAGGGTGCGACAGGCAACGACATCGTTGTCACCGACACCTATCTTGGCTCCAATGGCGGCCAGGCACTGCCGGCAGGCGTTACGCTTGTCCACACTGCAGCAACCAACGGCGCCGGCGTCCCGACTTTCGATAATGCAATCGTCGCCCTCGGTGAAACGCAGTATGACTTCGTCGGTCTGCCGTACACCGATAGCGGCACGCTCGCCCTGTTCGACACCGAATATGGCTTTGGCGACACCGGCCGCTGGGGCTGGATGCGCGAGCTTTATGGCGCCGTTTGGAGCGCCAAGCGCGACACCTACAGCAACCTCATGACCTGGGGGCCGACCGGCAACTCGGCGGTTGAAAGCGTCCTTGCTGTCGAGCCGGGCTCGCCGTCGCCAGTCTGGGATTGGACTGCAGCCTACACGTCCGCAGCCATTCGTGGCCTGGCAAATGATCCGGCACGCCCGCTTCAGACTCTGGAAATGACTGGCGTCCTACCGGCGCCGCCTGAAGCGCGCTTCAATGCCACCCAGATGAACAATCTGGTTTCGGTTGGTATCGCCATTCAAAAGGTCAACCCGAACGGCTATCCGGCCATCATGCGCGAGGCCATGCGGTACCAGAAGAACAGCTACGGTCAGCCGGACAACGCTTATGCGCTGGCGACGACGCTGTACACGCTGGCTGAGATCTTCCGTCGTCTGAAGAACGCGATTACGAGCAAGTACCCGCGCCACAAGCTGGCGAATGACGGTACCGTCTTTGCAACTGGCCAGGCGATCATCACACCGAAGATTATCAAGGCCGAGCTCGTGTCGGAATATTCTGACATGGAATACGACGGCCTCGTCGAGAACCTGGATGCGTTCGCTTCCAATCTGGTGGTTGAGCGCAACAGCACCAACCCCGACCGCGTCGACGTCCTGTATCCGCCGGACATCATCAACGGTCTGCGCATCTTCGCCGTGCTCGCACAGTTCCGGCTGCAGTACTCCAGCGCCTCGTAAAGGATAACAGAATATGGGACTTAGAGCCGCAGGCACTGCGTACGTCAAAGTTGACGGAACGCAATACCCGTTGCGCGGGAACCTGGTGATCATGCCGTCCTCGGTAACGAGGACGGGCATTGCCGGCCAGGACTATGTGCACGGTTACTCTGAAATGCCAGTCGTGCCTTACATTGAAGGCGACTTCACGCTGACTGACGATTGGAAAATCTCCGACGTTAAGGGCATCACAGGCGCGACGGTCACGGCCGAAATCGCCAACGGTCACACCTACACGCTGAAAAACGCGTGGCAGGCCGGTGACCTTCCAATGGAAACCGTCGACGGCAAGGTGAAGATCCGCTTCGAAGGCGTTTCTTGCACGGAAGGAACCTAACCAGTGGCAGGATGGGAAGACGGGAAGCTCGACTTCCCCTTTGACTACGAGATCGAGGCGCACGGCGAGAAGGTAAAGAAGCTCGTTCTCCGTGAGCCTCAGGGCGCCGACGTCATCGCCGTGGGCAACCCGGTTCAGTTTGACCCCATCAGCGATCCGCCGCGCGTCTTGGTAGATGACAAGCGCATGGCCACAATGATCAGCCGTCTTGCCGCTGTGCCACCCTCTACGGTGGCGCAGCTTAAGCCCAAGGATCTTATCAGCCTTGGGTGGCAACTGACGGGTTTTTTCATGCCGGTGTAGCCGACGATTCCGTCAACATGGCTATCGATCTGGCGATGACATTTCACGTCAACCCGTTCGATTTTCTGACTCGCCCTCATCATGAGTTGGCGGAATTGCAC
The DNA here is from genome assembly GCF_047445835.1 of Rhizobium sp. BR 317. NCBI lineage: Bacteria > Pseudomonadati > Pseudomonadota > Alphaproteobacteria > Hyphomicrobiales > Rhizobiaceae > Rhizobium > Rhizobium sp. BR 317. The sequence goes on along the minus strand of NZ_JARWLB010000001.1, from coordinate 413,276 downwards.
AGCTACACCTTGAAATATCTCGAGAGGACACGCGATGACTGAGCCTTTGGTGCTTCCGGCAACTGTCCTCGACAAGTTCACCAAGCCTCTAAAAGACCTTGTGAGCCGATTGAAGGACGTGAAAGTCCCAGACGGCATGAAGCAGGTCGGCAAGCAAATGGAGAACCTCCGCAAGGAGGCCGAGGGCGTCGGCAAGGCAGTCACAAATGGCCTTGGCGGCTTGACCTCAGGCTTGGGACTCGGCGCGATCAGCGTGGGGGCGCTATCTGCCGCCGGCGCGATCACTGCGGTTGGCACTGCAGTCCGATCGTTCGCCGATAACGCCGTGCGCATGAGGAAGTTTTCTCACGAGACCGGCATTGCTGTCACGACGCTGCAAAAGATGCAGCAGGTATCGGACGGTCTCGCGATCGATCCAGACGCCGTAGCCGGCGGCCTGTCCTTTTCTGCCCGCAATGCAGATGCGATGCGGCTGCATCAGGGAAGTTATGGGGCGATTGCTGGCCTACGCGGCGGCCGTGGTATCGCCGAAGACCTCGCGAACACAAAATCCAATGACGAGGTAGTCAAGAAAGAACTAAACTACCTTGCGATGCAAAAGAATGCGCAATCGCGGCGCACCCTGTCCGAGCTGTTTTTCGGCACGGGCGATTTTGCAGAATTTGGAGCAAACGGAAAAGCCTCGCTTGACAAGCGCATGGCCGCGGCCGGCAAGAATACTTACGTGCCTTCGGACGAGGATACGAAGAAGGCAGAGGCATTTCAGGATGCAATTTCGCATCTGAGCGCCACGTTTGAGAATTTGAAGAACTCGGTCGGCGGCGAGCTCGCTCCGCAAATTATTGCTGCGGCCGACGCCTTCAAGCAGTTTTCCGATGCCCATGTTGGCGACGTGAAAGAGTTCTTTCACGATGTCGGCGACGACTTGAAACAGGTCGATTGGAAGGGTACTGGCCAGGATATCGAGGCGGTATTTGCGGACATCAAGGCAGGCGCCAAGAACCTCAAGGACGTCGTCGAATGGGCCAAGAGTCTCACCAATTGGGATGTGATAGACCCGCCAAAGTCGGACGATCAGGCCATTCACGGCCTTTTCCATGCCGAAAAAGGCGGCAAACTCGATAAATTTCTGGGGTCTGTACCCAACCCGTTTTCCTACGTCCCGCCGCGGGATTCCACGAAAGACGACAAGGTCCTTCCGCCTGCACAGGACCACCCAGAGGCGCACGGTTACGGCGGCATGGCTAAACCCATCGCCTACCATCCTGGTATGCAGGCGGCTTTCGTGGGCGCCTCCGCGGCACGCGACAATGCCGCAATAGCGGTACTCGCCAAGGGCGTTGAGCTAGGCATGATTGCCTTCACGCAGAGTTATCTGGGTGGTGGCGCTGGTACTGGCATCGGTGGCGGCGATGGCTTCCAGAATGCTTCCTGGGGCGGTGGCGGTAGTTTCGGTGGCGGTGGCCGGGCTGTATTTGGTGGCGGCGGGTCTGGCGGTAGCTTCGATATTAGCGGAGCAGGAACCGGGCCGGTACCAACCGGCAGTAAAGCTCAGCGAGCCAAGGGCATTGTTGATAGCCTGATGGCGGCGGGTATGTCGCGTGAGAACGCCACCACATGGGCCGCTGCGACCATGGGTGCAGAATCTGGCTATGGTCATGAGCAGCGCGGCGACTTTGTAGGGGGCAGGGCAACAGCCTTCGGATCAGTGCAATGGCATATGCCCCGCGTGCGGGACATCCTCAAAAATACCGGCATCGACGTCCGAAGCGCTGGGATGGATGACCAGACCAAAGCCATGATCTGGGAAATGAAGAAGATGGGCATTTGGGATCGCGCCGTTAAGGCCAAGAATGCCCAGGAAGTCCTTCGCTTAGCCATCAAGGAATATGAGAGTCCGCGGGATCAGGGGCCACGGCAGTTTAACAGCCGCGCGGCGATGGCGAACGCACTTCGTAAATCTCTGGAAAACCAGCAGGCTCCTGAGCGCAAATCCGCCTCTAAAGCGGCTGCCAGCGCTGGCCTACAGGGCGGGTCTGCACCAAGCTCGCCTCCGCCAACCGGCAAGGTCGATATCCATGTCCACAGCAAGGATCATCCGGTCACCGTGAAGCGGAGCGACAGCGATCTCTTCCAGACTTTGAAGATCGACCGCGGTAATTCCGTGTCGCTCTAGCAAGGAAACAAGATGACATCTCCGCTTTGGAGGCAGTTGCTGCTTCCGGCGTCGTTCCGTGGTGCCCCCTTCCACGTAGAGGGGGGCGCAAAGGCTGGCGGCCGGCGCACGGTAACGCACGAATACCCTAAGCGCGACGATCCCTACACCGAAGACATGGGGCGTCGTGCAAAGAAGTTCTCGATCTCCGCCTACGTCATCGGCGAAGACTATACCATATTCCGCGAGCTGCTGAGCGCCGCCCTCGATACTGAGGGTGGTGGCACGCTGATCCACCCGACCATGGGCATCATGAATGTTGCCTGTGAGGGCTACAGCGTTTCTGAAAATCGCGAGGAAGGCGGCATGGCCCGCTTTGAGATCCTTCTCGTAGAGGCCGGCACCAGCCCATACACGCCGGCCACCGCAGACACGCAATCTGCCACCTCTAATGCGGCTGACAGCGCGGGCAGCGCTGCTGCAACTGCCGCAGATACTGCGATGACAGCTTGACCCGCGCTGAATTGAACGAGGCCGTGGCTATCCTGCAAAGCACGGCCGATAACCTGTCGGCGCTCACGTCTGGCACGACGGAAGAGGGCGCGGCTCTTGATCGAGCATGCACCACCCTGAAGGTCGACGCGAAATCACTACTGCAAGCCGGAACGATCGGCGCGACGGCACTGGCATGCTTCATCGCGGCCACGACTGCCGGCATTACGTCGGATCAGTTTTACGGCATCAGGTCGACCATCTCGGCCCTGTCGCCAAGCTATCCAGCCGGCATCACCGTACGGCAGATGCTGCTCAGAATGAGTATTGCGGAAGAAAGCAGGGCGGTATCAAACGCCATTCTGACGAGCCGTAGCCAAGCAGAGGCTATCCTCGCCCGTATGGTGGACGATTTGGTGGCGATCGAAGATTACGCCGCTGATAATCTCGAGTCTGCCGCCTATCAGGCATTCATCGCGCTACATGGCGCGGTTGCTTACGACCTTTCGCAGCGCGCAAGTCAGCTTCCGAAGTTGGCAACTTACACATTCGGCAAGCGCCGCACGGCGCTGACCCTAGCGAATGTTCTGTACGGCGACGCGAGCCGAGCCGACGAAATCATCAACGAAAACAGCCCAGCTCACCCGGCCTTTATGCCGGATAGCATCAGGGCGCTTACGGAGTAATCCGTCTTGCCCAAGATTGAAGAGACGTGCGAAGTCACGATCAACGGAAAGGTTTTCCGTGATTGGGACTCGGTAACGGCGACCGCGAGCAGCGACCCTGTCGTGCGCATGGTTACCTTGAGCGTGACGGAAAAGGTGGGCGCCAACGGCGCGGTCGGGCAGTCCCTGCAGATCAAGCCCGGCGACGCCGCTACAGTGAAGCTCGCCGGGCAGCTGTTTGCCGCCGGCCATATTCATGAGCGCCAGGTCGCCTATGACGCGAACAACCACTCGGTGCGCGTGACATTTGCGTCACAGATTATAAAGGCGGTCAAACAGTCCATTCCTCTTAAGGATGGAGAATTCAAGAACTACAGCTTTCAGGCAATTGCCAACAAGGTCTTGGGACCGGTGGGCATAACCCTGAAGCCTCTTAATCCGCCGTCAGGGTGGGACAAGCCATTTAAGTACGTGAACATTGAGCCCGGCGAGACGATCTTCAATCTGCTCTCGAGGCTCTCGAAATACCGCGGTATTTGGCTCCATGACGACAAAAACGGCAATCTAGCCGCCCGCGGCAATACCGACAAAAAGCCCACCGCTGAGTTCGTCGAGGGGCGCAACATTCTTGCCGCAAGCGCCCTTGCCCAGAACGCGCCCGACACGAGCATTTCGGTTACCGGGCAGCAACGCGGAAGCGACAACAGCACGCCTGCACAGAACCGCGGCGCATATTCCGGCAAAGCCGACGCCAAAGGTTCGAACTACAGCACTGACAAGCAGGTGCAGGCCGATATTCCCGCCGATGCCGAAGACCTTAAGCAGGCGTCTGGATATTGCCAACTGCTCTCGCTGAGTCAGCAGGTCATCGTTCGTATCGTCTATCAGGGCTGGCTTCTCTCCTCGGGCAATCTGCCGGAGGTGTTCGATCAGATCTCGATCGATTCCCCCATGCTGATGCTGAAGACGTCCGACCTGAAGATTGCAGAGGTAACCTTCACGCAGGACCAGGCAGGAACGCGCACTACCCTTATCGCGCAGAAGTGGATCGGCTCCCCTGTTGATGTGCAGAGCACGTCTCCAGAGCAAACCGACGCGCAAAAGGCGACATCGACTCCGGTTACCCCGACGCCACCGACGACAGACGGCCCCAAGGGGCAGGAAGTCATTTTCTAGCGTACGCGAGACCTTCATGACAATTGCACGCGGAAGCATAAAATCTGTCAAGGACGGCGCCAAACTGCGAACCTTGAACCTCGTCGGCCTGCAAGACGAAAGCCTTTCCGACGTCGAGCACTTTGAAAGCTATGGCCTCACCGCCGTTCCTGCCGCAAGTGGCAGCGACGGGAGCGCAGAGGCCATCATTGGGTTTGTCGGCGGCAATAGATCGCATCCGATCGTTATAGCGTTTGGCGACCGCCGCAGCCGCCCTAAGGGGCGACCCGCCGGCGACGTGACACTCTATCACTATAACGGCTCCGAAGTTCACCTGGCCAATGACGGGATCAATATCAACACTGCTGGCAATCCCCTCACCATTACGGCCGGAGGCGTCACTATGACGATCTCGCCGGCAGGCGTGGCGATCACGGGCGGTACCGTCACGCATGACGGCAAGGATATCGGCCATGATCACGTTCACACCGGCGTCACACCCGGCGGCAGCAATACGGGGGCGCCGGCTTGAGCAATATTCGCATTGCGCCCGGCCAAGCCACCGAGGCCATCAGCCTCGACTGGCTGACCACAGGGCAGAACACGCTCGATAGCACTCACGATCTCGTCTCGGCGGTTTTGATGGCTATCGGCACAGATCGCCGAGCCAACGCAGACGATGAGCTGCCGGTGGACGGCGACACCGACCTACGCGGCTGGTGGGGCGACACCGACGCACAAGAAATATGGGGTGGCTGGCCAGTCGGTAGTCGCCTTTGGCTTCTCAGCCGCGCCAAGATCACCGACGAGAATTACAAGTATGGCGCCACCGTCGCCAGGGCGAAGACATATCTAATTGAGTGTCTTCAGCCATTTCTCGATCAAAAAATAGCAACAAAATTGGAAGTAGATGTACAGCGCTACAATGATACAAGCGTTTCCGCTTCGATCGCGCTGTATAGGGGAAATAAATCCCTGATCTCTTTGCAATTCCAAGATTTATGGGATGACATCTCTTGACATGGTCTACCCCTGATCTAGCGACGCTGCGCAAGCGCGGTCGCGACCAGATGATTTCCGCCACCCAGCTTGGTTCGATAATCCCGAATAGTCCACTCCGGATTATGACGGACGGCAACAGCGCGATGGCTCATCTCACCCTGCAGTATCTGGATTGGCTGGCAAAACAGCTGATGCCGGATACCGCCGAAAACGAATGGCTAGATCGTCATGCGTCGATCTGGCTAAAGGACGGCCGAAAGCAGGCATCGTATTCTAGCGGCTCGGCAACATTCACCGGCACGGCCGGCACGGTAATTTCGGCCGGAACCGAGCTCAGCAACGGCGCCATCACGTTTCAGACCACAGCCGATATCACGCTCGGCGCCGGCTCTACTTCGGGCAATATCGCCGCGCAGACTGCGGGCGCAGACGGCAATCTAGATGTCGGCACGTCTCTAGCGATCACCACGGCGCTTTCTGGCGTCGATGGTAATGCAACAGTCGTTTCGCTGACTGGTGGAACGGATGCGGAAAGCGACAGCTCGCTGAGAAATCGCGTGCTTGACCGGATTCAAAAGCCACCACAAGGCGGCGACGCAGACGATTATGTTGCCTGGACACTTGAGGTGCCTGGCGTCACTCGCGCATGGTGCTCGCCGCTCGAGATGGGCGACGGCACGGTGACGGTGCGCTTCATGATGGACGACCTGCGTTCGTCGAATAACGGGCTGCCGACCACCGACGACATTGCGACCGTCACCACCTATCTGAACACGGTTCGCCCGGTTTCGACGAAGGATCTCTTTGTTCTGGCGCCAACGCTGTACCCCATTGCCTTCACGATCACCAATCTTGAGGACGACAGCACCTCTACGCGGGCTGCCATTGCAAATGCTGTGACGGCCATGCTCGTCGATAGGGCTAAGCCTGCCTACGCGTCCAATGGCGTCGCGCAGCCCGCGCAGACAATCTATGCGGCATGGGTATCCGACGCGATCCTCGGCGCCTCTGGAGTCGAAAGCTTCACTCTGACTATGGCCGATCAGGTCATGCCAAACAACGGGTGCATGGCCGTGCTGGGGACCATAACCTATGCCTGACACTCACGTCAGACGTAGTCAGTCCGACTACCAGCAGGCGATGGCAGATAACCTGCCCACCGGGCCGGCGTGGCCGCGCGAGTCTGATGCCACCCTCATGAAGGTGCTGAACGGACTTGCCAGCAATTGGGCCTACGTTGATGGCAGGGCGGCCGATCTGCTTGAGATCGAAAGCGATCCGCGCGTTACCTCGGAGATGCTTAATTCATGGGAGGCGGCCTGGGGGCTGCCCGATCCATGCATTGCAGAAGCGGTAACACTCGCCGATAGGCGAAACGCCCTTGTTCAGAAGATGACGGCCGAGGGCGGCCAGTCGATTCCATACTTCCTTGGTGTGGCGGCGAGCCTGGGATATACCGTCACCATTCAGGAATATTCCCCATACATGACGGGTATCAGTCAGTGCGGCGATACGCGCGTGAGCACCTCCTCAACCGACTACCGGTGGATGCTTGGCTCTACCAACCTTCGGTTCCAGTGGACCATGAAGCTGACGTCTAATCGCGAAACCTGGTTCAGAACCGGTCTCGGAGGCGGCGAGGTTGGCGTTGATCACATGGTGACGATCGCACTCGCCACGGACCTCGAGTGTGTCATCCGACGATGGAAACCGGCGCAGACCGACGTTGCCTTCGACTACTCGCTTCTTTCTTCCGGCTAAAGGCTCTTTCGAGAGCCTTTTTTATTGGGCACCTTTTTATGCTATATAATCAACCTTTTGACCAGCCGTCTAATCCGAATGCGCCTTACGTCAACGGCAATCCGTCGTCGGGCATTCAGGGTTCCATCATTCCGGCCGCCGCCGTCGAGTATCCGCAGCGCGAGATCATTGCGCTAATTCAGGCGGCCGGCTTCACTCCGAGCAATAGCGATCTGTCGCAGGCGGCGAAGGCTATTCAGTCTGGCCTGTTGAACTTCGCCATAGCTGGCGGAACGGCGAATGCGCTGACTGCAACCCTGTCGCCGGTCCCGGCGTCACTGGTTGCCGGGCTGATCGTCGTTCTCAACATCACCACGCCGAACACAGGCGCTGCGACCCTCAATCTTAACGGGCTTGGCAATAAGTCAATCGTCAACATATTCGGGGCGGCGCTCATCGGCGGAGAGCTCATAGGTCCGGTGTCGTTCACCTATGACGGCACGAAATGGTGGGCGAGCGTTGCGCAGCCGGCGCTTTCGGCCAACAGGACTTACTACGTCAATGGCGCGGGTGGCAATGACGGCAATAATGGTCTCACCGCCGGTACCGCATTCGCCACCATTCAAAGAGCGATCGACGTCACGGCGTCTTTGAACTGCAACGGCTTTGCTATCAGCATCAGTGTGGCGAGTGGAACCTATGGCGCCTTTAATCTCAGGTCGTTGGCTGGGGCCTCGTCAGCGACGCTGACCGGCGACACGGTCACCCCCTCCAATGTCATTACAGGGGCTATCGGTGCCGGCGGCTCGACGGGATGGAAAGTCGAAGGACTCAAGCCGACCGTTACCGGCGCTGGCGCCCATAACCTTTCCGTCAGCGGCGGTTCCGTCACTGTCGGGAATATGGAGTGGCCGCTCAACAACAACAGCGGTGGCAGCAATGGCGGCGCGCACATGGCCTCCGGAGCCGGCGGCACCATTTTCATCACCGGAACGCAGCGAATTGTCGGTGGCGCGACCATCGCGCACATGTATGCAGCGGACGGCGGCGCGATCAGGGCCGCTGCTTCGCAGCCGACGCTCAATGTGGTGAATGTCGTCGGTTTCACTGCTTTCGTGAACGCCGTCGGCGGCTTCATCAATTGCCTCTATTCCTCCATCACCGGGGCAGCGAACGTAAACAATGGTCTGAAGTATTCGGTATCGGTCAACGGCTCGATCAACACCAACGGCGCCGGAGTCAATTACTACCCGGGCCCAACGGCCGGCACGACTGCGACAGGAGGTCAATATGTTTAATCCCTTCGAATGGTACTGGATCAAGGCTGACAAGACCGTCTTTTCCTCGGCCTGCGGGGCCGTCGTGGGCGAGGATGACGAGACCTTCGTTGCATGGAAGGAGAATGGCGGCGTTCCGACCCCATATCCGCAAGATGCGGAAGGCAATGAGAGCCAGGCGGAACTCGCGGCCGTGCTTTCACCCTATGGCGTTTATATCAATCTCGATGCGGCGAAGGTCGCGTTGAAAACGCAGATCGACGCGGCGGCTGAGATAGAACGTTTGAAATACATCACGTCCGGGGCTGGTCAGGCGATGACCTATAGCCAAAAGGCAGACGAGGCCTCGCGCTATCTGGCAGCGACACAGCCGGTCGCGGCTGATTATCCGCTACTTTCGGCTGAGGTTGGCATTACTGCGGCAGACATCGCTGGCGTCGCTGCTATCGTGGATGCAGCCTTCAAACAGTGGCAGACGATCGGCGCCGCGATCGAGGCCACTCGCCTTGGCGCCAAGAAGACGATCGAAGCAGCTACGGACGTGGCCTCGGTTGAAGCGGTCGTTGCGGCGATCGCCTGGCCCAATCACTAAAGGGATCGTCATGGATCGCGCGAAGTTCTACGGCGCGGTGCGTGCTAAGGAGCGAGTTTAATCCCGGTCTGCTTGAAAACGGTATCTCTGCACTCTTCTTTTAGCGAGTCATCAACATGGTTACAAACGGACTGAAAGTATGCGGTGGCCTGACGTTCTCTTTCGCGGCGCGGGGCCGTCACAGAGAAATAGATCGCAGCACTGCCGATTATTAGCACGGATGCAGCCACCATGGCGCTCCCGATGATTATAGCTCTTCCGGAATCTTGCACATCAATTCTCCATACCAGATGGCTGGTTTTGCAATCTTAAGTTACCGGCAGCGTAAGAACAACTGATCCTTCGCTTTTTGCGGCGGTCTTCGGGCCGCCCTTTTTCATTGGAACCTACAATGGACCACGCGAAATTCTTCGCGGCGGTGCGTACCACCGTGTTCGGCGGGCGCCTGTCGACAAACCAAGTAAATGGCGCAGAGGCCCTCATTGATGCATGCGCGTCCCTGAGTGTGGTCGACGACCGCCATATCGCATACATCCTGGCAACACCGATGATCGAGACCGGCGGCACCTTCGTGCCGATCACGGAAAGCCTGAACTACAGCGCGGCGGCTCTGACTGCCAAGTTCGGCAATCGGATCACGGCGGCTCAAGCAAATCAATACGGGCGGACAGCTTCCCATCCTGCTGATCAGGAATCAATCGGCAACATCATCTATGGCGGGACGTGGGGCGCGAAGAACCTCGGCAACACCCAGCCAGGCGACGGTTATCTATTTCGCGGCCGCGGCCTCGTGCAGACAACCGGGCGCCGATTGTACGCTCTCTTCGGCCATGCCGATAACCCGGACGAGGTGTGCGACGTCAATGTCTCTGCCGCCATCATGGTCAAGGGCATGCGAGACGGCACGTTCACTGGCAAAAAGCTGTCTGATTATTTCAACGCGACGGTCACGGATTGGGTGAACGCCAGGCGGATCGTCAACGGCACGGATAGGGCCGACGACATCGCAGGCTACGCGAAGAAGTTCGCCGTTGCACTGGCGGCTGCCGCATGACCAGGAGCAAACGGCGTTTCACAAAATGGCTCGTCGGCGGCAATGTGTTGCTGGCCTGGTGCGCGATCTTTCTATCGATCATCTACGCGCAGGCCGGCGTCGTGGCAGCCAGTGCCTTCGGTCTGATTCTTACGCTCGCCGGCGGCTACATGGGAATTGGCCACATGGATCTTCGCCAACACCTAAGCAACGACAATCCGCCCGGTGACCATCAATGATAGCATTTCTCAGCACAAGCCTTGGGCGTTGGCTAGTCGGCGCGCTGGCTACCGTTCTGCTATTGGTGGGCGTGTACGTGCTCGCCGACCACCGAGGCTACCAGCGGGCCGCCACGGCCTACACGGCGCAGATAGCACAGATGAAGGCAGATGCTGCTACGGCGCGCGCCGACGAGATCGAGCGCCAGGACGCCGCGAACAATGCCGCCAAGGCCGCGGAAGCGGCAAGCATCGCACAGATGCAGGCTGACAACGAATCCCTACAAAACAAAATCGAGGAGCTCCAGCGTGAGGCCGATCAAGATCCTAATGCTGGCCGTGTTGTGCTTGACGCTCCCAGCGTGCGCCGCATCAACCAAGTACGTTAGCCCGCCGCCTGTGCCGCAATTGGTACAGCCGGATTCCGCTCTCACCAAAGATTGCGACGGGCCGGTAGACATCGGCGACGGCCAATTGCCGCAGGCCAAGCTCGAAAAGTTCTGGATAATGGACCGCAGCGCGCTTGTTGCTTGCCGCCGCGGTAAGGCCGCGTTGCGTGATTTCTACGCTAATCGAGATGCCAGACTAGCGTGGCAGAAATGACGCTAGAGGACATCATGAAATACGTGGGGTTCTTTCTCATGCTTGCCGGCTCCGGATGGGGCATCTGGTGGAAAATCTACGCCCAGGTTGAAAAGGTGAGGACGGACACCTTGAAGGAAATCGATGCGTTGCGCGAGGCCGACCAGGAAATGCGAGACGAGCTAGCTGAGCACAAGCTGCACACTGCTGAAACCTACATCACGAAGCAGGGACTGCGCGAGACCACCGACCAAATCATGGGCGCGATCAGCGGTGTGAAAACCGCCATTGATAACATGACGCTGCGCGTCGATCGCGTCGTCGAGAACCAAGCAAAGCCGCGCACCACGCGTGCTAGCTGACCGAGCCGCCCAGCCCTAACCGGTTGGGCGGCTTTTTTTATTTTGTACTTCTGGCCGTATGTCCGAGAGCTACGACAGCGAGGCCTCGGTGAGCGCTGTCCTAATTGGCGGCCTCATCGAGAGAAGAGGCAAAATCGTGAGAACTCAACATATTACCTTCGCATGGACGTCGTCGAACAAGGCGCGGAGCAATCGGCGAGTCAACCATAGGGCTGAACCTCGCGTCCGGATGGCCATTTATACCCGCCGCTCTGTTCAAATATTTCTACGGGGCATCTTGATGGCGCAACCAACGGTATGCCACGTTTCATCCGGGCGCAGAATCTGGACCGAGTGAACTTATGAACGAGGCTATAAAGACGAGGGTAATACGCTGGTTTGCGAACACCGCTGTCGTTCTCCTGTTAATTTGGATCCTCCTTTCAGCCCTATCGCTCTTCGCTAGAGGGTTTGGCTATGGGTTTGTGCCATCAGCGGACTGGGTATCTGCCACGAGTTCCTTTCGCATTGCTGCCGGTCTCGTCTCAGCGGTGCTATTGCCCTTGGGTGTCCTAAGGGGTTTGAACAGCATCGAAGGCGAACTTAAAAGGATAGGCGCGGTTTTGATTTCGCCTTTCTTGGGTTACTTCGTCGGGAGCACCCCGGTCGCCATCGGCGTTCCAATGATCGCCGCAGTATTCGCGGGTCATCACGTCGAGCTCCCTTACAAAATTTTGCAAGCTGACGGAGGAAGCCATAGAGGGTGCAGCTCGCCGGTGGACCTGCAGGGCCTACCTTGGATGTTCGAAAGCCTCTGCTGGGTCTCAAATGATCTGAGGCAGACCTTGAAACCTGGCGTGAAGATCATTGTAGAAGGCCGGGGCACCAGCTTGGGACTCTATGCCAGCAGTTTTCATCGGGTTGACCAGTAGCCGCGAATGGATCCGCACGGCGGCAAATCCAACATCGTGTTGAATTTGGCCATTTTAATCTTGAGCTTCCCCCTGTAGCATTGTCTTGACCAGGTTTGCGCTTTCCAGCGCGGAACCGATACCATGCTGCAACGCGTTCCTGTCGTCGCGGTCCTCCAGGGATCCAGCCGCCAATTCGACCAGACGAAGCTTGGTCAGTAGTTCGTTTATCAGGTCGATGGTCGCAGCTCTATCACGCATGATGGTCTCCAATGAAAGAACGCAAGGGGCAAAACACCTTCAGTTGGCGGCCCTTCCTTGGGTTCGGTTGTGTTTTGACCGGCGTTTGCGCCGATCGGCTAAATCTCTTCCGTCCGCAGGATGGAGTTGTCCTTCGGTTATTGAACCGATCTCCACCTGTAGACGCGCCGGTGAATGCGGGAAGAGTTTCGGGCCGTATTACGCGCCTAGTCGGGTGCTGACGTCTGTCCGGCCTTTTGCGCGACCGTTCATCCGTCGCTGGCCCGTATTGGAGTTCTCCAAATCAATGCGGCGCTCGAAGCACTCCGGAGCATACTGGTTTTCCCGACCCCGTCTCATCGACTGTTGCGCCATACCTTCCGTTTGACCTTCCTACATCTCGACGACCTCCTCTGGCCGGGCGGTTATGCCGCCACAGCTGGAGCTTTATAGACGCGCCCCTTTGCCATAAGTGCCCATACGATGCGGGCCATCTTGTTGGCGAGAGCGACTGTCACAAGCATGGGTGGCTTGCGGGCAAGTATGCGTAACGAACCTTCTGGAGTGCCGAGCTCGCGAGATCTGAGCTGACATCCATCGCATCGCGAACACCAGCCTCGACAAAAGCGTCGAGATGGACGCCCTTATCAAGTTGCCGGCAACTTGTCCGAGACCACCGCGGGCAAACGCTGGGTCTGCAATGCGATCGCTTAGCGCAGCAATCTTCACTGCAGAGAACGTAAGGCTGTCGATCTTGCGTTAGCCAAACCTAATCGCGGGTTCCCAATCCGATTATTGATTGGCGCTGGGACAGTCGCTCTAATCCTTTTGTCTGTAATACCATGCCGTCGGTTGCCGTGGCACAATGCCTGCCGGGGCAACGGTGTATGCAGAGTGGTTCGTTCCGTCCTAAGGTTCCTAATAACGCAGTTCCGCCCGGGAGAATGGCCTCTCCCAATCCAATGCTGCCGGGGACAAACTTCACCCCAAATACAGTTCCGCCCGGGGCAATGGCTTCCCCTCCGCCCGGGGCAATGACATATCCTACTACGCAATGGACTCCGGGACCGCAAACAAGATTTCCCCCTCAGCCCAACGGCCAAGGGTACAGCACTGGCAATCCAGCGCAGGGTTACGTTGGGCAGTGGGCACAGGTTCCACCTGTTCCAATGCTACGACAGTATATTTGCTGGATTAGCCAAACACAATACTGTAGGTTTCGAAGTTCTTCCGATTATTATAGTGGTGATGATTGCTATTGTCCTGACGCGTATGGTCAGGAATATTCCGGTTCGGTACAATGAGGCAAGTCTGTCCGTTTTATTTCGCACGAGGATCAAAGAACAGAAAATCGTTGAAGGAAAATAGGTGATGAGCGGAGAGGTATTGCCGCAATGCACGGGCGAGATTGTTAAAACCGTCGGGCTAGATGGCGATAAATTTCAGATCCTAGGTTCCGCGCTTAACTATTGCTATGCACGCAGCTATTTTGAAGCTGAAATCAGCCGCGAACAGGTCAGGCAGGCACTCTATCTTCGCCAAATCTTTGAGAATGAGGTAATGCTCTGGATGGTTGTCATAATCACCCTTTCCGGCGTGGTCTTGGCAGCCTTTCAACTACTCGCATCATACAAACTAGCGGTTCTTGGAAAAGATTCACTCAGTTCCGCTAGCGACTTAACAATAGAACACAATAAGATTGCGCTAAAATCGTCTGTGACAGGGTTGCTTATACTTACAGTTTCGCTAGCTTTCTTTGCTATATACGTCACGTTCGTCTTCACGCTGAGGGATCCGACAGCCGATGCGCACCAATCCAAGGCCGCCGAGCACCAAAGTTTGGTACAGCTTCCGGACGGCGCTGGCGGTAGCATTCAACCTGGTCGTGGGGCAGATGCGGCCCGGGGCGCCAAAGTACCTGACACAACGACTGTAAAAGCTACAGGCTCGCAGTGAGGGTGCCAATATCCGGTTTGAGTTTCGTCGCTCATAGCAGCGTCGACTCCTGACTAGGCGCCGACGCCATGACATCTCCTGGCAGCAACAGCAATTCGTCATCCGGTAACGGCCGCTGCAGCCGTTTCGCTTCCTCCCACGGCATGGTCATCCATAGTTCGAGTTCTTCCACGTTCCGAAGTATGACTGGCATCGCCTTTTCGTGAATTTCGCCGACGACCCGGTTGGACTCGGTCGTCAGGAATCCGTAGAGATCGATCGTTATCTCTCCCTCCTTGACCTTCCGAACCGATCGCCATTGCGGCACCCATATGCCGGCGAAGAACATGAGCGGCTGGTCCTCGCTTGCAGCAAACCAAGCGTTCGGAACACGGCTGCCTTCTACTCGGCTCCCGTAGTCCGGTTCAGCAAAGCGCGTGAACGGTACAACACAGCGGTTTTCGACGCCAAGCCAGCGCGTCCAATGTTTGCTGTCCGTGCGCCGGACGTTTGTCGTTCCGCCGTCTGGCTCCATCCTCAACAACTGGCCGAAATCAAATGGTGTGCCCTTTGCCTGGAGCTTGTCGGCGCGTTTTTTGGTGGCCTGCATGAGCGCCTGTTGCGAGCTGGGCAATCCCCATCTCACCATTGCCATTTCGCGGCCGGCCGAGGTGTTGCGCACGATCGGACCAAAGCGGTCTGGATAGACATCAAGCGATGGCTCAAGATTACCGATGCTGTCGATCATCGCTCTGGTGAACTGTCGGATGGCTTCTTGGTTCGTCGTGACGTTGTAGAGATTACACACTGCTTCAAGCTCCTCCGTTCGTTTGGGCCATCATCATCAAAAATGGTAGATGGTGTCTAGGATGACGCTCGGCTGCGTTATCGCTTTACGTCTTTCCAGACAGGACGCCTGAGCGTCTTGATCCTCACAAGGCGCCGGACGGTAATGCCGACAGCCCCCGGGCCGCTAACGGATTGCAGATCCGACGCCAGGTATTCTTTCTTACCGCATCGACTGCACCGAAACTGTCGCTCGATGCCCATGATCGGAAGATCACCGAAAATCTCGATGAGGTCGGCCGGCTCATATAGGTGCCTAATCCGGCACCATTTACATTTGATCTCTACATATTGGCGATCTTGGAAACTCGAAAGTTTCGGAAGCAGTGCGAGCTTCGAAGGCGACAGGTAGGCTGGTGGATGCGTTTCGGGCACTGACGTGTCTCAAGCTCGGCCAGCCGGCTGGCCTTCAGCGTCCTTCGACATGTTTTGTATCGATATCATGCCAGGCTCCATCACGCTTCTCCTTCAAAACTGGGCTTCCATCCTCGGGTAAAGCCGACGCTCATTCCGGATTCCACTAAGGCCAGCTGGCCACGGACGAATTGCAGCTCTTGCAACAGCGCGCCGATCGTCGCGCGGGCATCTCCGCCGCAAAGGGCAAGGGCTGCTTCAATGGGGTCGAATTCAGATTCTTCCGTCTCGACGGATACAGCGGACATTGGGCAAACATCTTCCTTCTCCTCTGTTGGCAGAGGAGTCTTCATAGTTGAAACAACTGGTTGGCGGAATTGATTGGCAGCGATTGCTGCCGTCAATATGTTCTTATTATGTTCTCGTTTGCCCCAGAGTCAAGGCTACTTGTTGAGCCGTGCTATCAAGTCGCCAACTTCCCCGTTTTCGATCATCATGAGCAGATGACGTCGGCCACCTCAATCAGGGCAGTCGTCATCTCCATCTCCTCCCAGGCCGGCGGCCACGGCCGCGCTCACGAGATCCCGCATTGCGACATGGATCGCGCCCTGGCATTCGAGGCGACGGTCGGGACCGCCGTGGGGTAGGGTAGGTGGAGGGACTCTGCGCATATGAAATCCGAATTGTGCAGCCACCGAGCGCGTACTTGGGTAAGGGCATCGGCGGCTGCTAGCGAGGAGGTCAAAACTCTACTCCCCATTACTGAACGTCGCGTGCGCGCCTTCGGGGCGGATTGGCATACCGTAATGGGGAAACGGGTTGCCCTGCCTGTCTGAACGGGTGGCACGTCCCATGGGAGTCGTACCCCTCTTCCCAGATTGAAAATCTAGTGTCCCAACGAACGGCGGATCGGCGCGCGGTCATCAACTAGACCACTTTGTTGCTAGCGTGGGGGCGAAGGTCGGCCACGAGGGAGTGGTCCACACCCGTGAGAGCATGCGGACGGAGGTCGGCGAGTCTCGCAGTTTCGTTGCTGCTCTTCGGACCGAGGACGGCAACTCCTGCGAGGAGCGCCAACCCGCTGACAACAGCAATGATTGCGTTGAGCGAAATGTTATTTGTCATGATTAGTGTCCTTTTCTTCTTGGTTTTAGCCGCTGATTCCTGCCTTTTCTCATCGAGCCACGATCGAAAATCATCATAGTCGTCGTCGCCCTGGTATTGGACATATTGCTCGAACTTGGAATTCGCTGCGACGAGCGCGTCGAGCAGCTGGGGGTAAAGATCACGCCTTCTAAAGCGTGACGCTACCCCGAGAGCGTTGAATGCCGCGGTATCGAGTTTGGGAAACAGATTCACCTGTTCCAAAGCCCATTGAAGATAGCCGGAAGTCTCCTCACGCTTGCGCATTTCTGCACCGTCGCGCTGATTGCGCGGCGTGGCATTCCAGATGACGACGAAGATGTTGCCGGAAGCCTTGCCTTTGACCAGCAAGGCACCAGGGGAGGCGTCATGTCGGAGTTCGTCGATAACGCATTGGAAGTGATGGCAAGCAGCCTCGGCGGCGATAGCCTTCCGCTTCGCATGCACGGATCTCGTCGAACTGGCGATCGCCATTTCGTAGAGGCCCGAAAAAAAGCGTGCTCCAACCTTAAAAGCTGGGTCCACGGTCGGCGCGCCCTGTTCAAGGACGATCTTTGCAAGATCGGCCATCGCACCAAATTCATGCTCGACAATGGATGTCTTGCCCGCATAAAGCAGGTCGTACAGCCTGCTTATCGGAAAGTGCCAGTCGTCACCCCAGGGCAGCATCCCATTGCTTGACAGAATACGCATCAGAGACTGCTCGTCTTTGACCCTGTATTCCGGATCCTCGTTAAGAATACGCCGCTGAACCCGTTCGCAGGGCCCACCTTGTTCTCGGATATCTACTTGTGACCACGTCGGCTTTGCCATCTCGATGATGCGAAGCACTTGATATGGAATGGCGAACAATCTCGACCTCCCGCCTACGCGAGCTTCTGTTTCGACAAACATAATATAGGTCACGATTGTGGCGGCGTCCCGGACTCAGACTCCGTCAAGAGTCCGGTCATGTCGACAGGACTGATGTGTGAGTTTGAATCGTCGATCCACGGGGTCGAAAAATGCCAGAAAATAGACGTTCTGGCGGATGCGCCGTCGGAATGGCGCCGGGTGACCGGCGTGAGGCTGGCCGGGGCGGCAACCCCGGCCTTAGACCCCGAGACGGCTGACCGACCCGAAATCCATTGCACCTTCAGGTTACCGCCTGTCGAGGCGTCCGGCAAGACGTTTCGACAACCGTCTCGGACCCTTTGGGGGTTCGATCAATGCAATCTGTTCTCGCGCGCTTCATCCTGCTGCTCGCCCTTAACGTTCTGCCGCCGAGCGCCTTCGTTTCCAGCAAAATTCTACAAGCGAACGATGGGCACCTCGCCATGCCTATTCTCGATTACCTCGCGGAGACCGAGGGCACGGACAAGGGTCGTGGCTACGAGGAAACACTGGGATACGGCGCTTATACCGGAGGCCCTGTTGTCCTCACCACACTTTCCATCAACGAGATCGACCGGCTCCAGACCCTGATGTTGCAGCATCCTGGGAACGTCTGGCACTCATCGGCAGTCGGAAGGTATCAAATCGTTCGAACGACGCTGCGAAGGCTTCGTAAGGACCTTCATCTTCGTGGCACCGAACGGTTCGACGCAGCGCTCCAGGACCGACTTGCACAGCGCCTTTTGGAACTGCGAGGTTATCGCGAATGGAAGATGGGTCTGATCTCGGACGCCGCTTTCCAAGCCAATCTCGCTCTTGAATGGGCTTCCTGGATCAATCCGCACACCAAAGAAGGTGCCTATCGAGGCCAGCGTTCTAACGCATCGCTCGCGAAGCAGCAGGCGGCTCTCAACGCTGTACGCACTCGATAATTCAAGCCGGAGTTTGACAAGAAGCACGCCCGCCCTGGTCAAATGGGAGGGCGTGCTCACTTCGATGGGCCCAGCTGGACCGCCCGCGCGATCGGGCGGGGTCGCACCCATCTTCCCAGAATGCCTAAGGGTTAGCCGGCGACGTGAACCGCAGAGTCGACTCTTTTAGATATCTCTGTTGAACTCATTGGATGACAAGGTCTCCGCGTAAGTCGTCTAAGCCGCTGCTCGCTGATCCGGATGCAACGGCTCAGAGCCGACCCCGCAAGCCCAGAGATCCGAAACAGCCGCGCTTGCCGCTCGATCCCATGCCGAGCCGCATAGAGCCGTGCCTGGCACTCTCAAGGAGCAAGCCGCCGATCGGCCCCGATTGGCTCTTCGAGATCAAATGGGATGGCTACCGGCTGGCCGTGCATGTCGAGTCGACCGGTGTCCGGATACTAACCCGCGGCGGTCTCAACTGGACGCACCGTTTCCCGGCGATAGTGGCCGCTGCGGCCGAGATCGGCACGACAGCGATACTGGACGGCGAGGCAGTAGTCTTCGACGAACAGGGCAGACCTGATTTCGGATTGCTGCAACAGTCGCTCGGCGGCCGCGGTGGAAAGCTGAGTTCCGGCTCGGCCATCTTCATGGCGTTCGATCTCCTGTATTTCGATGGCCACGATCTTCGATCGATGGAACTGTCGTCACGTCGACACCTGCTCGAAAGCATCGTACCGGCTGGAAGCTCGAGTGTTCTGAGATTGTCGGAAGTGTTTGATGGCGATGGCGCTGCGCTCTTCGATGCCGCGTGCGAGAATGGCCTTGAAGGGATCATCGCCAAGCGGACCGATGCTCCCTATCACTCCGATCGCCGCGGCGACTGGATCAAGGTCAAATGCGTCCAGAGCGCCAGTTTCATCATCGTCGGTTATGAGCCGTCGACGGCCGCGTTGGGCGGCATCGGACGGCTGCTGCTGGCGGCTTATAAGGGCGACGAGCTCGTCTATGTCGGCGGGGTAGGGACCGGCTTCAAAGAACGCGAGACGATGAAGCTGCGCAAAGATCTTGATAGCCTGAAGACTTCAAGGCCCGCGGTCGCGCTAAAGCGCAAAGGGGTCGTGTGGGTGCAGCCGACGCTCATCGCTGAGATCGAGTATCGTGCCTGGACACATGATGGAATGCTCCGTCATGCGTCGTACAAGGGGCTGAGGGAGAGGCAGGACAACGCCGAGGTGCACAGGATCTAGCCAAACCGGCGACGAGGTTTTGCCTGCCAGACGGAATTCCGGAACGGAGAAATTCTGGGATGCAAACCGAGGTGACCACCATGCGTAATAGAGCTGAGGCCATCGACCTGATAAACGAACTACTGACCATCCCTCGTTGCCGTCAGTGACGAATATAAGGTACAATCTGCCCAAATATTACTCGGAGAATTACATCGATGGGCAAATTTTTTATTGAGTTTGGAAAAACGCTCCGGGAATTTATTACGCACTGGGTAGTTGCTGGATTAATCGTGGTGGCGACGGGTTTTGCGCCAGAGGAATGGGTGGTCGCAATCATTCACGGAACCGGCGTTCCGGAGGCAGTCGCACATACCGGGCAGCTGGGAATTGACATTCGTACGGTTTGCATTGTTGTTGGGATGCTGATTGTAATCGCTAGCGTTATTTTCACTGCCGGGAAAATAATCCCAAAGTCTATTTCAGGTTATAGTGAGATCGTAGGCACGGGCCCGCATCACGTATACTATTCTGTTCCCTTTCAGTTTATTCCCACATTGGACTTACAAATCGAACCAACAAAAAACGGGACCAGCTATGCCGTCGATTGGAAAGATCTCATTCAGAGGGCGGATGGATTTTCATTGGATGTAACCGCTATATCAAATTCTCGACAGACCCTACGGTGGAGGGCGACGGGTATACCACTATCAAAAGTCAAACTTAGTCGCGCAGAGCAATCCGACTAGCATTGCCGCACCCACTAACACTGCGGCATCTCCCTGGGACAGATGCCATCACTCGCACGTTCTTCAGCGGCAGGAATAGCAACTCATCATCCGTCTTCCCCTACGCCGAAGCCCACACCGGCACCACAGGCACTCGCCAATGCCGGCCTTCATCGCCTCTGTGAGCCGCGGTCGGCGACAGACCTTTGCGGCGTACCAGCCTTGAAGCTGGCCATCCAATTGTCAACGTCATGCACGTCATAACGCTGCATACGAACTCCGTCTCCGAGAGAGATCGGACGCACGGGGCAAACGCCACCAAACGTCGCGACGCTCAGGCCGCAGTATTGTGCGGCCTGGCTTTTGGTCAGGAGGCGAGGGGAGTTGCGGTTATTCCTGGGGAGGCTCATTGTCGTGTTCCGCCAACATCTTCTTTATGCGATCCACATTCGTACCGCGGCTTTTTACGGCCCAGTATTCGCGCTCAGCTCTGTCGAGCCATGGCTGCATTGAAGGACCATACCGGTCCACCAGTTGCGCGGCGATCAAAAGGAGCGACCCGACCTCTTTTAGGTTCGGTGGGTCGGAGATTTTTGACATCTTAACCTCCAAGCAAGAATGAACACTGCGTCGACGGCACTGATGGACAAGATCTTTTCGATGTCGGCCATGGTGGCGTGAGAAGCTTGTCGAGAATGTCTGAAGAGTTTGTCATGGATCTCCCCGCTTTGATTTGACCTTCTTTGTGCGGTCACGTTTCCACATGCCAAGCCTTTCTTCTCCATCCGGTGCAGCGGCATTGAAACCAGCCGTGATCCCGAAATACCCGTCATAAAATCTCTTCACTAGCGGTACGGGCCGGCCGTCGTGAAGCGGATCGATGCGAGGGAAGCCTTTGCGCTCGAGTTGCGGGATGACAGCTTTCACGAACATCACGGCTCTTTCCTTGCCTACGATGGCAATGGCAATTTCCCGGTCGCTCGCAAATAGGGGAAGCTTGTCAAGTAGATCCGTCATTCACCTCGCCCCCACTTCACATGCCGCCGACTGTGGGCAAGCGGATCTTCCCACCATGGCAATGCGCGCCATATGTCCGGCACCGGCAGCTTGTTTATTGCTTCGATAAGCGGCGCCTGCGGCACATTGGTGTAGTGCCGGCTCATGTCGTTGGCTGCGTGCCCCAAGATCTGGTCTTTAATGTGCGGGTGGACGCCAGCGACAACAAGTTCTGTCGAGCAGGAGTGCCGGCCGGTGTAGGGGGACACATCGGTTATATCCACTCCCTTTCTAGCAAGACGCTTCCGTGCGCCGACAATGCCATTGCTAAGTTGGCCACCCCACTCCGGAGAGATTGTGTAGGGCTGCCCCTTGAAGGTCCGAAACACTTTCTGGATGCGATCTTTCCGGGGCAGGAGAGCCTCGAATAGCGGGACAAGAAACTCGTGCATGGGGACGCCCCGAGGCTCACCTACTTTGCTATTGCGAATGATGATCCAACGGCCAGCGATGTCGACGTCTTTCTCCTCCAGTGTGAAAAGCTCGATCGGTCGCATGCCGGTGTAAAACAAGGTCGTCATGACCATGGCAGGAGCAGGTGACATGGCGGCCACGAAGTGTGCTGCACGGTCATAGGGCACGGGTCTAGTGCCGCTCCGAGTCTCTGCTCGGTGACGTGTCGTTCCTTTCGGTTTACGCGGCCGTGACCATTGCCGAATATCAGCCCAATCGTTCCTGACTGCATGGTTCCACACAGCAATGAATGGCGTGTAGCATTGCCGATTTCGCGTTTCCGGTTGCGCATTCGGATGAAGCGTGCGAGCGGCCTCATCGAGATCGTTCTGTCGGAGTTTTCGAAGATGCTTCATGCCGAGGTGCTTGCGGAGCGGTGATAGGAACCTCGGTGACCCGCCGCCCTTCAGGTACGATTCCGCCGCTTGATCAAACGTGGCGTTGACTTTCCTTCCGAATATGCTCTCGTCGAGGACCTCTTTGCTGCGAACGGTGAGAATGAGTTCGGCGGCTTCCCGGTCGGCAATTCCAGTGCTTTCATAAACCGAAATGCCACGTATCGTTCCGCGCAGCCACCAGTTCGGAGAGTCTTTTCTCCTGATAAGTTTGAGGACCACTGGACACCTCCGAGCAAGAGAAAACCAGTTGCCGCCGGCACGAATGCCGACCGCTTTGTTACTAGTCTCCTCTTTGTGGTGGTGTGCGGGTTGGTGAGGCCGCAGGTAGAAGCTATTGGCACGAGATGGCGCGGTCAAGACGCTGAGCTCAATAGAGTTATTGAACGGCCACGTGATCTCGTGGCAGCAGCGTGACGTCAATCGGCCACCCGACCCCGTTCTAAAACTAACGGCGGTCGCGTTCTGCGCTGGTCTGTATAGTATCGGTGGCGACAATCAAGTCCGACCGATCACTGAGAAAAGATTGCCTTTAGCTTCTCAATGTCGGCTTGCCTTATATCAGTCGGCACTTCGCTTGCTGGATGAGCCATGAACCACTCCCGTGCTATCCGCAAACGATCGCCATGCGGCGCTGGATAGGCACCCAGACGCAAGATCCATTCGCGCACGGTCTCTCGCTCCGTGAGACCCCTTTCGTATCGGTCGCAGACGGTTTTTGCTGATGCTATCAGATCGTTGATTTTCGACATGTCGGCGGCTCTCGTGTCAGCCACCACTGCCCGGCCCACCGTCACCTTCCAAGAATTCCGGATATTGAATAACTTCTGAGTCATCGGTGTCGACCGTGGAGCCTGACAGCTGCACCAATCGTACGCCAGGGCCGCCAGATCCGGAGTAAGCCCCGTCGAGAAAAACCACGCCGGCAGATGCTAGTGCGCGCACCACTGCGGCCACGTTGTTTGGCATGCCGCTGATTTGCGCTGCGCTGGCCTCCATGCGCCGCAGCGTGGGTGCGGAGACCTTAGCCAGTTCGGCGAGTTCGACTTGGCCAATGCCGAGCAGAGCTCGCGCTGCCGCAAGCTGTCGGCCGGTAATGTGATTAAAATCGCTCACTGTGATAAATTTCGCTTGACGCGTCCTCTGTTGATGGTATTAGTTATCACCGTGAGCGATTTTAATCAACATGAAGGAGCGCCTACTTTGACCACTCATAAGCACATAAGCGCCGCCGACAGAACTCTCCTGCCGCGCGGTCTCATTCAGAGACAGGCGGCCAAAGCCGCTTCATACGAATTTCAATTTGAGATCGGCGAGCAGGTTAGGCTGCTGGCCACAAACGAGCTCTGCATCATCTCCGGACGGATACAGGCAATGGATTGCCAAGACGAGTATGTCGTCCAGTTGGCGGACAGCGATGCTGCGCCGTTGTGGGTGCTGGAACATGAGATCGCGCGCGTTGCCACCGATCGCCCGCGGCGCCTGTATTGCGCGACGTGGAAATTTGAGATTGGCAGCCGAGTTATGATGGGTAACGTTCCTGCCATCGTTGTTAGTCGCCAACGCTCAGCCTTTGGGCGTGAAATCTACCAAATTGCAGTCACAGGTAACGCCGAGGGCAGGCCGTTCCGGCACGTCTTGGCTAGTGGCTTGGAGCCAAACTGAGCGCGGCGCCATGGATTGGTTGACTTACAAGACGTGGCGCAGGGGAGAGTTTTACGAGTTTCTAGGCGGTCTCTTTTGACCGCCGCGACGCGAGGCGAATGTGCCAGCGTCAGCCCGCTGCTGCAGCCGCATGTCGGCAGCGGGATCTTTGCCAATGGCCGGCGCGATCACCACCTGCGCCCACACAAGCAGCGCGCCGGCCATCAATTTGCCACCACAAAGCGCGCCGTCGGCTTTATCAGCCGGCGGCTTTTTTCACGATATTGTAACTCTGCCCCCAATGTCAGCGACGACTGCAGCTACTTCTGGCGGCGATCTTGCAACGCGTCAATCAATCGATGCACCTTCTCCGTTGCATAGACGATGTCCTCTCGGGCAAATGCACCGTGATTTCGCGGGCTACGGCAACATGAAGCTAATCATCCAGACCCACGCGTCGAGCTGCCCGAGCAGCCGGCCAAATGGGTCAAGCTTACTGGCGATGACCGCTTCTTCCACGCGCTCGGCTATCTCCTGCACTCGTTCCGGATCCGCGACTACGTCGCCAGCCAGGTCGAACAGGATGAGCGCCAGATGTCACTGCTTTTCGGCCTCATCTCCACAGTGCAGCAGCGTGAACCCGGGTTAGTTTCAGATCTCGCGTTCGATCGCCAACTCTACTGGCAAATCTTTAAAGGGACAGCCGTCCCGCTAAACGGCGCGCAACACTTTTCGAAGTTCATCCATCTTGGCACCCCAGGCCTTCTGGACGCCACGGGCCGCAGCAAGCTCAAGAATTGCAATGCGTTCCTTGTTCCTTTCATCCACTGGCGCCAACCCGCTCGGCGTAAACACGGGAATAGTCGGGATCTTGTCAGCGTCGGCGGCAATCTCGGCGCCGCCAAGGACAGCTGCAATAGCCTTCTCAACTACGCCTGTCCCCCAGGGCATTTTCTTGCCAGGGTTTTCAAGGCATACCCAGTCACCGCGCTCAACCGATTGGCTTCCAGAAAATCCAATGGCGAAATCTCCAGAAATATTTGTGTACGTCAAGACATCCCTGCGGCAGTGGTGGTCGCCTTCTTTTTGAGTACTTGTCAATACCTTCCTTGGTGCCGTGTTTAATGTAGAAATTCTCGTATTTATCTGAGTACCTAGGTTATTAACCGAAGCCGGCAAGCTTCTTGGATTTTTTGGATCCAGCCATCTTTCTATCTGCGCAGCAAATCGAGAATAATACTCGCGCTGAGACAGCAAGGGGAAATTTATCATCTTAAATGAAACAATCGAGATGGCGATGCCATGAGCAAAAAACGGGAAAACGCCAAAGTCCACTTCTCCAATTCGCACTGTCGTTTGCGGAGCCGATTGAGCCAGATTTACCCATCTTGCCTTGATTACTTCATTTGTTTGGTCCGGTGCATTTGCCAGCGCCGAATACTCGGTCCAGTATGCGGTTATGTCTCGCCCGTATGACTGCGCCCAGCCATTTAAGATGGCTTGGTCAATGTACAATTTAAGACTGGCAATTTGCTTTAGAATTTCGAATTCTAACTGTATAACCTCTTCCAATGCCATTTGAATATCTTTTAGTTGCTTCACCATTTCCGCGCTACTTACCAAACCAGCAATTCCGGATACTATCCCCACAATAGAGGAGATAATGCTAAGGACGAGCGGAACCTCTTCCCACCCCTGAGCGAAAACTCTAATCGGTCTAAGAACTGCGCTCCCGGCGAACGCGCCAGTGCTGGCAAGTAACTGCCGCCTCGAAAGAGAAAATGACGACATGACTATTTCCTCCACTTTAGCCGACCACCGAAGAATAGAGCCGAGATTGCTCCAAAAGGAGGATAGTCGGGCTGATGTCCCAGCGAGTGGTGTAGCTCGGTTGATCGTCGAGCTTTCCGGTCGGGCCGGGAACGGGTCAATTGCAGCGGACAAGTTGATGAGCGGATCATCGCTCATTGTGGCGATCGTCTCAAGTGGTTGTGGTTGAACAACCCAACCCTACCGGAAAAAACCGATGACCACTGCTACCCTGCTACACGCCCCGGGACGTCATCGCCTTGAGAGAATCGAATTCGACGGCGAGAGCGTCAGCAATCCAGAACTGCACGGTACAGTTCGCTTCGGCATAGTCTGAAAGGGCTTTGAGTGGATCTAGGGCCATGCAGTGAGACATCGTTGTCTGTTCGTTGGCTACCGCTACGAGGTCGCCATATCAGTCCATCAGAGCGCACCGTCGGATCTCACCAGCCGGCGGCCTCGCCTACGCACGCCTTGCTACAGAGGAAGAGAACCGGCTCACCAATCTTGCCGCAGCGATCGCAAGTCACTCCCGGCACTAGGCAGCTACTTGCAAGGGAAGACCTCTTTCATGGCATACAGCAGCACAAGGCTGTAAAAGGAGTCCCGCCCTGTGCCTGCCTGAGGGTGCTCCTTCACGTAACTGGCTAGAAAACTCACATATTGATCAGCCGTAATGGACATAGTGTCTGGCGGGCAAAAGAGCCTCGGCTGCCCGCGCTGTCCAAGAACGGCGTTCGCCGCTGCTAACCCGCTCCCAGCGCCGAGCACAAGTTCTTTCCAGGTGCCATCCTTTTGGGCGAACTTGATCACGGCGTTGATCGACTGATCATCGTCTGCGCCGGCGGGACCAGCAAGACAGAGCAGTCCGAGTATTCCCCACGCCACGAACCGCATATGCAAACCGCCCATCAATTGCGCCCGGCAACCTTCTTACAACCGGCCTCACCAACAGTCCATCCTCACTCCGGCGAAGCACCAATGCCCTGGCGAATGCGAAAACTTTCTTCTCTTCATAGTTGATTTATTTTGGCCAGTTAGCGCAGTATGTGCGGACATCAAAGGGGGCGTAGATGTTTCGTGTTCTTCCGCTGGTAGTATACATTGGCACGATCGCGGTTGCGATTGTGTGCATGTTCCCGTCATCGCCGGCGGCCGCACGCTTCGGCGATGCAAATTCCGACGGCCCACGCTCCAACGGTGGTGGTGTAGCGACACAGTATGCAGTCGTGCGCAACGGCAAGTACGAAGAGCTCTGACCCCGGGTTTGCGCCAAATTTCTCAATGTTTTCTTGCGCGCTTGCGCGCACGCGAGGGGAATCCTGTGTTAGCGATATCTGTTGTGGAGGCGGACCGCTTCGTAGGCCGCACGCCATGGAGGTGCAAGCACCCCCATGATCCAGGAGCGCGCGGCCGTCAGCGACCTTGCACGACCTTGATGATGTTTGGCGACGGTACCTGTGTTCTCACGAACGTTTCGACTTCTTCGCTCGTGATCTTGCCTGCCGTCAGACCATTGACGACCCGGCGACAGACCACCGCCATCGGATCGTTGGCGCTGACGTTTGCCATAGCGGCAATAGCCTGCTTTTGCTTTGCCGTAACATTTCCGGAGCGGCAACTAGCGTAGAAATTTTCTCTGAGCGTAGGGCTTCCTTGCAAGGCCGTCTTAACGGCTTCGGATTTTTGAGCCCGCTGCTCGGGCGTGCAGGCGGTAAGAGATGCTAAGGCAGAGGCAAAAGCCAGAATATGCAGGTATTTCATAAACGCTCCCAAGTAATTGCTTTGGAAGTGGTAGCGCGAATTGATTGGAGAAGAGTTAAATCATTGCGTGCATGTTTTGTCTTCGAATTGTTAGCTGGCGGCGGTGGAGATTGGGGGTGCGCGGTACGTCAATGCCGTAGCGGGATGTCCGAGATTACGACCTTCATCGAGGCGTCTATTACCTTTCTGCTTTCGAGAAGGCTTACTAACGCTTCCTTTATTTCGGTAGGAAATTGGGTCGGCCCAACGATTATCGAATCGATTAACTCATGCAGTTCAATGCCAAGAAGCTGTTCTTCCGGAACGTTCTTAAGTGGAATCTTGTATATTTTTTGCGGTATGCCGCCAACTGACTGAATATCGGGCTTTATCCGCGTGGATTCGAGTAGGCTCGGGCTATATATAATTCGCCATTCTCTCTCTTCGGCAAATCCAGGGTGTTTAGTGCAAAGCGTCGCCATGCGAAACATGTCGAAAAACTGGGAAATCAATCGCTGTTCTCCAAGATTGTGAACAAATTCCAAGTTCTCTACAAATCCATCTAGCACGCGGCCAAACTCTTCGCTGAACTGGATTTTGTTCAAATAGGAGACCGGTGAAGAGTAAGCACGTAACGCATCTGTGGGATTGATCAGTGGAGCGCCTTTCAAAATCATCGCCACACCTGCCGAACCGCCGTAAGCCCGCCACATCGATAACCTGCCGATTTTATCCTCAGATGCATCGTGCTCTGAAATGCAAGCAATGAATGTGCCATTTCTAAAAGCGGGGAGCCACGCGTTAAACCGCTCCTCAATTTTCGCGCAAAAGCCAGGAAACACAGATTCGAAAATTGCTTCCAAGCGGCTCTTCTTTTCCTTGTATGCAAAATTGAGACACTCGAAGCCATGTTCAATTTCCATGAAGTCGTTCATGGCTGTCGACTTTCTCATCCAAACCTCCTCGCCTTGGATGATTCTCATCGCAGTATCTGCGCTGGTATAGTGCGAGAATCGTGCCGCCGACACGAAAGTATTTACGATTTTTTCGAATGCATATGGATGAAACAACCTGAGGATTTTTAGTTCTGTTTCATCGTAGCCGGGAAGGAAGTTCGAGGTCATAGTGATCTCCGCGCCGATGCTCGGGACTCTGCCTCTGGTTGATTTGCGGCGTCAATAGAGACACGTATTGATTAACTGCTTTTTATGCGCGCCATCGACCTTCTTTTCATTATCATTCGCCGCCTCTGGCCGCGGTCTGCCGGTGAGGCGCGTGAATTCTTCCCATGACAGGCGCCGGCCGCGGAGGGGGCGATCGGGATTGATTTCGGTGTTGGTCATGCACGGCGCGTCGTGCTGTCGCCGCGTTTCAGATCTCGCAGCGTGATGCGATACGCCGTGACCGCGATTTGCAGGATGCCCCGCGCACAGGTGGCGAGTATCGCGGATTTTGTGCCAGGCAGACCCATGCGGAATGGTCGGCGTGCTTCCGAGAATGGCTTTATGTAGTTGAAAGATGGCGTCCTGCTGAATATCGATAGCCTGCATCACGCCCCAAAATTCGATGTAAGCCAGCATGGGATCAGGGGAGAAGTCGCGACCCATGTGGGTGTACACGGCTTCCGCCGTGTCCTGTACGAGGTACATAGACGTGTAATAGGCAGCGTACGCGTCCCTGTTCACATCAAGAAAGAAGTGCTGCGGACCGGCCAATGAGTTATGAAATTGGTTGTAAATCGCAGCTTGTAAGGCCATGATTCTGTTCATTGGTGCTTGGCTTCCCCGTGGAAATACCGATCCCGACCAACTTTAAGCAGGTTGCAAGAATGGATGGGGCGGTTTCTTTGGAAGGTCAGAATGTTTTGAGATCAAATAGTCAATCCATTTTTGATTGTAGGTATAGTCATTGTGCGATGCGTGATAAATACAAAAATTTCTGTCTGTTTTTTCTGGTGCTTTTGATACTTTGGCGGGCCGCACCTTTGCCACTTGCCATGCTTGCGTGTGGTCGGCCATCGTGAATTTCTTTCCTGCCTTCTTTACCGCCGCCACCACATCACCAGGCTTGAAGGGGTATAGATCATCTGCAATTTTGAATTTTTGCAGGACGTTGTGAATCTGCCTACCTTCCTCAGAATCAGGGTGGACAAACTGGATGTGAGCTTTTCCCTTAGATGCGCTATCAAGCGTGTAAACCACTTTAAACTGGTATTCGATGTCGTTTAGCTCTTCTTCCGACTTTCCAACAGCGAGCGCCGCGTCGAGCGCCCTGATGTTTTCTGGAATATCAAATTGGTGAAGGTCCACGGCTTGACCCATTGCAATTTTTCCAAATTGCAGCGCTATCGAAAGATTGTGTTGAAGGCTGACGCGCGGGCCGTGAAGATCAGTGATGGTCTTATCAAAATTAAGGCAGCAAGCTTGAAATAGGGAAAGCCATTTTCCGTCACTATGACCAAACAAATTATGCTCAACAGCGTCGCGTATTTCTTTCAATGCGCTCAGGTTCTGCTTGATGCCTTTGCTGAGTTGGCAATCAGGCCTCGATAACATATGGCTGAGGGAGAAGGTTGTTCCATCAGCATTCAGAATCGATACCTTTTTCACTCGTTCATAGTAATCGTGCATAAGATAGGTCCAAGCAACATTTGCGAGCACAGCAAATACTTCTGTCTTGAACCGATATGCGCCATTATTGAAAATGGTGACAGCCAGTATCATCGCCTCTCGGGCGCGTATAAGACGCTCATGATAATACGGGTTCAGACCCGTTACAGGATCAAAGCTCCTTTTTCTTCTCACGTAAGCCGTGATCATATCGTCGCTTGCCGGCAAGACGGCCGCTTTCTTTACTCCTGAAATTCGGCCGAAGTTTACGGTTGCATCACGCTCATAATTTATCAGTGCGTGAATATCTTGATTACGCTCGCCTTTCATCAGAAGAGCCTTGATAATGCTCTTCTCCTCCGCGGTAAGGCCATTCCCTTTTTTTGGCAAAGGTTCCTCCATCAGTCGAGACAGAGTATGCAACTAGAAAGTTATTTTTCGATCAAGGGATGCTCGGGGCGTCAACGGCCTAGCCGGCAGACCCACAAAAGGTTGCCCACTCCTGCATAAGCTTGCGTCGACGCTCCAGTGCATCCGATCTGGCGTATGAACGCTCGACCGTATCGCCGACGGCATGGGCAAGGGCAGCCTCCGCGATCTCTCTGGGGGCATGCGCGACCTCCGTCGCCCAATCGCGGAATGTCGATCGGAAGCCGTGAACTGTGAATTGCCCACCCCCGGCCGCCGTGAGCGCCTTCGCTAGTGACGCGTCGGACAACGGCTTCTTGTCGCGGACACCGGGGAAAACGAACTCGTTGACCGACTGACTCTTCATAGTCTCAAGAAGATCGACGGCTTTATCCGAAAGGGGAATGCGATGTTCTTTTCCCGGCTTGGTGCGCTCGGCAGGGATGACCCAGATTTTCTCTTTCAGATCTATCTCGGACCAGGCGGCGCTGCGGACTTCCCCAGATCGACATGCGGTGAGGATGGCAAGCTCCAGCGCCCTCGCCGAGACGCCGCCGACCTCGGCCAGCTTCTTCATGAATGCCGGCAGGGCGGGGTAGGGCATAGCGGCATGGTGCGACGTGGCGGTTAGCTGGTTCGGCTTGTGCATCGCGTGCTCAAGATTGCGCTTCCATACCGCCGGGTTCTCACCGGCTCGATGCCCTTCGACCTTGGCCGCATCCAAGACTCGCTCTATCGCCTCGCGCAGCTTCTCGGCAGTCTCCTGTTTCTCGCCCCAGATCGGGTTCAGAACAGCGATAACGTCTTTCGTCTTGATGCTGGCCAGCGTCTTCGCGCGGATCGGCTTGGCGTGGTTCTCAAGGAGATTGCGCCACCTAGCTTCGGTCTTGGCACCGCGCCACCTCCCGGCCTTCACAGCCGCGTCCACGAACGAGTCAGCATACGCGCCGAAGGTCATCAGCTTCGGCGTCTCTGCCTGCTCTTCCTTGCGCGCCGCGAGCGGATCCAGTCCACGACGGACCATCGCTCTCGCTTCCTCCGCCCTCTCGCGAGCGTCGGCGAGACTGACCGTATGAAGCGGACCTATACCCATTTCGCGCCGCAGACCGGCAAAAGTGTAGCTGAATATCCAGTAGCGACCGCCGCCCTTGGTAACGAGCCACAGCCCGCCGCCATCACGAAGCTTGACCGCCTTGCTGACAGCTATAGACTTCACAGTAAGAACGTTGCGAGTATGACTCCCCATTCCATCTTCCCCACTTTTTCCCCGCTTTCGGGTGCTGCGCTATAGATAAGCGTCTTGGACGAAATGGACAAGGACATTGAATAAATTCAACATGTTTATGTACATAGCGTTTACACTATGGATCAATATGGTCATTAAAAATAATCCGGCCCGGGGAGCCAGTTTCTAAGAGCCACATTCACCTAGCGGGGAATGTGGCTTTTTCATTTCCGGCCATTTCACTCACACCGACTGGCATTCGCGCGGCGAGGAGCGCGCTTCGCAAGATCCTCCAACGCCGCCATGGGTCGATCCATCTGGCTGGATTCGGCTCTCACAGGATTTGGATGACTGCGACCTCTAGCCTTGTTGGCGACGCGTCGGAAAACCGCTCGATCGCGAGCGTATCGAAGGCATGACGCGGGCGCTATACACGGCGTTCTGACACACTCACCCGTCACATCCGGCTGCTCTCGAAAATGTGAGGATGCATTCATGTATCGTTAATCTGGGTGGGCGCATGAACGTTGTGCGCTATCGCGCAGCATATTCCCCCAAATGCTTTAGAGGTTCGAAATGAAAAACCTGATTCTTGCTTCCGCCGTTGCCCTGGCTTCCTTCGTTGGCATCAGCACGCAGTCTGAAGCGGCCACAGTTGTGCATGTCGATGACCATCATCATCACCATCATTGCGTCGTGAAGACCGTACGGCATCACGTTCATGGCCATTGGGTTGTCCGCAAGGAACGCGTCTGCCATTGATCCGGTAGCAGCTTCGAGCCGCTGACCTTTGTCGCGGCCAAAATAGGCCCGGCCGTTGCCGAATATTTCGTCGGCAACGGCCGGAATGTTTTTAGGGTATGAGCAGAAGAATCCGCCGCTAGGGATTAGCGGATTTCGAAATAGATGCCTCCGTGGCGATGGTGGTAACGACGGTAGCGCCAGTCATCATCATCATCCCAATAGTGGCGGCGATCCCAGCGGCTGTCGCGCCAGTAGCGGTGATCATAATGATGATCACGCCAATAATATCGACGTCCCCCATACCAATCCTGGTTTCGTCGGGATCCGTGCTCCTGAACCAGAATGACGCCGGAAACGCTGGGCGAGGGCGAATTTGTCAACGGCATTGCCGTTGCTGGAAGCGCGGCCGCCAATACTGTTCCCATGGCAAGTGAGGCGGCCAAGGCCATCGAAGCAAAATGTATCAAATCACCGACTCCTGTGTTGGACCAATTGTCCCTTTGACGGCTTAACGCCGCGATGAGGGCAAATGTTCCCCTTTAAGGTTGATGTGAGTGGCGATTGCAACGTGTGATACGAGGACAACTGCGAGATTTGAGGCAATTGCCGTCTGCCGATAGCGGCATGGTCCGCTGTGCCGGTGAGGGGCAGGGTGAGACCGAGGCGATATAAAGTCGGGAGGCGGTCGACATAGAAAAGGGGCCCAGCAGGGAAAGCTGGGCCCCTCTCTTCTCTGATCGGAGGTCAATTCAGATCAGGTCAGAAGTTGCGCTCGAAGCGGAGAATGCCGGAGACGGTATCGTCCTTGGCATAATCATAGTGAACGTAGGTCACTTCCGGCTCGATCAGCAGATCCTTGACCGGATTGAACTTGAGGTTCGAGGTTGCTTCGAAGATCTTCGAGTCGGTGTAGGCGAGCTGTACGTTCCACTTCAGCTTTTCGTTGATCGGAACGCCTACGCCACCCCAAACAGCCCAGTCACCCCAACCGCACTTGGATTCGTTCACGGTGCCGTTCGGCGCCGTGCAAGCAGAGATATCCTGGTTGGTGCCGGCATACTTGTTGAGCTTGTCGCCATCGGTGTTCCAGCCGCCCATCAAGAAGGCCGAGAAGGCACCGAAGTCTGCATCGACACGAGCCTTGATAGCGCCTTCTTCGACGATCGAATCATAACCGCCGACAACCTTGAAGGACCATGCACCAGCCTTGTAGCCAGCGCCGGCCACAACGTCCGGAGCGTAGTGGTTGGCCTTGTCATCCGTCCACCAGCTTGCGCCGTAGGAAGCGCCCGAGCCGCTGGAGTTGGAGTCTTCGACCGAGACGACAGCCGTGAAGCCGTTGCCGGCATCGTAGTTGTAGGTAATCTGGTTGAGTTCGTACGGACCATCATAGATCACGTCGTCGTTGATGACGTCGCCGGCGTAACCGATGTAGAGGTTGTAGGCCGAGTCTTTCTTACCAACGGTGAAGCCACCGAGGCTGATGTAGGACCACAGCAGGTTGGTGCTGGTGGAGTTGCCGTCGTTCCAGTCCCAACGAACGATGGTTTCGGTCTTCAACGGGCCGTATTCGGTGTCCGTCGCGGTGTCGACGTTCAGCTCTGCACGGGTGTGCCACAGCGTGCCCTGCTTGCTGTCACGGTTGTAAGCATTGTACCACTCACCTTCGGTACGAACCTTGCCGCCGATCTTGAGGCAGGTTTCGGTACCAGGGATGAAGAAGTAGCCTGCACCATAGGCGTCGCAGATGCGAACGTATTCGAGCGGCTCCGGCTCAGCGGCGACGATGGCGTCGGCTGCGTGAGCGCCGGATGCTGCTGCAAGCGCGGCAGCGGAGCCGAGAAGAAGGCTCTTGATGTTCATAATAACTCCAATCTGTTCGTGATTGGGCATGAGATATCGCGCCGAAAAGTCGACGTGCCCAACCCCATCCCGTTCATGTTCCCTATCAGTAGGTGCGAAGTAATAAGCCTCGCGAACTATTTCCTGAACCCGTCTCGCTGATTTGACAAGATACTAAGAGAGGCGAACTATTCGTGCCCTACTCGAAAAAAAATCTTGTTGCAAAAATGACGCAATCCGCCAAATGGTCGCCCTCAAAGGCTTAGTTGGCGCTAATAAATCGTTAAGGTTTGGCGGCGCCTTGCCGGCCGGCGAGGGCTGGAAATCAAGTTATTTGATCATCAGCCTCGATAGGTCTTGCGCTCCAATAAGATTCGTTCTAAACGCCCGCCATCACTCGCCTTTATAAATCGGATGGCCTCGTGGCGGAGTGGTTACGCAGAGGACTGCAAATCCTTGAATCCCGGTTCGATTCCGGGCGAGGCCTCCAAATTCCCTTCTATTGAGCTTGATGCACCGGCGACAATCGATCGATTGGCGCCGTCCAAAGAAAGCGGTTTGACCTTACGCGATAAGGGGAGCGGCTGTTGTCGCGCCGCGACGTATTATCATGAATCTCTGCGCCCGTTGCTACGATGCCTTGAAAGCGCAGCCGCACGCGATTAAGACACGCTGAGCATAGCAGCAACCCCGGCTTTGCCTTTGGGCGCGAGAGGATATGATGGATTTCGAAGCAGCACGCGTGAAAATGGTCGAGAACCAGATCCGCACGACGGATGTCACCTCCCATTCCGTGTTGAATGCGTTTCTGACGGTAGCGCGCGAGAATTTCGTGCCGGAGAAGTCGAAGCTTCTCGCCTATATCGATAATGACATTGAGGTGAGCCCCGCAGCTTCGGGCAAGCCGGCGCGCTTCCTGATGGAAGCCTCGCCGCTGGCAAAGCTTCTGCAGCTCGGTGAAATCACCAAGGAAGATAAGGTTCTCGACGTCGGCTGCGGCACGGGTTACGTCGCGGCACTCCTGTCGATCCTCGCCGGTACGGTCGTCGCGCTCGAATCCGATGAGGCGCTGGCCGCTGAGGCCAAGGCCAATCTCGCCGCGCTCGGCCAGGCAAATGTGACGGTTGTCACCGGCGAGCTGGAAAAGGGCTATGCGGGCAGCGGTTCGTATGACGTGATTTTCGTCAATGGCTCGGTCCAAGAGGTGCGGCAGGTGCTTCTTGATCAGCTTGGCGAAGGCGGCCGGTTGATTGTCGTCCTCGGTTATGGCCATGCTGCGCGCGCCACGGTCTTCAGGCGCGAGCGTGGCGCTCTTTCCGAAAACGTCTTCTTCAACGCCTCGGTCAAGCCGCTGCCGGGCTTTGCCAAGGCCAAGGAATTCGTGTTCTGACCGGTTACGCCGCTGAACTGTTCCATTGAGACGGGCGCTTCGGGCGCCCGTTTTTCGTTGGGCATTGTCGGTGGATAAGTCCACAATATCAGGTGATTCGCAGCCACCGTAACAAAACTGTGCATCAGATGGCTTAGTGCTGTCGCGGTGATTTTTTTCCCAAGGCTAGTATTCTACGCTGGCCCTGATTCGGGCGCTGCTTTGGCAGGATTCGGGTCGTTGTTTGGGAAAACGGGGATGAATATGGCTCAGCCAAGTGTAGTGCGTGAACCGTCCATGGAAGAGATTCTGGCGTCGATCCGCCGGATCATCGAAAGCAACGAGCCCGGCGCCGGTAAGTCCATTTCGCCGTCCCTGCCTGCTGTTTACACCGTTGCCGACGATGAGCAGGATGACGATATCCACCTCACGGTCGACGACCAATTTGCTGCTGTTGATATAGATGATGTACCACCGGCCGCCGCTGCTGCCCCCGATCCGCGTTTCGTCGCCGCCAACTCACAGGCTCCGGCGCGCGAGCCGGAATCATCTGCCCGCACCCTGTCACTCGCCGATGTCGCCGCCCGCGTTCGCGCCGCTTCCGAGCGCAATGCCGCACAACTGAATTCGGCACGCGAAGCGCCGCAACTGCGCGAATTGCCGCCGGCCATGGCCGCGCGTCTTGCTGAGGCGCGTGTCGAACCGGTCGCCGAGGTTCCTTTGCGCAGCGCGATCGCCGAAGCGCCGGTGCCGGTCGTAACCCCGCCTGCAGCCGCTCTTCTCGCCGAAGTGATGGTATCCCCAGCCAAGGTTGAACCACAGCCTGAACCGATGGAAGAGCCGAAGGCTGCGGTCGCTCCCGCTCCCGTCGAGATGCCGGTTTTCACTCAGCCGCAGCAGGCGCCGTCTACCGCAGCCGCTGATCGGTACCTCCCGCAAGTGCAGGCTGAGCTTACATCCTCGCTGATGTCGGAAGCAGCCGGTGCGCAGGTTGCCCGTTCCTTTGGCGAGCTGACAGCCGCCATCGATGGCAGCGAGCGCCGTTCGCTTGACGAGATCGCCCAGGAAATGCTGCGGCCGATGCTGCAGGAATGGCTCGACGACAATCTGCCGACTCTCGTCGAGCGTCTCGTGCGCGAAGAAATCGAACGAGTGGCCCGCGGCCCGCGCCGTTGACAGTCTGAGCTCGGGTTAGACGATCCGCCGCTCCGGCTTCCGGGGCGGCTTTTTTATTGACTTGCCCGCGACCATCCTATTTACAACCCGCATCACCGAACCCTCCAGATCCGGTCCCCAAATGCTCGACAAAACTTATGATTCCGCCGCCGTCGAACCGAAAATCGCCCAGAAATGGGATGATGCCGACGCCTTTCGCGCCGGTGCGAACGCGAAGCCAGGTGCGGAAACCTTCGCGATTGTCATTCCGCCTCCGAACGTCACCGGTTCGCTGCATATGGGCCATGCGCTGAACAACACGCTGCAGGACATCATGGTGCGGTTCGAGCGCATGCGGGGCAAGGATGTGCTCTGGCAGCCGGGCATGGACCATGCCGGCATCGCTACGCAGATGGTCGTCGAGCGCCAGTTGATGGAGAGGCAGCAGCCGGGCCGCCGCGACATGGGTCGTGACGCCTTCATCGAAAAGGTCTGGGAATGGAAGGCGGAATCGGGCGGTTTGATCTTCAACCAGTTGAAGCGCCTCGGGGCCTCCTGTGACTGGTCGCGCGAACGCTTCACCATGGACGAGGGCCTGTCAAAGGCAGTTCTTGAAGTCTTCGTCACGCTTTACAAGGAAGGCCTGATCTATCGCGACAAGCGGCTGGTCAACTGGGATCCGAAAATGCTGACGGCGATTTCGGATATCGAAGTCGAGCAGCATGAGGTCAACGGCTATCTCTGGCATCTGCGCTATCCGCTCGAAGAAGGCGTTACCTATCAGCATCCCATCGCTTTCAATGAAGAAGGCAAGCCGACGGAATGGGAGACGCGCGACTATCTCGTCGTCGCCACCACCCGCCCGGAGACCATGCTCGGCGATACCGGCATAGCCGTTCATCCGAGTGACGAGCGTTACAAGGCAATCGTCGGCAAGCACGTTATCCTGCCGATCGTCGGCCGGAGCATCCCGATCGTTGCCGACGAATATCCGGATCCGACCGCAGGCACGGGCGCCGTCAAGATGACGCCCGCGCATGATTTCAACGACTTCGACGTCGGCAAGCGTCGCGGCCTTCGCGTCGTCAACATCTTGACGCCGGATGCCCGCGTCACCATCAAGGACAACGAGGATTTCCTCGAAGGTCTCGACAATCCGGCAGCACTACATGGTGCCTGGGATGAGCTTGAAGGCAAGGATCGTTTCGAAGCCCGCAAGATCATTGTCCGCATCTTCGAAGAGGCCGGCCTGCTCGACAAGATCGAGCCGCACAAGCACACCATTCCGCATGGCGACCGTGGTGGCGTTCCGATCGAACCGCGCTTGACCGAACAATGGTATGTCGATGCCAAGACGCTTGCCGAACCGGCGATCGCCTCCGTTCGCGAAGGGCGTACCAAGCTCGTCCCGAAGAGCTGGGACAAGACCTATTACGATTGGATGGAGAACATTCAGCCCTGGTGCATTTCCCGCCAGCTCTGGTGGGGGCATCAGATCCCGGCATGGTATGGCCCGGATGGTCAGGTGTTCGTCGAAAAGACAGAGGAAGAGGCGCTGCAGGCTGCTATCCAGCACTATCTGTCGCATGAAGGGCCGATGAAGGCCTATGTCGAGGACCTGCTGGAGAACTTCAAGCCGGGCGAAATCCTGACGCGCGACGAAGACGTGCTCGATACATGGTTCTCCTCGGCACTCTGGCCGTTCTCGACGCTCGGCTGGCCGGACAAGACGCCGGAGCTTGCGCGCTACTATCCGACGAATGTTCTCGTCACCGGCTTCGATATCATCTTCTTCTGGGTCGCCCGCATGATGATGATGGGCCTGCATTTCATGGAAGACGAAAACGGCGACCCCGTCGAGCCGTTCAGCACGGTCTATGTTCACGCCCTGGTGCGCGACAAGAACGGGCAGAAGATGTCGAAATCCAAGGGCAACGTCATCGATCCGCTCGAACTCATCGACCAGTATGGCGCCGATTCGCTGCGCTTTACGCTGGCGATCATGGCGGCGCAGGGCCGCGACGTGAAGCTCGATCCGGCCCGTATCGCCGGTTACCGCAATTTCGGCACCAAGCTGTGGAACGCCACGCGCTTCGCCGAGATGAACGGTGCCAAGAGCGATCCGCATTTCGTGCCGGAAGCCGCCGAGCTCACCATCAATCGCTGGATCCTGACGGAACTGGCCCGCACCGAGCGGGACGTTACCGAAGCGTTGGAAGCCTATCGCTTCAACGATGCCGCCGGTTCGCTTTATCGCTTCATCTGGAATCAGTTCTGCGACTGGTATCTTGAACTGCTGAAACCTGTGTTCAATGGTGACGATGAGAACGCCAAGTCGGAAGCACAATCCTGCGCCGCCTACGTTCTCGAAGAAACCTACAAGCTGCTGCATCCCTTCATGCCCTTCATGACGGAAGAGCTGTGGGCGCATACGGCAGGCGAAGGCAGGGAACGCGATGGCCTGATCTGCCATGCCGATTGGCCGGCACCGTCCTATGCCGACGATGTCGCCGCCGATGAGATCAACTGGCTGATCGATCTCGTTTCAGGTTTGCGCTCCGTACGCTCGGAAATGAACGTGCCGCCCGCCGCCACCGCGCCGCTGGTGCTCGTTGGCGCCAATAGCCTGACGCGGGAGCGGCTGTTCCGCCACGACGCGGCGATCAAGCGGCTGGCGCGTGTCGAGGCGATTTCGCTTTCCGACACAGCACCGAAGGGCGCAGCCCAGATCGTCGTCGGCGAAGCCACCGCCTGCCTGCCGCTCGGCAGTCTCATCGACCTCGCTGCCGAAAAGGCACGTCTCGAAAAGGGGATCGCCAAGAACGAACAGGAGATTGCCCGCATCGTCGGCAAGCTCTCGAACGAGAAGTTCGTCGCCAATGCCAATCCGGATATCGTCTCCGCCGAACGCGAGCGCCTGAGCGAACTCGAAGGCCAGCTTTCGAGCCTCAAAGTGGCGCTTGAAAGGGTCAGCGAAGCCGGCTGAAGAACCTGTAACAATCTTGATTTAAGGGTACGCTGCCAAGGGCAGCGTGCCCTTTTTTGTTGCGCTGCTGATTCGGCGGCAAGCGTCAAAAAAATTGCGTCGCTTTTTGGGGCGCTCCAGCTTCGCACAGGTAAGAATGGTTACCCCTAAATTGGTAGGGTTTCTTGAAAAGCAAGACTGTTGTCAGATTGTAACAGAACTGTTGCTATGAGGAATAATAATCTACTTGGGGCCCCTAATAAACATTAGAGAAGCAAAAATGCCTAAACTTGGCTGTGATTGGGCGTGCAGATCACTTTCTTACGTAAGTCAGTCAATATGTCGCAACATTGTGGATAGCCGGCGCCGCATTGCCAATTCGGGTGATCGTCGCAACAATCGGATCAACGAATACGCAAGTGGGGGAGACACAATGGCATTTCGTATTGCGCTGAGGGGCGCATTTGCATTCATTATCAGCTCGTCATTCGCCAGCGCCGCTTTTGCGGGCGGGCTCGATCGTGCTGGCTACGATATCGACTTGCTCTTCGATAAGGGGCGTTACGTTTTCGAGTCCGGCGTGACCTATGTAATGCCCGATCGCAAGCTGAAGAATGCAAAGGACATCAATGCGGCGGACGGCAACCTCAATGGCCGCCCGAATTCGGCCGATGCCACCGAAAATTACGCCGTGCCCTATATCGGCTTCAAGATCGGCATCACCGACGACATCGATTGCATGGCCGATTATTCCGAGCCGTTCGGCGCCCATA
Source organism: Rhizobium sp. BR 317 (assembly GCF_047445835.1). Lineage (NCBI taxonomy): Bacteria > Pseudomonadati > Pseudomonadota > Alphaproteobacteria > Hyphomicrobiales > Rhizobiaceae > Rhizobium > Rhizobium sp. BR 317. The sequence continues at coordinate 372,661 of NZ_JARWLB010000001.1, read as the reverse complement.
CAAATCCGGGCTTGAACTGGGCCGGCGCCAACAATGAAATCGAAACCAAGGTGCGTACGCACAATTACGCGGCGACGTGCTCCTACAAGTTCGATGCCGGTCCGGGTCAATTGCGCCTGATCGGCGGCGGCTTCTATCAGGAAGTCAGCGGCTTCAAGTCCCGTCTGGTTTCCGTCGTTCCTGCTCCGTTTTCCGCTGTCTATGATGGTGTCGGCTCGCTGGATGTCGATGGCCATGGCTGGGGCTGGCGCGCCGGTCTCGCTTATGAGATCCCGGAATACGCCCTCCGTACCAGCCTCGTTTATAACAGCCGGGTCAAATACGATAACCTCAAGGGCACCGTCGATCTGACGGAACTGCCGCCCGTCCGTGCGTTCTTCGGCAAATCCACCTCTGTCTTCGGTTCAGCCGATGCGCCGGACTCGCTGGAATGGAAGGTGCAGACCGGCATCGCGCCGGACTGGCTGGCATTCGGTTCGGTCAAATGGACCAACTGGAGCGTTCTGCAGAGCATCGCGCTTTGCCCGACCTCGACGCGGGGCATATCCTGCCATACGGGTGGTGCGACTGAGCTCACCTCACTCGATCTGCTCTATCAGGACGGCTGGACGATCACCGGCGGTATCGGCCACAAGTTCAATGACCAATGGAGCGGCGCGCTCAGCTTGAGCTGGGATCGTGGCACCAGCCAGGGTTACGGCCTGAGCTCGGACACCTGGACGCTCGGCGCCGGCGTTTCCTACAAACCCACCGAGCATGTCGAGTTCACCTTCGCCGGCGCGCTGGGCCTGCTGACCAGCGGCAAATCCGGCGAAATCACCTCCAACGGCATCACCTATGGCGATGATGCGACCTATAGCTTCGGCAACGATTTGGTCGCTGCGCTGTCGACGTCGATGAAGGTCAGATTCTGAGCCTAAACCATTGAGCTGAAGCAAGTTCCGAGGGTTGATCCTCGCCGCTTCCAGCGATTCCCGCGCCGCGAGCCCTTTTCGGTCTCGCGGCGTTTTAATACCAGCTTCAGCGCTCAGCCATTCTCAAAGACGACCCGCAAAATCGTCCCGCCTACCGTTTCGTGGTTAACGAAACCTCAAGATCGGCAAACTCTTTGTGACGAATCGGCAACACTTTATTTCAACAGATTACGGGCGTGTATCCGGCGCCCAATTTGTCCATTTCCCGCCACAAATGGGGAGCACCGATTATGCGGGCAAAGGGGCAAGCCTTAGTGGAAAGTGCGTAAACGGTTGATGGGTCAGTTTACACCTCAGGAAAAAGAGCAATCCGGGATCGGAACGACGGCGTTCACGATGCCGCCGGAAACGCATTATTTCCCGAAGGAATCAAGAACTCGTTCGATCGCAAGTCTCTCTTTTTCGACAGTAAAGCGGCGGGCTGCTTCAAGAGCGAAATGTGATCGTGCCAGCGTGGATGCTCGTTTGGACATAATTTCAGACTACGCTCGGAAATGTGGCGAACGGTGTTGGGCTGGTACCCTGCAGACTTCCTTAAATGGGGATCTCGCTGGTTTACGTGCCGGTAGGGAATACATTCGCAGGCCTTACGGTGCAGGTGGGATCACCGTTGCGGATGCGAATGGAGCGAAAGAAATCGACTGTTATGTTTAAGTCCGAGTTCATATCAGCGAGAATGATGATGCTCAGCCTGTCGCTTGCCACTTCGGTGGCGCTCGCAGGCCAGGCCCTGGCATTCGACATCAATGCGGGTGTCACCAAGGAATCGGGGCCTTTCGATCTCTTCAAGTTCGGCTTCCGGGCCTACAAGAACGGCCAGAAGGAAGAGGCGGTCGAAGCCTATCGTTACGCCGCCGAGAAGGGCCACACTGGCTCGCGTTGGGCGCTCGCCAATATGTATGCCGACGGGGATGGCGTGACCCAGGACAATTTCGAGGCCTTCAAGATCTATAGCGAGATCGCCCAGCAGGGTGTGGAGCCCGGCTCCGAAGATACCGGCTTCTTCATCAACGCGCTGCTCGCACTCGCCAACTATTACAAGACCGGCATTGCCAACAGCCCGGTCAAGATCGATCTCAATCAGGCACGCCAGCTCTATTTCCAGGTCGCATCGACCTTTGGCGTTCCGGAGGCGCAGTTCCAGCTTGCGCAGATGATGCTGGCGGGTGAGGGCGGCGCAGCCAATGTGCAGCAGGCCAAGAAGTGGCTGAACCAGGCCCGTAAGAGCGGCCATCCCGGCGCAATGGCCGTCTTCGGCAATATTCTCTTCCAGGAGGGCCAGTCCGTGCGTGGCCTCGCCTTCATGACGGCGGCGCTCGACAAGTGCAAGCCGAAGGATTGTACGTGGATGCAGGACCTGCAGGAGCAGGCCTTCTCGATCGCCAACGAGGATGACCGTCGCGTCGCCGTGTCCATGGCGCATCAACTGGATGTCGCCGGCGCCGAATAATCTCCGATTTCAGGCCTAGAGCGGTTCAGCGTTTAACGGAATCGCTTTCCCGCTCTATCTCTTTGTTTTTACGCATTCCAGGCGGAAAACCGCTTCGCACTTTTCCTGGAATTGCTCTAGAAATCGAAGTGCGCGATGACGGGAACGTGGTCCGACGGCTTTTCCCAGGCGCGCACATGCTTTTCGATTGCAGCCGAGGTCAGGCGATCGGCCGCTTCCGGCGATAGCATCAGGTGATCGATGCGAATGCCGTTGTTCTTCGGCCAGGCGCCGGCCTGGTAATCCCAAAAGGAATAGAGCTTGATCTCATCCGTTGTGGCGCGCACCGCATCGGTGAAGCCGAGATGTTCGAGCTGTCGAAAAGCCTGCCGGGTTTGCGGCAGGAACAGCGCATCGTTTTCCCAGACCTTGGGATCGAAACAATCATGCGGTTCCGGAATGACGTTATAGTCGCCGGCGAGGATTGTTGGCTCCTCCAGTGCCAGGCGGCTGACTGCGAATTTCCGCAGGCGCTCCATCCAGGCGAGCTTATAGGGATATTTTTCCGTATCGATGGGATTGCCGTTCGGCAGATACAGGCAGCAGACGCGAAACGCGCCATGTTCCGGCACGGAAAACACCGCTTCGATGAAGCGGGACTGTTCGTCGGCCTCGTCGCCGGGCAAGCCACGGGTCACTTCGTCGGGCTTCATCTTGGACAGGATCGCGACGCCGTTGAAGCCCTTCTGGCCATGCGTTTCGACGTGATAGCCGAGCGCCTCGATCTCGAAGCGCGGAAATCCTTCGTCGACTGTCTTGATCTCCTGCAGGCAAACGATGTCCGGATCGGAGTCCTTCAGCCACTGGCATAGGTTCTCGATACGCGCCTTGACGCCGTTGATGTTCCAGGTGGCGATCTTCATGAAGGGAAGGCTCCTCTGCTTTGATTTTTCTTTTATCCGCAGCAGACGGCCTTGGCCACCCGTTCAAACGAAAACCGGCCGTAAGCAACAGCTTCCGGCCGGTGATTCATCGTTGGAAAAACAGGAGCCTTAGATCGAAAAACTCGTGCCGCAGCCGCAGCTTGCGACCGCATTCGGATTCTTGATCTGAAAGGACTGGCCAAGCAGATTGTCGACGAAGTCGATCTCGGAGCCCGCCATGTAAACCAGCGACAATTGGTCGATCAGGACCGTAGCGTTGTCTTTTTTGACAACGATATCATCGTCTTGTGGTCCGTCGACAAGATCGAATTTATAGGAGAATCCGGAGCAGCCGCCACCTTCGACGGCGACGCGGAGCGCTCGCTTGCCGGCCTCGGCGCTGACGATCGCGGCGATTCGCTTTGCCGCTGCGTCCGATAGAGTTACACTTGTCTCAGTCATGCCTTCCTCCTGCCGGGGTCAAGATCCGGAGAGAACCAATGGGCCGTCCGACTTTCAAACGGCTGATATCCATAGCCTTTATCATGAAAGTGCGCTCGGTGACAGCTATGGTTATAGGGTTGAGCCATGCGCCATTTTGCTGTTTCTCTCCGGTATAGGTATGAAGGCCGTAAAGCGGCGTCAATGGGCCAGAGCATCCCGTATTGGAATGGCATCATCAAAATGCGGAGACGATGCTTTGGATTAGAGGGAATGGAGCGGCCTTTGCGCGTTCAATCGAATGCGGCGTTCTGAAGCCGGAATGGATGGATAATGACGATCGACAGGCATGCATTGGGTTTCGGTTATGGTGAGCGGGCTATCTATGCGACCGATCCCAGGGAATCGCGTGGACGGCTTTACGAAGAGGGGTCGAGCCCGACGCGTTCCGATTTCCAACGCGACCGCGACCGCATCGTCCATACGACCGCTTTCCGGCGGCTGAAGCACAAGACGCAGGTCTTCATCGCGCAGGATGGCGATCACTACCGTACGCGTCTGACGCATACTATCGAGGTGGCGCAGATTGCCCGCGCCTTGGCGCGCGCACTGAAGCTCGATGAGGATCTCGCCGAAGGCGTGGCGCTCGTCCACGATTTTGGCCACACCCCCTTCGGCCATACCGGCGAAGACGCGCTGCACGAGGTGCTGCTGCCCTATGGCGGCTTCGACCACAATGCGCAATCGCTGCGGATCGTGACTAAGCTCGAGCGGCGTTACGCCGAATTCGATGGCTTGAACCTCACCTGGGAGACATTGGAAGGACTGGTCAAGCACAACGGTCCGCTGCTGACATCAGATGGCCAGGGAACGCGCGGCCCGGTGCCGCAACCGATTCTCGATTATTGCGAAATCCACGATCTGGAAATCGCGACTTTTGCCAGCCTCGAGGCCCAGGTCGCGGCGATCGCCGACGACATCGCTTACAATACGCATGACATCGATGACGGCCTGCGCTCCGGCTATCTGAACTTCGATATGCTGGAGGAAATTCCATTTCTTTCGGCGCTGATGGCCGAGGTGAGGGCGCTCTATCCGCATCTGGAGCCGAGCCGCTTCACCCATGAGATCATGCGCCGGCAAATCACCCGCATGGTGGAGGACGTGATCTCCGTTTCGCAACAAGCGCTCAGCGAGATCAGACCGGGCAGCGTTGCCGATATCCGCGCCGCCGGCCGCATCATCGCCACCTTCTCTGCGGAAATGGCCGAGACGGACAAGCAGATCAAGCAGATGCTCTTCAAGCGCATCTACCGCCATCCGGATATCATGCGCATCCGCGCCGGTGCCGCGCAGATCGTCACTGATCTGTTCCAAGCCTATATGGGCAATCCGCAGGAGATGCAGAGCCACTATTGGGTAGACCATATTGCCGGCCTCGCCGTTGCCGCCAAGGCCCGTCATGTCGGCGACTACCTGGCCGGCATGACCGATACCTATGCCATCAGTGCCCACAGGCGTTTGTTTGACCAGACTCCCGATTTGCGGTAGGCAGCGGCGGCGTCGGGCCGACAGGGCCCGCCCAAGCTATGCGTGGACAATATGATGAACCTTTTCACCGATTTCGAAGTCAGAATTAAGAACGCTCTGGAACAAATTGATATTGTGAAAGAAAAGCGATCCGAACTCGACTTCGGACGTGTCGGCGTGGAGCCGCCGCGAGACGCTAGCCATGGCGATGTCGCCACCAATGCGGCCATGGTGCTGTCGAAGCCGCTCGGCACGAATCCGCGCGCGCTCGCTGAGATCATCATCACCAAGCTGAAAGAAGATGCCGATGTTGCCGAGGTTTCGGTAGCCGGCCCAGGCTTCATCAATATTCGCCTTTCGGTCGGTTATTGGCAGCGCCTGCTGGCGACGATGATCTCCGAAGGCCAGAATTTCGGGCGCTCGACCCTTGGTGCCGGCCAGAAGGTCAATGTCGAATATGTCTCCGCCAATCCGACGGGGCCGATGCATGTCGGCCATTGCCGCGGCGCCGTCGTCGGCGATGCGCTGGCGAATCTGCTCGGTTTTGCCGGCTATGATGTCACCAAGGAATATTACATCAACGACGCCGGTTCGCAGATCGACGTGCTGGCGCGCTCGGTCTTCCTCCGTTACCGCGAGGCACTCGGCGAGCAGGTCGGCGACATCCCGGCGGGCCTTTATCCCGGCGACTATCTTGTTCCGGTCGGTGAAGCGCTGGCGAAGGAATTCGGCACCAAGCTTCGGGGCATGCCGGAAGACCAGTGGCTGCCGATCATCAAGGAGCGTGCCATCGATGCGATGATGGCGATGATCCGTTCTGACCTGGAAGCGTTGAACGTCCATCATGACGTCTTCTTCTCCGAGAGGACGTTGCACGCCAATGGCGCGGCCCTGATCCGCACTGCGATCAACGACCTGACCTTTAAGGGATATGTCTACAAGGGTGCGCTGCCGCCGCCGAAGGGACAGTTGCCGGAAGATTGGGAAGACCGCGAGCAGACCCTGTTCCGTTCGACGGAAGTGGGTGACGATATCGACCGGCCGCTGATCAAGTCGGATGGTTCCTATACCTATTTCGCCGCCGATGTCGCTTACTTCAAGAATAAGTTCGACCGCGGCTTCAACGAGATGATCTATATTCTCGGCGCCGACCATGGCGGCTACGTCAAGCGGCTGGAAGCCGTGGCGCGCGGGGTCTCGGATGGTCAGGCGAAGCTGACGGTGCTGCTGTGCCAGCTCGTCAAGCTGTTCCGCAACGGCGAGCCAGTGAAGATGTCGAAGCGCTCCGGCGATTTCGTCACGCTGCGTGATGTCGTCGAAGAGGTCGGCCGTGATTCCGTGCGGTTCATGATGCTGTACCGGAAAAATTCAGAGCCCTTGGACTTCGACTTCGCCAAGGTGACGGAACAGTCCAGGGACAATCCGGTCTTCTACGTGCAATATGCCCATGCGCGCTGCATGTCGGTCTTCCGGCAGGCTAAGGAAGCCTTCCCGGATCTCGATATTGCCTCGCTCGATCTGGCAAAAGCGGTCAGCGGCACGATCTCCGATCCGGCCGAATTACAGTTGATTGCGAAGATTGCGGAATTCCCGCGAATCGTCGAGGCTGCAGCTCAGTCGCAGGAGCCTCACCGCATCGCTTTTTATCTTTACGATCTGGCAAGTTCCTTCCACGGACATTGGAATAAAGGTAAAGATTTACCTGAATTACGATTTGTTAACGATAAGAACCGAGAATTAAGCATTGCCAGACTTGGGCTGGTGCACGCTGTCGCGTCGGTTTTGAAGTCAGGTCTTGGTATAACCGGGACCGCAGCACCGGATGAAATGCGATAAACGTCACCATTTACCCACATTGCGCTGGCATTTATCTGTAGCGTTTGCGAGTGGATTGGGTGATGGCAGAAAAACAGTTGGCGTATCGCGCAAGCGGAAACGACGAGTTCTTTGCGGATGATGATCCGCTTGCCGAACTCGCCCGCATCGTCGGTTTCGAGCCGCGGCCTGCCGCGCAGGCGGCGCCCGCAACTCAGCGACAAGAGCCGGCCTTCGATCTCGAAGATGAACTCTTGCGAGAATTCGAACGCTATGATGCGCCTCGTTTGAGTCCTGCTGATGACATTCCGGTTTCGCCGGAAGATCAGCCTTTTGCCGGCGAAGCTCAGCTCTCGCATCCGGTAGAGCCGGCGCGCACGGAACCCCAGTTTGTCGAGTTGCCACAGGCCGTGGCTCCAGCCAAGCCAGTGGTCGGTGCACGCGATCTGATCGACGAACTCGAAATGTCGATCGCGCCGGCCTTGCAGCCCGCACCGGCTCCGCAGCCTGTTCCGGCCCCGCAGGCGGTAGCTCCGGCTCCAAAGCCTGCGCCGACGCCGCAGTCCGCTGCCGCCACCGTGCGGCTGCCGATTGCCAATTTCACCGTCGCGGCTCCGGCGCAAGCAAAGCCTGTGGCGCAAGCTCCGGTCGCGCCGCCTCTTGTCCAGGCGCAATCACCCATCGAAACGGCGCTCGATTTCGATCTGCCGATGATGCTGGACGCCCCTCAGTCCCAGCCAGTCGCGGCTCAACCGGACGTACCGTTCGCCAAGGCGCCGGAGCCCGTCGCGCCGGTCCCGATGGATGCTGCGGCTCTTTCTGCTGAAATCGACGATCTGCTGGCCGATGTCGACCGCTATCCGGTTCCTGCCAGAGGCGTCGCACCGGAAGCGAAGGTTGAACCGAGCTTCGATATTTTCGACCTGCAGCCCAAGGCGCCGGCAGCACCTGTGCACGTCCCCGCTGCAGTAGTGACTGCTCCCGTTGTTTCGGCTCCGCAGCGCGAAGAGCCGAAACCGATCGCTCTGGAAGCCGACGATCCCTTCGCCGGCCAGGACTTCGAGTTCGACCTCGCGGATATCGAGATGGAGCTCGCCGAGCTCGATTTCGCCGAAACGAGCAAGTCTGCTCCGATCCCGCAGCCGGCGCCTGCTCCCATGGCCGCGCCGCAGCCTGCTCCAGTTGTCTCTCGGGCGACGCCGATGGCTGCGCCTCTAGCGGCTCCCGTCGCCACGGCCGCCGCAATGACTGCCGCAGCGGCTGCGCCCAGCCTCATGCAATCCCCGCGCCCAGAGCCGGCTCCGCAGCATACGGCTCCGCCGGCTGCCGTTGCCGCAGCGCCGGTGACGCGCAAGGCCGTGCCTGTTCTCGATGCCGATCAGGCCCTGCCGTTCGATCCGTCCGAAATCTCCGATACCGAAGAGCGCGTCGAGAATTTCGAAGGCTCCCATGTTCCGAACCTGCCGCCGGTCGAGCCGGAAGAGCCGATCGTGGTGCCGCCGGAATATGATTTCGACATCGATTCGGAGATGGCAAGCCTATTTGGCTCGCCCGCCAAGGAAGTTGCTCCCGAGCCGATCAAGCCGGCTGTAGCCGCGGCCCTGGGCAGCACGACGACTCCATCCTGGTCCAAGAATGCGGCTGCAAAACCCGCTCCGACGGCCAAACAGCCTGCCGAAGAGTTCGACGAGTTCGAACGGGCGTTGGAAGAGGACTTCCGCCGCAGCTACCGTGAAGCCTCCAATCCGGTCGACAACGTCGCCCGCATGACGCTGAACCCGGCGGCTGTAGCCGGCCGTCGTCCGGCGCGTTCGTTCCGTGGCATGGCGACCGCCGCTGCGGTCATCGCTGTTCTGGGTCTCGGCGCCTACGGCGTCTACGGCTGGGTTCGTCACGGTTCGCCGATTTCGAGCTTCTCCGGCGAGCCGCGCGTCATCACGGCCGATGCCGATCCGGTCAAGGTCGCTCCGGAAAATCCAGGCGGCACGGTTGTTCCCAATCAGGACAAGGCTGTTTACGACCGCGTAGCCGGCGACAGCACTGCTGCGCCGAAGCAGAAGGAACTGGTTTCCTCCAACGAACAGCCGGTAGATGTCGTCCAGAAGACCTTGATCCCCGAATCCGTGTCGCCTGACGATGGCAGCGAAGATCAGGTCACTCCGACGCCGGTCGGCGAAACCGAGGATCCGAGGCTGCTGCCGAACCAGAACGGCAACAATGCCAACACTGCCGCCAACGACGACGCCCAGGTCCCCTCGGTGTCGCCGCGCAAGGTGCGCACGATGATCGTCAAGCCGGATGGCTCGCTGGTTGCTCGTGAGGAGCCGGCTGTCGACAATACGACGACGGCAGCGTCTCCGGCTTCGACACCGAAGACGCCCGCCGTAAAACCGCCGGTCGGTAGTCAGGTCGCTTCCGCCGATCTTCGCCCGTCGACGGCAGACACGCAGGCCTCGCAACCGGCCGCTGCTCAGTCGGACGATGGCGATGCGGCCAGTGCCGAAAGCACGCCGATCCGTGTTGTGAAGACCACTCCGGTTCCCACATCGCGTCCGGCACAGCAGCCCGCCAAGGCTCCCGCGGCTGCCCCTGCCGTTGCCACGAATAATGCCGCCGCTCGCCCGGCTCCGGCTCAACCGAAGCCTCAGCAGGTCGCATCGGCGACCCCGGCTGCGGCCCAGCCGGCTCCGGCTGCATCGGCAAGTGCCGGTGGTGCTTACGGCGTGCAGATCGCTTCGCTGCCTTCCGAGGCGGAAGCGCAGAAGTCGCAGGCCAACCTGAAGACCAAGTTCGCCAGCGTTATCGGTGGCCACCCGCTCGAAATTCGTAAAGCCGATATCGCCGGGAAAGGCACCTACTATCGCGTCCGCGTCGTCGCCGGCTCCAAGGATGAAGCTGCCGACATCTGCCAGCGTTACCGCGCCGCAGGCGGCACCTGCCTGATCTCGAAGTAAGAGATCAAGGCCGAACGATTGTGGAAAACGGCGGGCTAAGGCTCGCCGTTTTCTTTTGTGTATCTCGGTTTGAGGTTATTCGCATTTCGCGGGGCGGCCTTTATGATTCGAACATGACCGAATCAAAATCCATGATCCTCGGCTGTAGCGGCCATTCCATCACGCCCGAAGAGCGTTCCTTCTATCAGTCGGAACAGCCATGGGGCTTTATTCTCTTTGGACGCAACATTTCCGAGCCTGCGCAGATCGCCGATCTCGTCGCTTCGTTGCGCGACAGCGTCGGCCGCGATGCGCCGGTGTTGATCGACCAGGAAGGGGGCAGGGTGCAGCGCATCCGCCCGCCGATCCTACCGCACTATCCGTCCGGTCAGGCGCTGGGCGATATCTATAGCCAGAACCGCGAACAGGGCCTGCGCGCCGCCTGGCTGATGTCGCGGCTGCATGCTTTCGATCTCCTGAAGTTCGGCATCAACGTTGATTGCCTGCCGGTGCTTGATGTCCCGGTCGAAGGATCGAGCAACGTCATCGGCAATCGCGCCTATGGCGGCGATCCCGTGACGGTGACGGAGATGGGACGCGCTGCCGCCGAAGGGCTCAAGGCCGGCGGCGTGCTGCCGGTGATGAAGCACATGCCGGGCCATGGCCGTGGTTTTGCCGATTCGCATCATGAATTGCCGGTCGTCACGGTCTCGCGCGCGGAGCTGGAGGCGCATGATTTTCCGCCTTTTGTGGCGCTTAAGGACGAACTGATGGCAATGACCTGCCATGTCGTCTTTACCGATATCGACCCCACTAATCCGGCGACCACGTCGCGCAAGGTCATCGACGAGATCATCCGCGGCCATATCGGCTTCCAGGGGCTGCTGCTCTCCGACGATACCTCGATGAACGCTCTTGCCGGCACAATCGGCGAGCGTGCGGCGAATATTGTTGCGGGCGGATGCGATATCGTGCTGCATTGCAACGGCGTCATGGATGAGATGCGGCAGGTGGTGCGCAATGTTCCGGCATTGACCGGCACCTCGCTTTCGCGCGCGAAAGCGGTCGAGGCGGCTTTTGGCCGCAATGACGGCGCCGACGAGGCTTCGATCCGCGCCGAATTCGACGCGATGTTTGCAGTGGCATAGGACCGAACTCCAGGGATCTGACGGGTGAACAAGGTGGACGGCACGGAAAAGAGCCTGCATGCGCAAGCGCCGATGGACAAGCTGTGGCAGGACAATGGCACCGAGCGCGGCATGCATGAGCCGGCGCTGGTGGTCGATATTGCCGGCTTCGAAGGCCCGCTCGACCTTCTGCTGCATCTTGCCCGCAATCAAAAGGTCGATCTGTCGCGCATCTCCGTGCTGGCGCTTGCCGAGCAATATCTGTTGTTCATTGAACGTGCCCGCCGGATCCGGATTGAGCTTGCGGCCGATTATCTCGTCATGGCTGCCTGGCTCGCCTATCTCAAGTCGAAGCTGCTCATTCCGCAGCAGAGCAAGGAAGACGGTCCGACCGGCGAAGAAATGGCCGCGACGCTCGCTTTCCGGCTGAAGCGTCTCGAAGCCATGCGGGATGCGGCGACTGGCCTCGTCAACCGCAATCGTCTCGGCCGCGACGTCTTCGCCCGCGGAGCGCCCGAACATATCCCCGACCGTCGCCAATCGGCCTATGACGCCAGCCTCTACGATCTGCTGACCGCCTATGCTGGCCTGCGCCAGCGTCAGGCGATCACGCAGGTGACGATCGAGCGCCGCCGCGTCTGGTCGCTGGTCGATGCCCGCACGATTCTCAGCCGCATGATCGGTGAGATCACCGATTGGACGGCCTTGGAACACTATCTGCTGCGCTATATGACCAGCGCGAGCGAGCGGGTTACCGCCATCGCGAGCGCCTTTGCGGCCTCTCTGGAGCTCGTGCGCGAGGGTAAGCTGGAAATTCGCCAGGACGGCGCGTTTCAGCCGCTTTATATGCGGCGCGGACCGAACCATGCTGAACTCGAGGCGGCGGAATAAAACAGGAGCGAATGTGAGCGGCCCGGACGACGATCACCGCATGGACGATGAACCGGCTGCACCGGCAGTGCGGGACGATGACACCGGCCTTTTCCGTGAGGCCGAACGCATCGCAGAGGCCCTTGTCTTCGCGTCCGCCCAGCCGGTGTCCGAAGGCTTCATCGCTGATCGCGTCCCGCGCGGCGTCGATGTCCACTCCATCATGCAGCGTCTGAAGGCTGATTACGCGAGCCGTGGCGTCAATCTGATACAGATCGACGGCGCCTGGGCGTTTCGCACCGCCGCCGATCTTTCCTTCGTCATCCGCCGCGATGACAATGAGGTGCGGAAGCTCTCGCGTGCCGCGCTCGAAGTCCTGGCCATCATTGCCTATCACCAGCCGGTGACGCGCGCCGAGATCGAAGATATCAGAGGCGTCCAGACGTCAAAGGGGACGCTGGACGTGCTGATGGAATCCGGCTGGGTGCGCTTTCGCGGCCGGCGGCGCACGCCGGGCCGGCCGGTGACGCTGGGTACGACACGAGATTTTCTCGATCATTTCGGTCTGGAAGAGCTGCGCGACCTGCCGGGTCTCGAGGAATTGAAGGGGGCAGGGCTGCTTTCGGGCCGTATTCCCGCCAATTTCAATATTCCGTCGCCATTGATGAGCGACGAATTGACCGAGGACGAAGATCCGATCACGCAACTGGATCTGGAGGAACTCGGTCTCCTGGCGCCAGGCGGCGCTTCGGACGACTGAAGCGGGCATTGCCAGCACATCCACGGGCCGATCGGCTGCGGTAAAGCTTTTTTCCAGGCAGTAATGTCAAGTCTCGGTTTTGCCATTAGAAGAGACTAATATGAAAGTCGTTCTCTTCAGTTGGGGATGCTCGGCCGTGGCTTTGGCGTTCGCTATCCCCATATGCGCCGATGCAGTACATTTTGGTGTTTGAAAAACATCTGTAAACGTCTTACATCGGGAAGACGTTGAAATTGGGAGTTATCGCAATGGGTTCTCTAAGCATATGGCACTGGCTGATTGTCCTGGCCATCGCGCTGTTGTTGTTCGGCCGTGGAAAGATCCCGGAGCTGATGGGTGACGTAGCCAAGGGCATCAAGAGCTTCAAAAAAGGCATGAGCGACGAGGATGAGACGCCAACTCAGACGACGTCCCGCACGGTTGAACACAAGGCCGACGAATCGAAATAATCATGTCGGGCACGCAGGGAGCTGAAATGCTCGCTGTCGGCCCAGGAGCCTTTTCATGTTCGACGTAGGCTGGTCTGAGCTGCTGGTTATCGCTGTCGTGGCGCTTGTGGTCATTGGCCCTAAGGAACTGCCGACAACGCTGCGGACAATCGGCAAGATGACGTCGCGGGCGCGAAAAGTGGCGGGCGAGTTCCGTGCACAATTCGATGAGGCCATGCGCGAGGCGGAGCTGGACGATGTGCGCCAGACGATCTCCGATGCTCAAAAGCTCAATCCGGTCAATTCATTGCGGGAAGCAATGAACCCGCTGCGGCAGATGGGCAACGAGATCAAGGCCGACCTGCAGCGTTCGACGCCTGCTGCGGCAACATCGACGCCGGGGGAGCCCGTTTCCGAGCCATCAATGGGGCTGCCGGAAATGCCTCCGATCATTCCCGCAGCCAGTGAGGCAGCGCCGGTTGCTTCGCCAGCTTCGGTGACGCCGCCGCAACCGGTCGTCGTTGCTGAACAAGCACCTGCCAAGCCGAAAACCGTTCGCAAGCCTCGGGCAAAAGCGCCGGGCAAGACCGACGAGGTCGCCGCTGCGGTGGTGGACACCTCGGTTGTCGCGGAAAAGCCGAAGCGTGCGCCCCGCAAGGTGGTCGCGGCGGCCACTGTCGATGCTCCTGCTGCCGCCGCTGTAGCTCCCAGGAAGCGCCCGACGGCGAGCAAAACAACGCCTAAGAAGAAGGACCAGGCATGACGGGTGATATCGACGATAAGCCGCAGCCGCTTATCGAACACCTCATGGAATTGCGCACGCGGCTGATCTGGTCGCTGGTGGCGTTTTTCATTGCCTTCATCGGATGTTTTGCCTTTGCCAAGCATCTCTTCAACTATCTGGTCTACCCCTATAAATGGGCTGTCGTCTGGGCGCATCTCGATGTCACCAAGGCCGAGCTGATCTATACCGCGCCGCAGGAGTTTTTCTTCACGCAGGTGAAGGTCGCCATGTTCGGTGCGCTAGTGATCTCTTTCCCGATCATCGCCGCACAGATCTATAAGTTCGTTGCGCCCGGGCTCTACAAGAATGAGCGTTCTGCCTTCCTGCCGTTCCTGATCGCATCGCCGATTCTGTTTCTGATGGGCGCAGCGCTCGTCTACTTCTTCTTCACCCCGATGGTGATGTGGTTCTTCCTGAAGATGCAGCAGGCGCCGGCCGAGGGTCAGGTGGGCATTGCGCTGTTGCCGAAGGTCTCGGAATACCTCAGCCTCATTATGACGCTGGTTTTCTCCTTCGGTCTCGTCTTCCAGCTTCCGGTCATCACCACGCTGCTGGCGCGCGTTGGCCTGCTGACCTCGCAGTGGCTGGCGCAAAAGCGCAAGTTCGCGATCGTCTTCGCCTTCATCGTTGCCGCGGTGCTGACGCCGCCGGATCCGATGTCCCAGATCGGCCTTGCACTGCCGACAATCCTTCTCTACGAGATTTCCATCTACGCGGCGCGACTCGTGGAACGCCAGCGTGCCCGGCAAGCTCTCGAGGAGAGTGGCGAAAGGTCCGATGTCGCCAAGACGGATAGTGTCTGAGCGGCAGGTCTGCATCGTCTTTTCATAGGGTTTTGCCGGTTCGATCTCCGACCGAAATCTCGGTCGGAGCTATGCTCATGTGCAACGACCTGGAACGACGATGCTTGATATCAAATGGATTCGTGAGAATGCCGAGGCTTTGGATGCAGCGCTTGCCAAGCGCGGGGCCGAGCCTTTGTCGCAAAGCCTCATTGCGCTCGACGAGAAGCGCCGCTCCGTCATTCAATCCGTCCAGGATATGCAGTCTCGCCGCAACGCCGCTTCGAAGGAAATCGGCGCGGCCATGGCGCAGAAGAACACCGAGCTTGCCGAAAAGCTGAAGGCCGAAGTCGCCGAGATCAAGACGTTGCTGCCGGCAGCGGAAGAAGAAGAGCGCGTTCTGACGGCCGAACTCAACGACGCCCTGTCGCGCATTCCCAATATTCCGCTCGATGACGTGCCGGTCGGCAAGGACGAACATGACAATGTCGTCAAGCATGCCTGGGGCGCCAAGCCGACCTGGAATCACAAGCCGAAGGAACACTTCGAGATCGGCGAAGAGCTCGGCTACATGGATTTCGAGCGCGCTGCCAAGCTCTCCGGCTCACGTTTCACTGTGCTGACCTCGCAGCTTGCGCGCCTGGAACGGGCGCTCGGCCAATTCATGCTGGATCTTCATACGGGTGAACACGGCTACACCGAAGTCAGCTCTCCACTGATGGTGCGCGACGAGGCCATGTTCGGCACCGGCCAATTGCCGAAATTCGCCGAAGACCTGTTCAAGACCACGGATGGCCGCTGGTTGATTCCGACCGCCGAAGTGACGCTGACCAATCTCGTCTCCGGCGAAATCCTCGATCAGGAGAAGCTGCCATTGCGCTTCACCGCGCTGACCCCGTCCTTCCGGTCAGAAGCGGGTTCGGCCGGCCGCGATACACGCGGCATGCTGCGTCAGCACCAGTTCTGGAAATGCGAACTCGTCTCCATCACCGATGCCGAAAGCTCGATTGCCGAACACGAGCGCATGACCGCCTGCGCCGAGGAAGTGCTGAAGCGCCTTGGCCTGCATTACCGTGTCATGACGCTCTCGACCGGCGATATGGGTTTCGGCGCCCGCAAGACCTACGACCTGGAAGTCTGGCTGCCGGGGCAGGACACCTATCGCGAGATTTCCTCCTGCTCGGTCTGCGGCGATTTCCAGGCGCGACGTATGAACGCCCGCTATCGCGGTAAGGACGACAAGGGCACGAAATTCGTGCACACGCTGAACGGTTCCGGCACCGCCGTCGGCCGCTGCCTGATCGCAGTCGTCGAGAATTATCTCAACGAGGATGGTTCGGTCACTGTTCCGGACGCACTGCTGCCATATATGGGTGGTCTGAAGAGAATCGAGCGCGCAGCCTGATTTGACGTGACATGATCTTGTCCGAAAACCGCTTCGCACTTTTCGAGGTCATGTTTTGAGCGGTGGGGGCAATGCGGATACTTCTGACCAATGACGACGGCATTCATGCCGAAGGACTGGCCGTGTTGGAGCGCATCGCCCGCACCATGTCCGATGACGTCTGGATCGTTGCGCCGGAGACGGATCAAAGCGGCCTTGCCCATTCGCTGAGCCTTTCCGAACCGTTGCGCTTGCGCAAAGTCTCCGACAAGCAATATGCTTTGCGCGGTACGCCGACGGATTGCGTCATCATGGGCATCCGTCAGGTTATGGATATCAAGCCGGACCTGGTGCTCTCGGGCGTCAATTCCGGCTCCAATGTTGCCGACGACGTCACCTATTCGGGCACTATTGCCGGCGCCATCGAAGGCACGTTGCAGGGCGTGCGCTCCTTCGCGCTAAGCCAGGCCTATGTGTACGAGAATGGGACACGCGTCGTTCCCTGGGAAGTGGTCGAGGCGTATGCGCCGGCGCTTCTCGGCAAGCTCATCGATATTGATTTGCCCGATAGTACCTTTCTCAATCTGAACTTCCCGAACTGCCGGCCGGACGAAGTTTCGGGCACCGAGGTCACTGCGCAGGGCAATCTTGCCTTCAACCTCCAGGTCGAGGAACGGGCAGACGGCCGTGGTTTCCCCTATTACTGGTTGCGCTTCGGCGAACGCAGCGGCATCTTTCGGCCGGGCACCGATATCCATGCCTTGAAACAAAATCGTATTTCGGTAACTCCTTTGAAACTCGATTTGACGGATTATTCAGCGCAAGACCGCGTGGCGCGGGCGCTCGGGTACGGAGTAGCGGATTGACAGCTCGTTTGCTCGAGAAGGAAGGCTTTGCAGCCGTTGTGCTGCGGCTGCGAGCCGAAGGCATTTTGGACATCGATCTGATGACGGCCGTCGAACAGACGCCGCGCCTTCCTTTTGTGCCGCCGCAATTTTCCGATGATGCCTATTCCAGCCGAACGATTCCGATCGAATGCGGTGCCTTCATGGAAGGCATCGATCTCGTCGTCCGCATTCTGCATAGTCTGAAGGTCAAGCCCGGCCATCGCGTTCTCGAGGTCGGCACCGGCAGCGGCTTCACTGCCGCCGTCATGGGCCGCATCGTCGAGCGGGTACTGACGGTCGATCGCTACAAGACCCTGACGACGGCAGCGCAGCAGCGCATGGATACGCTCGGCCTGCGCAACGTCATCATCCGCCAGGCTGACGGCAGCGTCGGCATGCCGGGTGAGGGTACCTTCGATCGTATCCTGGTGACCTCGGCCTTCACCACCATGCCACGCTTCTTTGCGGAGCAACTGGTTTCCGGCGGGTCGATGATTGCGCCGTTGATACTTTCAGACAATGTTTGCCGTATGGTGCGTCTCACCAAGACCGGCAGCCGCTTTGAGCGCGAGGAACTGTTCGACGTTCCCTATCAGCCGATCGTGCCGATGCTCGCCTCTTATCTTTGAGGCCTAATTTAGATTGAAATCCTTCGAAGGATCCCTGCGAATGCGGGATTCATCTTCTATGGTTAGCAATTCCTCAAAAAAACACATGCGGCACCAGTGCTTTAACCGCATGGTAAGATTAACGCGCTTTAATTGACCCACAAATCGGTTGCGTCTCAAGTGGGTCGAGTCATGGGTTTCAGTCTTTCGTCAAACTTCGGTAAATCGGCAGGGAAAGTCCTGGTGGCCATTCTCCTGGCGAGCACCGCGACAGCTTGTAGTTCGGACACGACGCGCTTCAGCGGGCTCTTTGCGGGCTCTCCTGATCAGGTGACGACCGGTTCGATCAACCGTCGCGGCTTGAATGGGCCGGACGGCGATCCCGTGCCGCGTGTCGATCTCGCTCAGGGCAGCGGCTATCAGCAGCAGGATTACTCGCAGCAGAACGCACCGGTTACGCGGCCTTATCCGAATTCTCCGGCCCGGTACAATCCATCCTATTCGAGTGCTCGCGTATCGACCGCTCCCGTTGCGATCCAGCGTACCGAGCTTGCAGCCCCGACTGCCTCCGCAGCGCCGGTGCGCACGCATGTCGCCTCCAAGGGGGAAGCCGAAGCGCTGGCGCAGCCGTTCCCCGCATCGCGTGGCAAGGCAGCAGTTTCCCGCGCTGAGCCGGCTCTGGCTCCTGATGCGATGCCGACCGGCACGATCAAGGCTGCGCCCGCCGCGGCATCTTCATCCGGCTGGACAGCGGTCAATGCGCCGAGCGTCACGCTGCGTCCGGGCGAAAACATAAACCTGCTGTCGCGCCGCTATGGCGTTCCGGAAAAGGAAATCCTGCGCGCCAATGGCCTGAAGAACAGCGCCAGCGCCCAGCCGGGTCAGCAGATCATCATCCCGACCATGAACGGCGCAGGCGCCCCGAGCCCGGCCAAAATGGCCTCGGAAGCGACCGACCTTTCTAAGGGCGGCAAGATGCCGGCGCCGGTCAAGACTCCGGAGCAGGACGCCGTCGTGCTACCTTCCAACGGCCAGATGCGCGGCAAGTCACAGGCTGGCCTCGCCGATCCCAGCAAGCTCGCTGCCGGCAACGGCAAGGGTCCGCTGCCGAAGGGCGACGGTACCTATATCGTCAAGCCGGGTGACTCGCTCGCCAGGATCGCCAAGAGCGCTGGCGTCAGCGTCGATGAGCTCAAGCAAGCAAATCACATGCAGCAGGGCGGCGGCATTCGTATCGGCCAGACGCTGAAGCTGCCGCATGGTGGCGCGATCGCCGAAGCCGCGCCGGTCAAGCCCGATCCGGTGAAAACCGCCTCGATCGAGCCGCAGAAGTCCGCTGTCAAGTCGGTTGCCGTTCCGGCTATGGAGCCGAAGCAGGCCGCTGCTGAGCCGACCGCAAAGCCGGGTGCGAAAACCGCCGCTGCGAAGACCGCAGCCGCAGAACCGGCAGCAAAGGCAGCGCCCAAGGCCATGGCCGCAGCGCCGGCATCCGATGCCGCCAAGCCGCAGGCGATTGCATCCGCAGCGCCGACCCAGTCCGTCGGCGACGCCGCCGCCAAGGCCGACGTGCAGGCTGATGCACCGGAAGCGACCGGCATCGGCAAATATCGCTGGCCGGTCCGTGGCGCGGTCATCGCCGGCTATGGCTCCAACGTCAACGGCAGCCGCAACGATGGTATCGACATCTCGGTTCCGGAAGGTACGCCGATCAAGGCCGCCGAAAACGGCGTCGTCATCTATGCCGGCAACGGCCTGAAGGAACTTGGAAACACCGTCCTCGTCCGTCACGACGACGGTACGGTCACGGTCTACGGCCATGCCGATGCGCTCAGCGTCGCCCGTGGCCAGAAGGTTCAGCGTGGCCAGACGCTCGCCACCTCCGGCATGAGCGGTGATGTCAAGCAGCCGCAGCTTCACTTCGAAGTCCGCAAGAATTCGGCCCCGGTCAACCCAATGACGTTCCTTGAATAGGTAGTGCGTCTCAAGGAGTCTGCAAAAAGCCCGGCTACCACCGGGCTTTTTGTCGTTCTGAGCCTTGGAAGGCGGAGGTCAATCCCGCTCCAGCATGATCCGCTGCCGGCCGGCGAGATCCTGGATATACTGCCACGCCACGCGCCCGGAGCGGGCGCCGCGTGTCGTTGCCCATTCCAGCGCCTCGTGGTGCATCTGGGCGCGGTCGAGGGTGAGCTTGAAGTAGTCGGCATAGCCGTCGATCATCTGTAGATAATCTTCCTGGCTGCATTTGTGGAAACCGAGCCAGAGGCCAAAGCGATCGGAGAGCGATACCTTTTCCTCGACGGCCTCCGAAGGGTTGATAGCCGTCGATTGCTCGTTTTCCATCATATGCCGAGGCAGCAGGTGACGGCGGTTCGATGTGGCGTAGAACAGCACATTGTCCGGCCGGCCTTCGACACCGCCGTCCAGCGCCGCCTTCAGCGACTTGTAGGCGGTATCATCGTGATCGAAGGAAAGGTCGTCGCAGAAGACGATGACGCGATGTGGCGCGGCTTTTAGGATATCGAGCAGCACCGGCAATGAGGAGATGTCCTCGCGATGCACTTCGACCAGCTTCAGCGAGACGCCGGTGGCGCGGCGTACATCCTCATGCACGGCCTTGACGAGCGACGACTTGCCCATTCCGCGCGCGCCCCAAAGCAACACGTTGTTGGCGGCGAAGCCTTCGGTGAAGCGCAGCGTGTTCTCGTGTAGAATATCGCGCACATGGTCGACGCCTCGGATAAGGGTCAGTGCCACGCGGTTCGGCCGGGCAACGGGCTGCAGATAGAGCCGGGCAGGTACCCAGACGAAGCAATCGGCGGCGTTCCAATCGTTGACAGCCGGCGCCGGGCCGGCGAGGCGTTCAAGCGCGTCGGCGAGACGGCGGACTTCTGCAAGGATCAGCGTGTTTTGATCTTCGGTCACCGTTTTTCCTCCAGAACGTTAGTCGGGAAAAGAGTAAAATGCTCCCTGTGCTGCCGGGTACCATGCTCCTTCTGGCCCCGAAAGGCTAAGAGGCCTGGAAAACAGTACGGTTCGCGGCTGTTTTTGTTGCATTCGCAATGATCACAACTATATTCCGGCCACCTGACGCGGGGCCTGTTCCCGCAAGGAGTTCAAGGGAGTTCTCGATGTTTATCACCAACGCATATGCGCAGAGCGCGACAGATTCAGCCGCAGGCGTCTTCGGCGGTTCCGGCTTTGAAATGATCATCCTGTTTGTGCCGCTGATGGTGGTTTGGTATTTCCTTCTTATCCGCCCGCAACGCGCGCAGCAGAAGAAGCGTGAGGAAGTCCTGAAGAATATCCGCCGCGGCGACCAGATCGTCACGAGCGGCATCGTCGGCAAGGTCACCAAGGTCGTCGACGACAAGGAACTGGAAGTCGAAATCGCCGAAGGCGTCCGCATCCGCGTTGTCCGCAGCGCTATCTCGGAAGTCCGCGTCAAGGGCGAGCCTGTCAAGGCTGACGCTGCGTAAGCTTGGCGGGTAGGCGGGCCGAAGCGGCTTGCCACGTTAGCGCGCAGTTTCGAAAATCGGATTCGACTTTCGTAGAGAACTGTGCGCAAATTCAAAGTGTTACTGCGCCTTTATGCGCCCCGGTGGTTGTGGGGCGCAGTAAGAAGCCAAAACTCGAGAGAGCGATGCTGCACGTCTCCTGGTGGAAGACCGTCCTGATCTGGTTCGCCGTTCTCTTGAGCGTTCTCCTTGCCGTGCCCAATCTGCTCGGTGATCAGCAGCTTTCTTCTTTTCCGGCATGGTTCGCGCAACGGAAAGTCGGGCTCGGACTCGATCTTCAGGGCGGCTCGCATATCATGCTGAAGATCGAGCGTGGCGATGTCGTCCGGAATCGACTGGAGACTGTGGTCGGCGATATCAGCGCCAGGCTGCGCACGGTCAATATCAGCTATTCCGGTCTGACCGGTACCGGCCAGAAGATCCAGCTCCGCATCAATGATCCCGCTCAGGTTCAGGCGGCGGTTAACGCCCTGAAGCCAATCACCAGCGGCAAGGCGGAAGCGACCTTGTCGCAAGGCGACAATGGTGCCCTTACCATCGATATCACCGATGCCGGCATCAATGAGCGTGTCTCCGCATCCATGACGCGCTCGCTCAACGTCATCCGCAATCGCATCGCTCAGTTGGGCGTCGGCGAGCCGATGATCCGCCGGCAGGGCGCGGATCGCGTCATCATTCAGGTGCCTGGCCTTGCCGATCCGCAGCGCCTGAAGAACCTTCTAAACCAGCCTGCCCAGCTCAGTTTCCGTCTGGTCGATCAATCCATGCAGGTGCAGGATGCCATCAATGGCCGACCGCCTGCCGGTTCGGAAGTGCTGTTTTCCGATGATGATCCGCCGGTCGGCTATCTCGTCCAGAAGCAGCCCCTCCTTTCGAATATCGACTTTGCCGATGCCGTTGCGGTATCCAATACCCAGAACAATGACGGCAATATCTCCGTCAAATTGACGGCGGAAGCGACCAGCCGTTTTGCGCAGGCGACGGCTGCCAATCTCGGCAAGAATGTCGTTGTCGTGCTTGACGATCAAGTCATTTCGGCGGCCGCATTGAAGACGGCAATCACCACGGGCGATATCGATATACCCGGCGATTTCACGGCGCAGGGCGCTCAGGATCTCGCCGTCATGCTGAAGTCCGGGCCTTTGCCCGCGACGCTCACCACGGTCGAAGAGCGGACCATCAAGCCCGGCCTCGGCAATGAAACGATGCGCTCTGGCATCACCGCCTGCATTGCCGCCGGTATTTTCGTTGCCGCGCTGATGATCGGCTTCTATGGCTTGCTCGGTGTTGCCGCGACGATTGCGCTTGTCATCAACATCATCATGGTTCTGGCGATCATGGGGCTTTTCGGCATCACGCTGACCCTGCCTGGAATTGCCGCCATCGTTCTCGTCATCGGCATTGCGCTTGACGCCAATGTGTTGATCTACGAGCGCGTCCGGGAAGAAGAAAAGAAGACCCATCTTCTCGTCGATGCGTTGCGCCATGGCTTCAACCGGGCGGCCGCCACCGTAGCCGACGCCAATCTCACGGTGCTCATCGTCGCCGCCATCCTCTTTTATGTCAGCAGCGGCGCGGTTCGCGGCTTTGCCGCAACGTTGATAACCGGCGTTTTCACCACCTTCTTCACCGCCTGTTTCGTCACGCGCTCCCTCGTCGACGCCTGGATTTCGCATCGCAAGCCGCGCGTGTTGCTGGCGGGTGTGCGAAGCGGCATCTTCGATGGCGCGAACATTCGCTTCATGGGTATCCGCCGCTATTCATTCACGGTGTCGGCGGCGCTGTCGGTCGCAACCCTGCTTGCCTTCGCAACGATCGGCATGCATCTCGGCATCGATTTTACCGGCGGGTCGATCATCGAAGTTCGCGCCAAGCAGGGTGTTGTCGATCCGGCCAATATTCAATCGCGCCTGCAGAACGTGGTTCCGGGCGATGTGCAGGTCGAACGGCTGGACGATCGGCTGAGTGCAGTGATCCGGGTGCATGCGCAGCAGGGCGGCGAGAATGCCGAACAATCGGCCGTAACCCTCGTGCGCGACGAACTGGGCAAGGATTACGATTTCTCCCGTGTCGAGGTCGTCGGCCCCGCCGTCTCCGGCGAAATCAGCACGAAGGCTTCGCTTGCGGTTTTAGCGGCACTGGCTGCGATCCTCGTCTATATATGGCTGCGTTTCGAATGGCAGTTTGCGGTTGGCGCGATCGTCGCCACACTGCATGACGTCATCCTGACGCTCGGCCTTTTCGTGCTGACCGGCATGGAATTCAACATGACGGGCATTGCCGCGCTTTTGACCATCGTCGGCTATTCGTTGAACGATACGGTCGTGGTCTATGACCGGATGCGTGAGAATCTGAGGCGCTATTCGCAGATGCCATTACCGATTCTCATCGACGCCTCGATCAATCAGACGCTGTCACGCACGGTTCTGACCTCGGCGACGACTTTGCTGGCGCTGCTTGCACTCTCTATGTTCGGCGGCGAGGTGATCCGCTCCTTCACCTTCGTCTTACTCTTCGGCGTCGCGGTCGGCACCTTCTCGTCGATCTATATTGCGGCCCCGGTCCTGATCGTCTTCAAGCTGCGCCCGGACAAATTCCAGGCTGGCGGTGAAAACAAGGGACAGGCAGGAAACGACGTGCAATCAGGCAAACCAGCGGTGTGACAGAGTGGCAAAAGGCATAGAAATACGGAACGCGCATTTTCCCGGCCGCGCACCGATCGACGCTTATGGCAATGGCGGCTTCCGGTTTGCCGATATGTCACATCGCGGATCGCTGCTCTGCCTGCCCTCGGGCATCTATGGCTGGGACATGACGTCGGAGGATGCACTGACGCCGGCGCATTTCCAGAAAGTGCTCGATGAAGCTGCCGAGATCGAAGTGCTGCTGGTCGGCACCGGCATGGAATTGCGGCCCTTGCCTTCAGAACTGAGGGCGGTGTTGCGCGCCAAGCAGATTTCTTCCGACTCGATGAATACGGGAGCGGCGGTGCGCACATTCAACATCATGCTGTCCGAGTCGCGCGCCGTGGCCGCGGCGCTGATCGCCGTTTGACGAGGATCAGACTGGGCATGACGACATTAGCTGCGCCCCGTAGCAACCAGGATCTTTGCCTGGCGACGCTTCGCGACACCGATCGTGATCGTTATCTCGCTTGCCTGCTGGCACCGGAGGATAAGCGTGGCGCACTCGCCGCACTCTACGCCTTCAATGCCGAGCTGGCGCGCATCCGCGATCTCGTGCACGAGCCATTGCCGGGCGAAGTGCGCATGCAATATTGGCGCGATTTGCTCGAGGGGCAGGCGCATGGGTCGAGCGCGGCCAATCCCGTGGCAGCCGAGCTGCTTGCCGCGATCGAACTGCATCGCCTGCCGCGTCAAACGTTGATCGATATGATCGATGCGCGCATCTTCGATCTCTACGACGACCCGATGGAAACGCGCGGCATATTGGAAGGCTATGCCGGCGAGACGGCGTCGGCGCTGATTCAGCTCGCGAGCCTGGTGCTGTCGCCGGAGGATGCCCGTCGCTCGGCGGAAGCCGCCGGTCATGCCGGCGTGGCACAGGCGATTGCCGGGCTGCTGTTGCTGATGCCGCTGCACCGCCGCCGCGGGCAGCTCTATCTGCCGTTGGAAATCTTGACGGCAACGGGCCTTGATCGTAATGCCTTCCTCGCTGGCGAGGACAAGGCACGCATTTCCGCCGCCATTGAGGCTTTCGCCGGCCTCGGCCGCGAACATCTGGCGAAGGTGAGAGCTGCCGGTGGTATTTCGCCGGCGGTGTTTCCGGCTTTCCTGCCGGTCGTTTTGGCGGAGCCGGTGCTGAAGCGCGCGCAGGCGCTGGGCGCCAAGGTGTTCGAGCAATCTTTCCTACAGCCGCAATGGCGCCGGCAGATGCGCATGGCGCTCGCCTCCATGACCCGGAAAATCTGAAATCGACCACGCTCGCGCAAGTCTCGGGGTCTATAGAGACCGCTGAACATCTGCCCGCATCCCAGGAGAGCCGCTATGGGCATCATCGTCTGGTGTATACTCTTTGCGATCGTCGTTTTCTTTGCCTTCTTCGCAACGCGCATGGCGTCGCAGAACAAGGAGGACGGTTTGCACGATACCGGTCTTGCCATTCTTGAATTCGGCCGCGCTTTTCCGACGGAGGCGATCCGGCAATTGCAGACCACGGCCAACGGCCAGGCGGTTTTCGTGCGTCTGCATGATGACAAGGCCGGCTTCATGCGGAGCCTGCGCAATCATTTTGCCGTTCATCTGATCGAGCCGGGCAGGGCGCGTGCCAAGGATTCGGGGACTGGCCGCGGCTTGACCGTCGATTTCCTAGACGCTCCACACCATAACGGCACATTCGAATTCGCCACGCCCGCGGACGCCGCCGAGGTCTCGCTCTGGCTGCTCGGCAATTATGTTGCGAGCGATGATCCCAAGTCCTCGGCAACCAAGCCGGCTGCAAAGGCCTGAGAAAGGCTCAGGCGCTTTTGGTGATCGCCGGCGCCTGAACGCCCAGCCACCCGGCGCAATCCGCCAGCGCCCGCTTGGCGATCAGTTGCCGTTTCATGATCGTCTTGTCCTTGCCACGAAAGCGTTTGACGCCCTCCGGCTTGACGATCGAACCCGGCTCCAATTCCGGAAACAGCCCGAAATTGATATTCATCGGCTGGAAGGAGCGCTTGCCCGGCTCTTCATCGGAAACGATATGGCCGCCGGTAATGTGATTGAGCAGCGAACCCAGCGCCGTCGTGTGCGGCGGCAGGGACGGTGACTCGCCCTTGCGCTCGGCAGCGGCGAAGCGACCGGCGAGCAGGCCGATGCTAGCGCTTTCGACATAACCCTCACAGCCGGTGATCTGGCCGGCAAAGCGCAGGCCCGGCCGCGATTTCAGCGTCAGCGAGCGGTCGAGCAGGGTCGGCGAATTGATGTAGGTGTTGCGGTGCAGACCGCCAAGCCGCGCGAATTCGGCATTCTCCAGGCCTGGGATCAGCCGGAAAATCTCGGCCTGCGCACCATATTTCAGCTTCGTCTGGAAACCGACTATGTTGTAGAGCGTGCCGAGCGCATTGTCCTGGCGTAGCTGGACGACTGCATAGGCTTTGACGCCGGGGTTGTGAGCATTGGTCAGGCCCATCGGCTTCATCGGTCCGTGGCGCAGCGTCTCGCGCCCGCGCTCGGCCATGACTTCGATCGGCAGGCAGCCGTCGAAATAGGGCGTGCCTTCCCATTCCTTGAAGCCAACGGCATCGCCGGCGATCAGGGCGTCGACGAAGGCGTTATATTGGGCTTCGTCCATGGGGCAGTTGATATAGTCCTTGCCCGTGCCGCCCGGCCCGACTTTGTCGTAGCGAGACTGATACCAGCAAATATCCATATTGATGCTGTCGCGATAGACGATCGGCGCGATGGCGTCGAAAAAGGCAAGCGCGTCCGCGCCGGTCTCGGCCTGAATGGCGCCGGCAAGCGACGGTGCGGTCAACGGCCCGGTGGCGATGATCGCCTGATCCCACTCTTTCGGCGGCAGGCCTTGAATTTCTTCGCGCACGATCGTGATGAGCGGGTGGCTTTCGATCGCCTGTGTGACTGCCGCCGAAAATCCATCACGATCCACCGCCAGCGCGCCGCCGGCAGGAACCTGATGCTTATCCGCCGAAGCCATGATCAGCGAGCCGGCCAAGCGCATTTCCGCATGGATGACGCCGACCGCATTGCTGGTCGCATCATCGGAGCGGAAGGAGTTGGAACAGACGAGTTCCGCCAGTTCGTCGGTCTTGTGTGCCTCGGTGCCGCGCACGCCGCGCATTTCGTGCAGGATGACGGGCACGCCGGCGCTGGCGATCTGCCATGCGGCTTCCGAGCCGGCAAGACCGCCGCCGATGACATGGATGGGAGAAAAAGAGCTGCTATTTGTCATGCGCGCGTCATTACCACGGGCACGCCGGTGATCCAATTGCTTTGCTAGAGCATCTCGCGCAAAAGTGTGCTGCGGTTTTGCGATACGACATGCGCAAGATCAAAAACTTAAAGCGCAAAGAGCGAATCTGAAAGATCGCAGTGCGCTTTAGTCGCCGGAATCAAAAACGGCGCCGAAGGGCGCCGTCTTGAGGCAGTCCACTTGGTCCGTTGTATTAACGGAAAGAGCGGGAAGCGATATTGCGGATTTCGTAGCGGCTAACGCCGATATCCGACAGGGTCTGGCTGGAAAGGTTGCCGAGCTCGTTCAGGGTGCGGCGGTAGCTGATCCAGTTCTTGGCGATACGAAGCGGGTTCATTGTTTTGTCCTTAGTCATTCTAGTTGCGAGCGGCACGATTGCCGCCTCAGCGCTTGGCACTTATATAGGCGCGCGCACGAATATTTTGCAGTGCAAATAAAATGCGTCTGCTATGCATTTGTGCAATATGACGCCCAAAAAGCCATCAGTGCCCAAAATTTATGTGACCTGTGCGAGGCGCATGGCTTGAAGCAGCTTGAGGGTTACTGCAGGCGCGAATGACGGCAAAAAAACAACGCAAAAAAGAACGCCCGCCGCGGTTGTCCGCAACGGGCGTTGTGTAGGCTGTCGCTATTTAGCGAAGCCAATCCGGTAGTTAGAGGCCGGTGGCTTCGCGAGCTACGCGACGGATGTCCGAACGATCGATACCGAGGTCGTGCAGTTCGCGGGTGCTCATGCGGCCGAGTTCGTTAACGGTCTGACGATACTTGCGCCAGTTATTGAAAGAGCGGGTCAGGTTCATTTTAAATCCCTTTCGAGGGTCTGGAGATCTCGCCGGTTCCGCGATTGGTTCCGTCCTTGATCTGATGATTGTGAATATATGCTGCGCTGCAAGAACTAAAAGAGCGAATGCATCATGCCACCTATGCGTATGATGCAATTCACTATGGTGATTTGGTTAAATGGGTGACTGCTTTATGTGCACATCGCAATAGTATGAAAGCAAGCATTCGACGGGATATCGGTCGAGATTGTGATCTTGTGCGTAGATCGTGAGCAATTGCTCAATATTGTCAGCCGTCGGGGGCAATTCGTGCCATCCCGTAAGCCTTGCTGGTTTGGAGCATTTGCCGGGGCATTCAGTGAGCGAAAAAATCCCGTCGCCGCACTCTCTACGCTCTTCCAATGTCCTAGACGGCAGAAAAGGAGCGTGCCGACTGTGTCGGGCGATTCTCCGGGAGTTAAGCGATTTAACTGGATAAAAAAATAACGCCCACCGCGGGAGGAGGATGCGGTGGGCGTCATTTGTGGTGATTGACGACTGGGAGGAGGAGTGTCGTCAATCCATCGGAGCGCACTGGGAGGAGGAGTGTGCGGCTCCGAATTCTGTATGAGGAATACATCCTCAGGCTCTTTCCGGCTTTCGCCGAAGCGGCGCGGCACCGCCGTCCTTCAATGCTTATAAAATAGTATGACTTTTGATTTTTGTGCAGCGCAATAATTTCATGGGAGATATGTCAATTGCGCATAGCTTGAGACGGTATCTTTGGGCAATCCGTGAGTCTAGGGCATGAAGCCTTAATCCCGCATTAACGGGGTGCGGCTTTGCTGAAAACTCGCCCTGATCTGAGACACGAAAGAGCGACCTCGAAGGTCCTCAATATGTGATAAGACACTCTGGGATGAGGGAATCGCTGTCAGGGGCGCGCGATGTACCGGGCTAGGCTGGAACGCGATATAAAGATCTGGGTGGACAAGGGGCTGGTTGACGCACCGACAGCGGCAGCGATTCTCAGCGAATATGACAGCCGTCCTGCAAGCTTCAGCCTCGGCCGCGTGCTGGCCGTCATGGCGGCGCTGCTGGTCGGCGTCGCGATCCTGCTTTTCGTCGCGTCGAATTGGGAGGCGATTCCAAGGATCATCAGGCTCTTCGGGCTTATAGCAATGATCTGGGCCTTTTATCTCGGCGGCGCCTATTCATTCGTGCGCGGGCACTCGATTCTGGCCTCGGCGGTGCTGATTCTCGGTACGATGAGTTTCGGCGGCGCCATGTCGCTGGTCGGCCAGATGTATAATATGTCCGGCGATGAACTGATGATGATGATCGTCTGGTTCGCCATCGCCAGCATCGCCGCCGCGTTGTTCCGCTCAAGCGCGCAGGTCGCTCTTGCCGGGTTCCTGGCTTGGGGCTTTTGCGGCTTCTATCTTTGGGATCATTATGACCAGTGGTACGGCCTCATGCCCTGGGCGCCGCCGGTTATGGCGGCCGTGCTGATCGCTCTCGTCAGATACGTCGATGCGCCGAGGTCCCGGCATCTTGCCTATCTGATGCTTGTCGGCTGGCTGACATGGATTTTCGCGCAGTATGAGAGCCTGCACGCGGCTATCGTGCTCGCCGCCGCCGGCATGATTGCCTTCCTGGCTGTCAGCCTGCCGGTTTCGCCCCTGATGCGGATCGCCCGGACCGCCGGTGCTGCGCCGGCCTTTTATTCCTTCCTCATCGCCGCCATCGGCCTCTTCGCAATCCACGGGGAGATCGGTAGTGGTATTTTTGAGAATAATATATGGGTTGAAAACAAGCTGCCTCTCATCGCGATCGCCTTCGCGACGCTGGCAAGTGCCGTCGTTGCGATCATTCTGAGCGGCCGCGACAACGGTGCGGTACGCTATCTCGCCTACGCTGTTTTTGCCTGGGAGATCCTCTATCTCGCGAGCGAAACTGTCGGTTCGATCATCGGCACGTCTGGCTTCTTCCTGATCTGCGGCGTGTTGGTCGCCATCGCCGCCTGGCTGGTCATTCGCCTTGAGCGGCGATTTTCCCATCATGATGGCCCGCGGAGTGAGAGTCAGGAGGTGCAGGCATGACGATGACAGCCGAGACGGGCACCGTTGCACGCGATCTCAGCCGACGCATGTGGATCGCCGCCATTATTGTCGCAGCGCTGCAGACGGCCATCCTCGGCTATATGGTTGGCGAACGGGCTTGGGGCCTGAGGAGCGGCGTCGAAGTCCTGTTGAAAACCGCACCGATCGATCCCCGCGATTTGCTGCGCGGCGACTATGTGACGCTGAATTACGATATTTCACGGGTGCCGGTATCGACCCTGATCGGCGGGGCGCCGCCGGAGAGCCGACAAAACCAGGTTCTGTCCGTCCGCCTGAAAAAGCAGGATGACGGCTATTGGGGCATTGTCGAATCGTCCTTTGGACCATTGGAACCGAAACCGGACACCGTCGTTCTCAAAACCCTGCCTTTCGACTATTTTTCCTATGGCGATAGCGCGCCCCCGCCGGCGACGATCCCAGTCACATACGGCATCGAGCGCTATTATGTGCCGGAAGGCGAGGGCCGCACCATCGAGGATGCGCGCAATCAGGACCGCGTCGCCATTGCCGCCCGCGTCTCGGCGGATGGCGAAGCGCATATCAGAAGCCTGCTCCTGGACGGTAAATCCGTCTACGAAGAGCCGCTTTACTGACCGGGTTTCCGCAGAAAACCAAACAAGGTCCATGGACGGTCGTGGAACCGTCATTTTTCCTTTGCGTGGTTTAAAACGGGTGATATAGAGACGCCGCGCTCCGGAAGGCCTCATGGGCAGGCATTGCCGTATGCTTTTGGGAACGCGGGTATGGTGAAATTGGTAGACACGCCAGATTTAGGTTCTGGTGCCGCAAGGCGTGGGAGTTCAAGTCTCTCTACCCGCACCAAGGCTGCCTTGTGGACGGGAGAGGCTTAACGGCCTGTCTCCTGACCCGCTGTTGGAGGCGCCATTTTGCCTAGAGCATCCCGCTTTCTAGTGGAAAGTGGACAAGATGCCCTAGATTCCGAGAGGGGAGAGCGACCTTTTGCGCGTTCGTTCGAACGCGCGGCGCTCTAGCAGAATGATGAGGAATTGCATGCAAGCCACGCTCGGGATTTTCCGGCGTCGTGCTCATCGAAACGAACGGCTGTCTGGGCACGGCCGCCATGAATGAAGGTAGGACAATGCAGGTTATCGAAACGCTCGCTGAAGGGCTGAAGCGCGAAATCAAGGTGGTCATCCCGGCCAAGGACATGGAAGTTCGCATGAACGAGCGCCTGGCCGAGGTCAAGGACAAGGTCCGTATCAACGGTTTCCGTCCGGGCAAGGTGCCGGTTGCGCATCTGAAGAAGGTCTATGGCAAGTCGATCATGGCCGACCTCGTCAACGAGATCGTTCGTGACCAGCCGCCGGCAATCCTGACTGAGCGCGGCGAAAAGTCGGCAACCCAGCCGGAAATCGCAATGACCGAGGACAAGGACGAGGCTGAAAAGATCCTCGCCGCTCAGGCCGATTTCGAATTCACGCTCTCCTATGAAGTCATCCCGGCGATCGAACTGAAGTCCGTCAAGGGCATCAAGGTTACCCGCGAAGTCGCTGAAATCGCTGAGGACGAAGTCACCGAACAGATCCTCAAGATCGCCGAAAGCGCGCGTAGCTACGAGACGAAGAAGGGCAAGGCCGCCAATGGCGACCGCGTTACCATCGACTATCTCGGCAAGGTTGACGGCGTTGCCTTCGACGGCGGCAAGGACGAAGACGCTCAGCTCGTCCTCGGCTCCAACCGCTTCATCCCGGGCTTCGAAGAGCAGCTCGTTGGCTTCAAGGCTGGCGACGAGAAGACCATCACCGTAACGTTCCCGGCCGAATACCCGGCCAAGAACCTTGCCGGCAAGGAAGCCACCTTCGACATCAAGGTGAAGGAAGTTGCTGCTCCCGGCGATATCGAAATCAACGACGAACTCGCCTCCAAGCTCGGCCTCGAATCCGCCGACCGCCTGAAGGAAATCGTCCGCGGCCAGATCGAAAGCCAGTACGGCTCTGTTACCCGCCAGAAGGTCAAGCGCCAGATCCTCGACCAGCTCGACGAGATGTACCAGTTCGACACCCCGCAGAAGCTGGTTGACGCCGAATTCGCCAGCATCTGGCGCCAGATCCAGACCGATCTGGATGAATCGGGCAAGACCTTCGAAGACGAAGACACGACGGAAGAAAAGGCACGCGAAGAATATCGCAAGCTCGCTGAACGCCGCGTTCGCCTGGGCCTCGTTCTTTCCGAAATCGGCGAAAAGGCCGGCGTTGAAGTGAGCGAAGACGAAATGCAGCGCGCGCTCTATTCGCAGCTTCAGCAGTTCCCGGGCCAGGAAAAGGAAATCCTGGAATTCTTCCGCAACACGCCCGGCGCTTCCGCCAACCTGCGCGCGCCGATCTTCGAAGAAAAGGTCATCGACCACCTGCTGACCGAAGTCGACGTCACCGACAAGACCGTTTCCAAGGAAGCGCTGCTGGCTGACGACGAAGCCGAAACCGAAGACAAGCCGGCAGCAAAGAAAGCTGCTCCGAAGAAGAAGGCTGCTGCCAAGGCTGAAGCAACCGAAGCTGCCGCCGAAGGCGAAGAAGTTGCCGCTGCTCCAAAGAAGAAGGCCGCTCCGAAGAAGAAGGCTGCTGAAGACAGCGCCGAATAACTCGGTTCTCTTCCGTAACGAAATCAGGCCCTGCCGTTCGCGGCGGGGCCTTTTTTGTTGGTTGGAGAAAAGAAAAGCTCCCTCTCCCCGCCTGCGGGGAGAGGGCTGGGGTGAGGGGCAGAGCTATAGGCTTGCTGGAGACCTATGGTCTGTTTCGATATCGCGATAAGGACATCGACATTCCAAAAGCTAACGACGACCAGTCTTCCTCATTCATAAAGGCATCGCGCCGTAGATCCCGAGAACTATCGAGATGCTGGCTTCCATCGAGTTCCACAGCGAGACGTTTCTCCCTGGGGCGAAATCGGCAAAGTATGGTCCAGTGGGATATTGCCGAACGAACATAAAGCCGTTGACGGTCGCGCGGTTCGGACCAAAGCTTTGGGCTATCTGTGTCGTTTCCGATTTAGGGCCACGCAAACTGAGTGTCCCCGAGAAATGCCCCTCACCCTAACCCTCTCCCCGCAGGCGGGGAGAGGGGACTGTCTCGACAACTGCGGAGACCCCTCAAAGCTCCGACTTGATATCGCCCATCCGGTTCCACGCATCGAGGCCTGCGATTTTGTAGGCTTCGGCGAGCGTCGGGTAGTTGAAGGTGTTTTCGACGAAATATTCGACCGTGCCTTTGAGGTTCAACACCGCCTGGCCGATGTGGACGAGTTCGGTCGCGCCTTCGCCGACGATGTGAACGCCGAGCAGGCGGCGGGTCTTTAGCGAGAAGATCATCTTCAAGAGGCCGGTATCGAGGCCCATGATATGGCCGCGGGACGTTTCGCGAAAACGGGCGATGCCGCATTCATAGGGAATATGGCGTTCCTTGACCTCTTCCTCGGTAAGGCCGCAGGTGGAGATTTCCGGCACGGCGTAGATGCCGTAGGGAAAGTATTTCGGCGGCTCCTTGGCGATGGCGCCGACGGCGACGCGCGCAGCGATACGGCCCTGTTCCATCGACGTCGAGGCAAGGCTCGGAAAACCGACGACATCGCCGGCCGCGAAGATGTGGGGGACGTTGGTGGCAAAGGTCTCGGGATTGACGCTGAGGCGGCCGCGATTGTCCGCCTCCAGACCGGCCGCCGCCAGATTGAGCGTATCGGTAGCACCCATGCGGCCGGCCGCAAACAACACCATGTCGGTGACGATGTGGCGGCCATTGTCCAGCAACAGCTCCACTTTGCCGTCCTGCCGGGTGACCTTTTCGGCCTTTTGCCCCAGCAGCAGTTTCATGTTGCGGTCGCGTAGCTGATAGATGAAGTCCTCGACGATTTCCTTGTCGATGAAGTCGAGCATCGTCGATTTCGGATCGATCAGCGTCACCTGCGTGTCGAGCGCACTGAAGATCGTCGCATATTCGATGCCGATGACGCCGGCGCCGATGACGACCATCGAACGTGGCAGCTCCTCGATCTCCAGCAGCTCGTCGCTGTCGAGAACGGTCCTGCCGTCGAAGGGCATGTAATCCGGACGGAAGGGCTTGGTGCCGACCGCGAGCAGGATGCTGGCGCCGGTGACATGGATCACTTCGCCGTCGTCCTTGACGACCTGCATGGTCTGCGGATCGACGAAGCTTGCCTTGCCGCGAATGTGATGCACGCGATTGCGGGCGAATTGATGCTCCAGCACTTCGACTTCATGGTCGAGAGTGATCAACAGGCGGCGCCGCAAGTCCGAGGCGCTGATTTCCTGCTTTACGCGATAGGCGCGGCCGTAGAAGCCGCGCTCGCGCCAGCCGGAGAGATTGAGCGCGGTTTCACGCAGCGTCTTCGATGGAATAGTGCCGGTATGGACGGAAACACCACCGACCCGCTTCCCTTGTTCGATGACCAGCACCCTCTTGCCGAGCTTGGCGGCCTGAATGGCGCCTCTGCGGCCTGCGGGGCCACTGCCCACGACTATGAGATCGAATCGGTCCATCGGAAGCCTCGGGTGCTGAAATTTATAGAATCAATGTCGCAACGCAACATGCTGCCCGTCAACCGGTAGCCGCTCAATGTTACAGATTATCTAACAGGAAATGATCAGGAGCTGGAAAGGCCAAGCCAAGGCTCGAGCTTTTCGAAAGTCCGGTCCATGGCATAGGCATCGGTAAAGGAAAGTGGCAGATGTCCGTAGATGATCGACATCTGACGTTCCGAAACCGCTTCGCCGGCTTTGGCGATAGCAGCGAGATAGAGGGCCGAGGCAAGCCCCGTGCGGTCTGCGCCGGCTTGGCAATGAATTAACAACGGCTTCGGTGCATCGCGCATGATCTGGACGAGTTGAGCTGCTTGCTCCCGGGTCAGTTCGCGACTGGCAGACATCTTGAAGTCGATGTGGTTGATATTGAGTTCCTTCGCCTGGGCGATTTCGTTGTCATACCAGGTGCGACCGTTGTTTTCGCCGCGCAAGTTTATGATGGTCTTGATGCCATACTGCTTCTGAAATTCGGCGATCGTCGCCGGCGACGGCTGAGACGAGCGGTAGACCTCTCCTGCGATGACGGGATGAAAATTCGTCGTCCAGAGCATATGGGCGTAGAAACCGCAGGCGATCAGCGCGAAGGGAGACAATGCAAAAAGAACACCGCGGCCGATACGGCGCAGACGTTGAGAAAGCGTCGAGGACGTCTTTTGCATGCAGTCTCCGGATACGCCGAACCTCGGGCGGATAAGGCGCAAATAAAACAACCGCTTCCCCCGACAAACGCGCCGATCTGGAGGCATTATCGTTTTGTCAGAACATCCTGACAATTACCTTAAAAGTGGAGGAGATATCGGGAGGCTGGAAACGATCGACGCTTCAGCGCCTCCAGAGCGCTACTCGCATCTTAAGGTAGAATAAAAACAATATAGTGCAATAATATTCTAATGTCTGAATGTATCTGGGAGGCCGATTCAGACCAATCGCAGCGCTCTGAAGCTGACATGGCCGTTCTTGCCGATGATAATATGATCGTGAACGGTGATACCCAAAGGACCGGCCGTGTCGATGATCGTCTTCGTCATCTCGATATCGGCGCGCGAAGGGGTGGAGTCCCCGGAGGGATGGTTGTGGACGAGAATCACGGCGGTGGCCGAGAGTTCGAGCGCCCGCCTGACCACCTCGCGCGGATAGACCGGCGTATGGTCGACCGTACCCAAACCCTGCACCTCGTCGGCGATCAGGGCATTGCGCTTGTCGAGAAACAGGATGCGAAACTGTTCGCGCGCCTCGTGCGCCATTGCTGCGTGGCAATAGTCGATCAGAGCCTTCCAGGAGGAGAGCACCGGCTTGCCCGTCAGCTCGCTTTTCAGCATGCGCTGCGCAACGCTCGCCACCAGCTTCAGGTCAAGGGCCACGGCTTCGCCGACGCCGCTGATTTCCTGCAGCAGATTGGTCGGCGCGCCGAAGACACCGCCAAGCGTGCCGAAACGGGCAAGCAGCGCCTTGGCAATTGGCTTGGTGTCGCGGCGCGGAATCAGCCGAAACAGCAGGAGTTCTAGGATTTCGTAATCGGCAAGCGCCGCATCGCCGCCATCGCGATAGCGATTGCGCAGCCTTTCGCGATGGCCGTGATAGTGAGCCTCGGCATTGGCCGGCGTGCTCGGCGGTTTTGCCGGTTTATCGCGCAGCGCGGCTTTGGCGGGTTGATGGGCGAAAAACAGCCGCTCGTCGAAAAGCGATGCGTCTTCAAGATCATCCGCCGCCCCGCCGCTATCGACGGTCATGTCGCCATGTCCGGAAGAGGAAGCGGGGCGCTTCGCCATCTATTACCCCTGCAGCGGCGGCAGGCCGGGACGGTCGAGGCCGCCGGGCGACAGGGTGAAGATCTCGCAGCCCGTGGCGGTGACGCCGACAGTGTGCTCATACTGCGCCGACAGCGAGCGGTCGCGCGTGACCGCCGTCCAGCCGTCGCCAAGCACTTTCACATGCGGTCGTCCGAGATTGATCATCGGCTCTATGGTGAAGATCATGCCTTCGCGCAGTTCCGGGCCTTCGCTGGCGCGGCCGTAATGCAGGATGTTCGGTGAATCATGGAAGAGGCTGCCGACGCCATGGCCGCAGAAGTCCCGGACGACGGAGCAGCGCTCCGCTTCGGCATAGGTCTGGATCGCCTCGCCAATGGCTCCGGTCCGGGCACCGGGGCGAACGGCGGCAATGCCGCGCATCAGCGATTCATAGGTCACTTCCAGCAGCCGTTCCGCCGAGCGCTTGATCTCGCCGACAGGATACATGCGGCTGGAATCTCCATGCCAGCCGTCGAGCACATAGGTCACATCGATATTGACGACATCGCCGTCGCGCAGCGGCTTGTCATTGGGTATGCCGTGGCAGACGACGTGATTGATCGACGTGCAGGAGGATTTCATATAGCCGCGATAGTTCAGCGTCGCCGGATAGGCGCCGTGATCCATGCCGAACTCGAAGACGAAGCGGTCGATGACGTCGGTCGGTACGCCGGGCCCGACAACGGCAGCCAGTTCGTCTAGGCAGCGTGCAGTCAACTGGCATGCCTTGCGCATTCCTGCGAAAGCATCCGGGCCGTAGAGGCGGATGGCACCTGTATTCTTCGACGGCGCCGTTGCCGCTTCGATGTAATTCACCATGATCAGCCTTCAGCAGAAATCTTTATACTGGTATTTAATGCAGCTATGCCGGGTTCGTCTATCGGGATCAACCCAGCCGGCGTTATTTCCGTCGACGAAACCCTGCATTTCAACGCGTAGACTTCGACGCCGCGTTTCAAAGCTCGCTCGAAGGCTGCCGCGTAAACCGTGTCGAGATCGCAGCAAACACGAAAGCGCTGGCAGTCGTGCCGTTGGATCACGAACAGCATGACGGCGCGGTATCCCGCTTCCGCCATATCGCCGAGTTCTTCGAGATGCTTGGCGCCGCGGGCTGTCACCGTATCGGGAAATTCGGCAAGGCCCGGCTGGCGCATGAAATGTACATTCTTGACTTCGACATAGGTGGTCGTCCGCAAAGGGTCGGTCAAGAGCAGGTCGATGCGGGAATTGCGACCATAATTTTGCTCGCGCCGCAGGGTCGTGTAATCGCCGAGGTCGGAAATCTGGCGGAGAGCGATCGCTTCCGCAGCCAGCCGGTTCGGCATGGCGGTATTGACCCCGACCGTGGTGCCATCGGCCTCGATCAGTTCGAAGACGTGACGATATTTGCGCTTCGGACTTTCGTGTTCTGAAAGCCAGATGCGCGAACCCGGTGTCGTCAGGCCTTGCATCGAGCCTGTGTTCGGGCAAGAGCCGGTGATGATCTCGCCGCTCTCCAGTTCGGCATCGAAAAGGAAGCGTTTATAGCGGGCGATCAGCCGCGCGGGGACGAGGGGCGGGTTGAACAGCATGGATAACAGCCGCTTAGGCGCGCTCCATGACGAAGCTGCCGGGTGCTTCTTCGATGGCGTTCAATGCTGCGCCACCGGGCTTGCGAGCGGGCACCATACGGCTGTCGTTGCTCTTGATCCATTCGAGCCAATGCGGCCACCAGGAGCCTGGCGTCTCCTTGGCTTCGCCCAGCCATTGATCATAGTCACCCTTGACCGCGCCGCCCGTCCAGAACTGGTATTTGTGCTTGTCCGGCGGGTTAACGACGCCGGCGATATGACCGGAGCCAGTCACCACGAATTCCACCGGCCCACCGAAGAACTGGCTGCCGATGAAGACGGATTTGGCCGGCGCGATGTGGTCCTCGCGTGTCGCCAGATTGTAGACGGGTATCTTGACGTCCTTCAGAGACAGCTTTTTGCCGTCGAGCACCATCTTGCCTTGGCTCAGAGCGTTGTCGAGATAGCAATTGCGCAGATAAAACGAATGGTTGGCTGTGGCCATTCGTGTGGAATCGGCGTTCCAGAAGAGGAGATCGAAGGGCAGGGGTTCCTGGCCCTTCAAATAGCTGTTGACGAAATAAGGCCAGATCAGCTCGGAGGCGCGCAGCATGTTGAAGGCCGTCGCCATTTTCGAACCTTCGAGATAGCCGACCGCCTTCATCTGCTCTTCCAGCGACGAGATTTGCTCCTCATCGACGAAGACCTTGAGATCGCCGGCAAAGGTGAAGTCGACCTGCGTGGTCAGAAAGGTCACGGTGCGGATACGCTTGTTCTTTTCCTTGGCATGCAGGGCGAGCGTTGCCGCCAGCAGCGTACCGCCGACGCAATAGCCGACGGCGTTGACCTCTTTCTCTCCAGTTGCCTTCTCGATCGTATCCAGCGCGAAATCGATGCCTTCGCGCGCATAGGACGTCCAATCCTTGGCCGCGTGGCGCTCATCCGGGTTCACCCAGGAGATGACGAAG
The DNA here is from genome assembly GCF_047445835.1 of Rhizobium sp. BR 317. Lineage (NCBI taxonomy): Bacteria > Pseudomonadati > Pseudomonadota > Alphaproteobacteria > Hyphomicrobiales > Rhizobiaceae > Rhizobium > Rhizobium sp. BR 317. The sequence goes on along the minus strand of NZ_JARWLB010000001.1, from coordinate 333,793 downwards.
ACGGTGTGCCCCTGTTCGACACACCATTTGATGAAGGATTTCTGCGGATTGAGATCGAGAATGTAGAATTTGTTAATCCAGGGCGGGCAGATCAGCAGCGGCCGCTTCAACACCTTGTCCGTTGCCGCCTCATATTGAATGACCTGGCAGACGTCGCTCTGCGCGATCACCTTGCCCGGCGTCAGTGCCATGTCCCGTCCGACAGCGAATTTCGTCATATCGGTCTGGCGCAACCGCAATTCGCCGCGGCCGGCGCTGATATCCTCGGCAAACATCTTCATGCCGCGCACCAGGTTTTCCGCATTGGACGCGACGGTCTCGCGGTAGAGCTGCGGATTGGTGGCGACGAAATTGGTCGGCGACAGCGCCGCGGTGATCTGCTTGGTGTAGAAGGAGGCCTTGTGGCGCGTGTGCTCGTCCAGCCCTTCGGCATCGGTGACCAGCTTGTCCGCCCAGCCGGCGGTCAGGAGATAGGTCTGACGCAGGAAATCGAAGAAAGGATTTTTCTGCCAATCCTCGTCGGCGAAGCGTCTGTCCTTCACCGGTTCAGCCTCGGCAGCCGAATCGCCGCTGAGCCGCTGCATGGTTTTCGTCCACAGGCCGAAATAGCCGGATAGCAGATAGGTCTGCGCCTCCAATGTCCGGCGTGGATCGGAAAGCCAGTATTCGCTGACCTTGGAGAGCGTCTTGACGATATCGGTCATCGGATCGGCGACGGTGTCGATCTTCTCGCCGCGCTCGCGTGGCGCAAGCCATGCGGAAGCGGCCTTGCCGAGATTTTCCAACGCACGGGCAAAGTTGACGGCCATCGCCTCGGGGTCTTTGACAATGTAAGGCTCGACCGACTTCGGGTCGAAGCCGGGAAAGGTGCCGTGGCTATCACTGTTGTCCCGCTTGCTGTCGGTCACGCATCATCCTCCCGGCGGCAGCTCACTTTTGTTTTCCATTTGTACATCTTGCTGGAAAAGGAATACAAGTCGAATGAAACGCAACCCTGCTCTTGCTTTGCCGCTGCGACAAATTTAACAGTCGCAACCCACGGCAAGGAATAGAGCAGGACGACAATATGGGCGGCGGCATGGTGGCAAGACTCAACCGGTATTCCGTACTCTGCGGTGCTTTGTGCGGCATTCTCGCGCTGGCGCTTGCCGGCTGCACGACGCCTGAGGAAAAGGCGGCCTTTGCCAAGAGCAAGCAGGCCCCACAGGCTGTGGTCGTCAAGTCCGCCGAGGGCAAGCCGGTCGACGAGGGCAACACGCAGCAGCACTACAAGGACGGTTACCCCTCCTTCAACGCTCCCCCGACGGCGGCGAATGTCCAGATCAACGACCAGCAGGCGGCCGATATCGGCAAGCAATTGACGGCGCTCGGTGCACAGCACAAGGCCGGCACGATTACCGACGCCGAATATCAGAAACGCGTGGCCGAGATGCGCAAGCTCGCCGCCGAACACGGCCAGGATACGTTGTCGGAAATTCAGCAGCAGAGCGCCGAGCCCAGCCAGACGCCCGCGCCGACGCAGAATTAGCCTTGCGTTTGAGGCGATTTGGACGCAAAGCGTTCAGCTAGGCTGAATTTCGATGTTTCTTCCTGGGTTGATAGTAGATTGCGTCTATAACCGCCAAAGATTCACCGTATCCTTCGCGTCAGTATAGTTGCGGCGCCGCGATTCCGGAGTTCGTATCGCGGCTCACCGAGAGATTGACGAACTTCATTGCGGTTGTAAGGGCCGCTGTCCCATGGGGAAAGAAATGGAAGAGTTTCATAAAGTCCGGCGCTTGCCGCCCTACGTCTTCGAACAGGTCAACCGTTTGAAGGCCAGCGCGCGAGCGGGCGGGGCCGACATCATCGACCTCGGCATGGGCAATCCGGACCTTCCGACCCCCAAGGCCATCGTCGACAAGCTCTGCGAAGTGGTCCAGGACCCGCGCACGCATCGCTATTCCTCATCCAAGGGCATTCCCGGTCTGCGCCGCGCGCAGGCCGCCTATTATGCCCGCCGCTTCGGCGTCAAGCTCAATCCGGATACGCAGGTGGTCGCCACCCTCGGCTCCAAGGAAGGCTTCGCCAACATGGCGCAGGCGATCACGGCGCCGGGCGACGTTATCCTGTGCCCGAACCCGACCTATCCGATCCATGCCTTCGGCTTCCTGATGGCTGGTGGCGTTATCCGCTCGATGCAGGTCGAACCGGACGACAGCTTCTTCCCGCCGCTGGAACGGGCCGTGCGCCATTCGATCCCGAAGCCGCTGGCACTGATTCTCAACTATCCGTCCAACCCGACGGCCTATGTTGCGACGCTGGATTTCTACAAGGAAGTCGTCGCCTTCGCCAAGAAGCACGACATCATCGTGCTGTCGGATCTTGCCTATTCGGAAATCTACTTCAACGACGATCCGCCGCCGTCCGTCCTGGAAGTTCCGGGCGCGATGGACGTCACGGTCGAGTTCACCTCGATGTCGAAGACCTTCTCCATGCCCGGTTGGCGCATGGGCTTCGCCGTCGGCAACGAGCGTCTGATCGCGGCTTTGACGCGCGTCAAATCCTACCTCGATTACGGTGCCTTCACGCCGATCCAGGTGGCGGCGACGCATGCGCTGAACGGTGACGGCTCCGATATCGCGGAAGTTCGCAACATCTATAAGCGCCGCCGCGACGTGCTGGTCGACAGCTTCGGCAAGGCCGGCTTCGATGTGCCGCCGCCGGCAGCGACGATGTTTGCCTGGGCGAAGATCCCGGAAAAATTCCGTCATCTCGGTTCGTTGGAATTCTCGAAGCTTCTGGTCGAGAAGGCCGATATCGCAGTGGCGCCCGGCATCGGCTTCGGCGAGCAGGGCGACGATTACGTCCGCATCGCGTTGGTCGAGAACGAGCATCGCATCCGTCAGGCGGCGCGCAATTTGAAGCGCTTCCTCTCCACCGCGGATGAGACCATGCATAATGTGATTTCACTGAACGCCCATCGCTCCTAATTTTTCACGGCAGCCGTTTTCGCGGCTGCCGTGCCCCAAGACATTGATCAGGAATTCCTCATGGCAGATGCCCTCAAAATCGGCATTGCGGGCTTGGGCACCGTTGGTGCCTCGCTTGTCCGTATCATTCAGAGCCGCGCCAACGAGCTTGCCGTTACCTGCGGCCGTCCCGTCAAGATCGTCGCCGTCACGGCCCGCGATCGCAGCAAGGATCGTGGTATCGACCTTACCGGCATCGAATGGTTCGGTGGTCCGGTCGATCTGGCGCAGAAGGCCGACATCGACGTCTTCGTCGAATTGATCGGCGGTGCCGAAGGGGCGGCCAATGCCGCCGTGCGCGCAGCCCTTGCCCGCGGCCTGCATGTCGTCACCGCCAACAAGGCGCTCCTTGCCTATCATGGCGTCGAACTGGCCGAGATTGCCGAAGAGAAGGGCGCGCTGCTTAACTTCGAAGCGGCGGTCGCCGGCGGCATTCCCATCATCAAGGCGCTGCGTGAATCCCTGACCGGCAACACGATCTCGCGCGTCTACGGCATCATGAACGGCACCTGCAACTACATCCTGACCCGGATGGAGAAAGAGGGCCTGTCCTTCGCCGATTGCCTGAAGGAAGCCCAGCGTCTCGGTTATGCCGAAGCTGATCCGGCCTTCGACATCGAGGGCAACGACACGGCGCATAAGCTCGCCATCCTGACGACGCTTGCCTTCGGCAACCGCATCGCGGCCGACGATATCTATCTCGAGGGGATCACCAATATCTCCATCGAGGATATCCGCGCCGCTGCCGACCTCGGTTATCGCATCAAGTTGCTCGGCGTCGCCCAGCGCACTGAGACCGGCATTGAACAGCGCGTTCACCCGACCATGGTGCCGCTCGAATCGGTCATCGCCCAGGTCGACGGCGTCACCAATGCCGTCGCGGTCGAATCGGATATTCTCGGCGAACTGCTGATGGTCGGCCCTGGCGCCGGCGGCAATGCGACGGCTTCCTCCGTGCTCGGCGATATCGCCGACATCGCCAAGAGCCAGCCGGGTGCGCAGCGCGTGCCGGTGCTCGGTCATCCGGCGAAGGCGTTGGAACCCTATCGCAAGGCGCAGATGCAGAGCCACGAAGGCGGCTACTTCATCCGCCTGACCGTTCTCGACCGCACCGGCGTTTTCGCCAGCGTCGCGACCCGCATGGCGGAAAACCACATCTCGCTGGAATCGATCGTGCAGCGTGCAACGCAGCACCTGGCCCCGGCTCATCATCAGACGATCATCCTCGTTACCCATGCGACGACGGAGGATTCGGTGCGCAAGGCCGTCGCCGCAATCAAGACCGAGGGCTACCTCGTCGGCGAGCCGCAGGTCATCCGCATCGAGCGGCCGAAGGAATAATTCTGACGACCAAGGCCCGTTCCGACAAATCGGAATGGGCCTTCCAATTCTGGGAGAGATGGTGGAACAGCCGGCAGATCCTGTGCAGCGGGCATTTCTGGGCGTCGAACGCTCCGTCTCCGGCAACCGCTGGATTTCCCGGCTCGACCAGGCCGGCCAGAACCGGGCGCTGGCCATCGCTCAAACTCATGGACTGCCGGATCTGATCGCCCGCGTTCTAGCCGGCCGCGGCGTCGGCCTCGAAGAGGCCATGGCCTTCCTCGATCCCACGATCCGCAGCCTGATGCCCGACCCCCATCTGCTGACAGACTGCGAGAAGGCGGCGCAACGCCTGCTGCGCGCCATCAAAACGGGCGAGACGGTCGCGATCTTCGGTGATTACGATGTCGACGGCGCAGCATCCTCGGCGCTGCTCTATCGTTTTCTCACTCATTTCGGCGTGACGGCCAGCATCTATATTCCAGACCGCATCTTTGAAGGCTATGGCCCGAATCCGGTTGCCATCAACCAACTCATCGATAACGGCGCAACGTTGATCGTTACCGTCGATTGTGGTTCCACCAGCTTCGAATCGCTGGAAGCGGCGAAGGCTCGCAATATCGACGTCGTCGTCATCGATCATCATCAGGTTGCGCATGAGCTGCCGCATTGCCACGCGCTGGTCAATCCGAATCGGGAGGATGATCTGTCGGGGCAGGGACATCTCTGCGCCGCCGGCGTTGTCTTCCTGGTTTTGGTTGCGGCCCTGCGGCAGTTGCGCGAGGCAGGCGATGCCCGGGTCCGCTCCATGGACCTGCTTGCCTGGCTCGATATCGTCGCCCTGGCGACGGTTTGCGATGTCGTACCCCTGAAGGGGCTGAACCGCGCCTACGTCGTCAAAGGCCTGATCGCAGCGCGCCATCAGGGCAATCCCGGCCTTGCCGCTCTGTTTCGAAAAGCTGGGCTCGGCGGCCCCGTAAGCCCTTATCACTTTGGTTTCATGATCGGCCCGCGCATCAATGCCGGCGGGCGTATCGGCGATGCGGCGCTTGGCGCCCGGCTGCTGACGCTCGACGTTGCCTCCGAGGCCGAGACGATCGCCGAGAAGCTGGACGAGCTCAATCGCGAGCGCCAGGCGATGGAAGCCGCCATGCTGCAGGAGGCGGAAGCCGAAGCGCTGGCCGAATATGGCAATGGCGACGGAGCCTCCGTCATCGTCACGGCGCGGGAAAGCTGGCATCCCGGCATCGTCGGTCTGATTGCCTCGCGGCTAAAGGACAAGTTCCGTCGCCCGGCTTTTGCCATTGCTTTTGATAGGATGGGGCGGGGCACGGGCTCCGGGCGCTCGATCAACGGTTTCGACATGGGCCGCATGGTGCGCGCCGCCGTCGACGCCGGCCTGCTCGTCAAGGGCGGCGGTCATGCCATGGCGGCGGGCCTGACGGTCGAGCGCGCCAATCTCGGCAAACTCCGCGCCTTCTTCACCGAGAAGGCAGAAAGACAAGTCGCCGGCCTCGTCGCCAATGAAACACTGAAGATCGATGGCGCGCTCGGTGCCGGCGGTGCGACGGTGGAGCTGGTCGACCAGCTCGAAACCGCCGGCCCCTACGGCTCCGGTCACCCACAGCCGATTTTCGCCCTTCCAAGCCACCGCCTGCGTGATTCACGCCTCGTCGGCCAATCTCACATCAAGATCACCCTGGAAGCCCAGGATGGCGGCCGCCTCGACGGCATCGCTTTCCGCGCCGTTGAAACGCCCCTCGGGGAGCTTCTGCTCTCCTCCCGCGGATCACAGATCCACATCGCCGGCACGCTCGGTGCCGATCATTGGCAGGGCGCAAGGCGCGTGCAGTTGCGCGTAATGGATGCCGCCAAGGCGCCGTGAACTGCGAACGGAAAATCGCCGCTTTAGCACAGAGAAATCAGAGTTTTAGGGAAGGGAAGCAGTGGCACGCCCTAGGGGAGTCGAACCCCTCTTTACAGAATGAAAATCTGTCGTCCTAACCGATAGACGAAGGGCGCGTGCTGTGGCGCCCTTATAGTCAGCACCTTTTGTTCTCGCAAGCGGAAAATCGAGAAAAATCTACGGGTAGAGGCGGATTTTTCGAGGCAATTGTGGAAAAGCTCGGAATGGGTCCTGTTGGTACGCCCTAGGGGAGTCGAACCCCTCTTTACAGAATGAGAATCTGTCGTCCTAACCGATAGACGAAGGGCGCAGGCTGCGCTTGCGATCATATAGGAATAGCGCAAAGCCGCCGCAAGCGGAAGCTGGATCATTGATCGCAACCCTCGACATAGGTCTTGCAGCAATCATGCAACCTTGCGAATTCGCCGGCATACCGGTATTTTAAGTTGAGCGGGATTTTGCGACCGATATGCATGCCGTGCTGCCGCACGAACGTTGCCTTTCACAATCACAAAAGGATCCCATCATGCCGGACAAGTCTGCAAGCGGTATCGATCGCCGCGATCTGATAATGGCATCCATCGCGACGGTCGGCGCCGTTGCCACAGCCGCCATCACCGTCAACGCTGGTCCAGCGAATGCTGAGGACGCAGCGATACCTCCTGCCAATCCGTCATCGGGAACGGTCTATACCGGCGATGTTATCGAAGGCAAAAAGGTCGTCAGCGCGCTCGATGTCAACGACCTGGAGCCCGGCAAGAAGCACCTCTTGTATTTCCGGGGTGTTGAGATGCCGACCGGACAGCACTGGCATGTGTCTGTGATGGTCGCCAAGGGAGTAAAGCCGGGCAAGCGCGGTGTCCTGACCAGTGGCGTACATGGCGACGAGATGAGTTCCATGCATACGGTCCAGCTCGTGATGAACCAGCTCGACCCGGCGCAGATGTCGGGCACGGTGATGGCGGTCACAGACGTATCCCCCGCGGCCCTGGGAAGCATGCAGCGCAGATGGCCCAACCAGGGCAGGGGCATCGATCTGATCGATATGAATCGGGAGTGGCCCGGGAACGAGAACGGCGCCACCGCGCCCAGCCGACACGCCGGGCTTCTGTTCAATCGGCTGCTGCGACCGAACGCCGACTTCGCGATCGACTTCCACACCGGGACAACCGGATTTGAAGTCACGGCATTCAATATTGGCGGTATGGATGTGCCCGAGGTCAAGGCGATGGTGGAGTTGTACCCCGTCGGCCAGATCTTCGACAATCACGTCTATCCCGGTGTCCTGCACAACGCGTTCATGGATGTGGGCATCCCGGCATTCACGCCGGAAATCGGCGCTCCGCGCGTCTTAGACCTAGAAATGATCTCGCTCTTCGTGGAAGGCACAATGAACGTCCTCAAGCATCACGGCATCGTTGCCGGGCCGATGGGGCGTACAGGCAAGGACGTGACGGTTTTTGTCGGTAACAGCGCGTTCCCGATCCTGGCCACCGCGGGCGGGCTCGTTGAGCATCTGGTCAAACTCAATGATAAGGTCGGAGCCGGACAGAAGGTTGCCATCCAGCGCAATAGCTTCGGCGAGGTGGTTGCGGAATATACAAGCGGCGTGGCCGGAGAGATAACGGGCCAGCGCAGCGATGCAATGTCCGAGCCGGGCAATCCCTTGGTGTTCATCCTTTTCAACAAGCCGGCGCCGGAGGATGTTCAGGTCTATCCCGAGTAGTCACATCGAGCACCACACATCAGACTTTTTCAACATTCTCGGTCATTGCCGTAAGTTCGGCTGATGACGAACGCGTTTCCGCTTGGGGTCGATCGCGGACCCAAGTACTCGGTTTTGTTCTGAAGTGATGGAAACAGTGGCACGCCCTAGGGGAGTCGAACCCCTCTTTACAGAATGAAAATCTGTCGTCCTAACCGATAGACGAAGGGCGCGTGCTGTTGTGTGGCGCGCTTATAGCGGGGTGATTTCATTCCCGCAAGCGCCTATTTCGCTTTTTCTTGGAAAAAATGACAGAAGCATAACGCTTCGGCGAAGTTTGAATAAGCATGCCTTAACAGCATGTTGCGCCAATTTGCAGAAGGGGCGGGCTTAGAGCCCCCCGCCACTCTGCGGCTGCGTTATCAGCGGCTTGCCATCCTGGCCCTGGCCCTTCGAGGCAACGATATGCGCCAGCATCAGGGCCTCCTTGCTGTCTATCCTACGAGCGTTGGAACCGCGAGCGGGCAGGATTTTCGAGGGCGTTGCGTCCGCAGTCGGCTTCATCGGGCTCCCCGATGCATAGGCGGCGTTGCGGACGACGGGTGGCGGAATCACCGCCTGCGACGTTTGGTCGACGGGCATTCCGCCGTTACCCTGTTGTGGCGTGACATTCTGCGTCGCGCTTGGCGGCATGCTATAGACGCTGCGCATGATCGGCGTGATTCCCTGCGATTGTCCCGGCTGGGTATTGGCCAGCGTTCCGTCCGGATTGACGGCAATCGGCGGGGGTGCCGAATAGATGCTGCTTCTGTTGGCGTTGACACCCGTCGGCTGCGTCACCAGGCCGGCAATGCCGGCCGGCGCATCGGTGGCCACAGGCGTTGCCCCGGCTGGTGCCGGCGGGAAGAAGGATTGGCTGTTCGTCTCTTCGGCGACCATCTGTTGCCGGGTGCCATGCACGCTGTGCACCATTGGATCGCGATAGGCGAGATCGCCCTTTTGCCGTTTCGCGTCGGCTTTGGTGTTGAGGGCATCGGCAAGCTGTTCGGCAGCACTGGGCTGCGGTTCGGCCGCGGCCGCCTGTTTCTGTTTGTCACCTGCCGTCGCGCAGCCAGCGAGCATCAGAAATGACATGGCGACGGCAATAGAGCTTGCGAGCTTTTTATTGCCGGATAAAATCTGCTGATCGCACAAAGGACGTTCCCCGCTTAAAAGTTGGCACCGGAACGGCCTCTTGCGAGGGACGATGATCTCGCGCGGTTCTAAACTGGGAACGATGACCGCGCGAAATCCGATGCATGATGCTTCGAGTCGTTCCAAGCATGCCGGAGAGCGGGTATGGCCGGCAAGCGCGAAACCGATGGCTCCGCGCGCGCCGCAAGCCTCACGAAAGCTAGCGCTTTACCAAGCGCCAGTATTGGGCATCGAAGCCCAGGGCTCGGCGGAAGCCAGGTTGGCGCCCTTCTGCAGGATCTCGATGGAAATGCCGTCCGGAGAACGCACGAAAGCCATGTGACCATCGCGGGGCGGCCGGTTGATTGTAATGCCATTGTCCATAAGCTTCTGGCAGATTGCGTAGATGTCATCGACCTCATAGGCGAGGTGACCGAAGTTGCGTCCTCCGGTATACTCCTCAGGGTCCCAGTTGTAGGTGAGCTCCAGACTGGGGGCACCGCTGCTTCGGGAAGCCTCTGCATCTTCGCTGGCAGCAAGGAAAACGAGTGTGAAACGGCCTTTCTCGTTTTCATAGCGACGGGTTTCGGTGAGGCCGAAGAGAGTGCTATAAAAGTGCAGTGAAGCGTCGAGATCGGTAACGCGGACCATGGTGTGGAGATAACGCATACTGTTTCCTCTCTAATGTTTGTGCTGAGACGATCATGAAACGAGACACCAGCTTCAGGCAAGACTCGGCGCGCTAATCTACGGATGGGAATAAACGAAAACTAGGACTTGCGCTTTTCCGTTACCAAGATGTTAATCTTGATTTCAAGGAATCAGTTAACTGTAACAGTGTGACGCGTAATCGAGGGCTGGCTAAGATGGGTGACAGAATTTCATCGAAGGGAATCGTCGACTTCGGAGAGATGTCGGGCGAGGCCGTCGAGCTCATCGAAATCTCCGGCGTCGTCAAATGGTTCGACGTCGCCAAGGGTTTTGGCTTCATCGTTCCGGATAACGGCATGCAGGACGTTTTGTTGCATGTGACGTGCCTGCGCCGCGACGGTTATCAGACCATTCTCGAGGGAACGCGCATCGTTGCGCTGATCCAGCGTCGCGAACGTGGGTATCAGGCTTTCAAGATCCTCTCCATGGATCAGTCGACCGCCGTGCATCCGTCGCAGATGCCGCCGGTGCGCACCCATGTGCAGGTCACGGCGACAAGCGGCCTAGAGCGCGCCTTGGTCAAGTGGTTCAACCGCACCAAGGGCTTCGGTTTCCTGACGCGCGGTGAGGGCACGGAAGACATCTTCGTGCATATGGAAACGCTGCGTCGTTTCGGTCTGGCGGAGTTGCGGCCGGGGCAGGTGGTTCTCGTCCGCTTCGGGCCGGGTGAGAAGGGACTGATGGCGGCGGAAATCCATCCGGATGCGCCAAGCCCGGTGACGCGGCCGCATTGACATGATCAGAGCTACGTTTTCTGCTGTTTTGAAGAGCGCCGTCGTGGCGCTTTTTCTTGTCGGGGCATCCGTTCCAGCCTTCGCGGCGCAAGCGGCCAGCGAGAAAGCGGTAACGTTCGATTCGGAACCTCTGTCGATCAAAACGGCAAAGGGCGTGACACACAAATTCACCGTGGAATTGGCTTTGACCGAGCCGCAGCTCGAGTACGGCCTGATGTATCGCAAGAGCATGCCGGCTGATCACGGCATGCTTTTCGATTTCGGTGCGCCGCGCCCCGTCATGATGTGGATGAAGAATACCGTATTGCCGCTCGATATGCTCTTCCTGGACAAGAGCGGCGTCGTAACGCACATTCAGGAAAACGCCTCACCCTATTCGGAAGCGATCATCAATTCCGGCGGGCCGGTGCTTTACGTTATTGAGCTAAACGGCGGTACCGCCAGAAAACTCGGCCTTGCCGTCGGCGACAAGGCGACCAGCGCCACGATTTCCGCCAAGCTCGGCAAATAGATTTTCCCCGGGGATCAGCGCTTCAACGCCATTTTAGCTGTTGCAGCACGGAGATGAACCGTGTATCTCCCCACTCGTTCCGCTGAGCGGAACAACGCGATCTCCTGAAGGGATTACGCGACAGGTACGGAGTGTAGCGCAGTCTGGTAGCGCATCTGGTTTGGGACCAGAGGGTCGGGAGTTCGAATCTCTCCACTCCGACCATTTAAATCCCCCTAATATCTATGAATCAGAATGCCGCCTGGCAGCCTTTTTGCTTGAAAACAAAGGGATTCGCGGCTAAGCAAATCCCACAATGCTCTGCCATTATAGGCTGGGCGAAGACGAGAGAAGCAAAAAGGCGGGACTGTCCCGCTTATCCGGAGGCGCTGCAGCGATGCCTGCCAAGATTTACCGTCCCGCAAAAACCGCCATGCAATCCGGCAAGGCCAAGACCCATTTGTGGGTTCTGGAATTCGACCAGGAAATTCCGCGCAGGATCGATCCGATCATGGGCTATACCTCCTCGGCCGATACGCGCCAGCAGCTCAAGCTGACTTTCGAGACGCAGGAACAGGCCGAAGCCTATGCACAGCGCAACGGCATCGAATACCGCGTCCTTGCCCCTAAGGACGCCAACCGCCAGGTTGTCTCCTATACCGATAACTTCCGTTTCAATCGCATTCAGCCCTGGACCCATTGATCCAGCATTCGTTGAATTCGATGGCCATTGAGTTTGACGGAAGTTTCAGGCATGTGTTGTCAGCCGCGAACGGTTCGCGGCGGCTTGGTTTTCAGGCCCCTTAGCTCAGCTGGATAGAGCACCTGCCTTCTAAGCAGGTGGTCGCAGGTTCGAATCCTGCAGGGGTCGCCATCTCCTTTTTAACTAATTGATTTTGAATGATTATTTTCCTGCTCCTCCTCGCTGGATCGGAGTGAGGGGTTAGGATGTTCTCGTTTCACTGAGTTTGTCCGCATTCAGCCCGAGGCTGCGATATAGCTTGTGACACGCGGCGAACGATAGGGCGGCGAGGAAAAGGTGGGGCTGGAGTACCGGTTACTGTCCATCGCACGGGAATCCCAATAGCCTCTAGTTTCCACTCGTTGCAAAATCGAATAACATCTCTCTTTATGACAGGTGGTCAAAGAGAGCATTAGGGGTGTCTATGCAGCCGATCTACTACAGGCTCGCGAGAGCAGTCGCCTTCGGCATTCTGATTATTTTTCCCGCTGTTTTCGTGGCTTCCTGCTCGACGGTCGGCGGACAATCTGGTTCCGCAACCGCAAGAAAATCGACAGATCCCGCCACCGCCAAAGACAAAGCGGCTGACCGTCGGCGATGGTCAGAGAGAGTCCAACGAGATAATCAGTTAGCTCCAAGCGGGTCGCAACCGGGTTCCTATGGCTCTGTCCGTCCTCTCTTGACTTGGTGAGCGATAGACTTGTGGACTGCCCTGTTGCATCCATTATTTGTCAGTCTGTTGCAGCACACAACGCCACAACAGAGCCAGACTCAATGCGTCTCCATTGGCCAACCGCCAGCATCTGCCGGTCTGGTTGCATTCACTGCCATGTCGATGAGGTCATAACCGGCCACTGCACCGATCACTCTTACAACGATGATTGCTGCGCTGAGAAGCGCCAGCGCAGCGATTATCCTGTCGCTTTTCTTCACGTGCCGTCTCGTCCCCCCGATGCCTATAAACTGCATCCCCAAGCAGCGGTCGGCAATATATCGAGTTTAGGGCGGGGCGCTACGACTATGTTCTTGCCGCCGGCCTTTACGTTACGGCGCCTCAGAAAGGGACGCCTTTGAGCGGCGACAATCGGTCAGGCGACGTTGAGGTCGGCGATCTCCCCGTGCCGGGCTAGGAGGCGAGGGGAGGTCATGTCGCCGGTCTCTTCGTCGACCATGACCGCATAGGCGGCGACGCCGACGAAACGCGCGGACATGGAAGAGGCGATCTTTTCGGCGCTGGCGGCGCTCGACGCCTGCCGCATCTCTCCTGGGACCAGATTTCCACGGTTCTTCTTATAGGGAAGGATAATAAATTTTTCGCCGGATGCCATTGTGCTCGCCCTGATTTGTTCACACAATGTTCTGGTTTGCACCAAGTGTCAATATGGTTAACTGCAGTAGCCGTCGCAAATCCGAATGCATATAGAAAAACCCGCCGGCTGGGTCGCAGCCGACGGGTTTTGATTGTCGTGTCGTCCGTTCAGTGCAAGATCTGGCTCAAGAACAGCTTGGTGCGTTCGTGCTGCGGATGTTCGAAGAATTCCTTCGGCGAGTTTTGCTCGACGATCTGGCCCTGGTCCATGAAGATCACGCGGTTGGCGACCTGGCGGGCGAAGCCCATTTCGTGGGTGACGCAGAGCATGGTCATGCCTTCTTCGGCGAGACCCACCATCGTATCCAGCACTTCCTTGATCATTTCCGGGTCGAGTGCCGAGGTCGGCTCATCGAACAGCATGATCTTCGGGTTCATGCAGAGCGAACGGGCGATCGCCACACGCTGCTGTTGACCGCCGGAAAGCTGGCCAGGATATTTCTTCGCCTGCTCCGGAATCTTGACGCGGGTGAGGAAGTGCATCGCAATTTCCTCCGCCTGCTTCTTCGGCATCTTGCGCACCCAGATCGGCGCCAGCGTGCAGTTTTCCAGGATCGTCAGATGGGGGAAGAGGTTGAAGTGCTGGAACACCATGCCGACTTCGCGGCGGACTTCGTCGATCTTCTTCAGGTCGTTCGTCAGTTCCGTGCCATCGACGATGATCTGGCCCTTCTGATGCTCTTCAAGGCGGTTGATACAGCGGATCATCGTCGATTTGCCCGAGCCGGAAGGCCCGGCAATAACGATTCGCTCGCCGCGCATGACCTTAAGGTTGATGTCGCGCAGCACGTGGAAATCGCCGTACCACTTGTTCATGTTGATCATTTCGACTGCAACTTCCGTGTCGGAAATGGTCAGTTTTTTGGGTTGGGCGTCAGCCATATTTTTTCCCTCAGTTTTTATCGTTTGTGGCCAGTGTCGAGATGGCGTTCCATGAAGCCTGAATAGCGCGACATGCCGAAGCAGAACAGCCAGAATATGAAGCCCGCGAAGACCAGACCCGTAAGCGGTGTCACGGCGCTTGCCCAATTTGCGTCGGAAAAGTTTTGTCGAACGATGCCGAGCAGGTCGAACATGCTGATGATCGACACCAGCGACGTGTCCTTGAACATGCCGATGAAGGTGTTGACGATGCCGGGTATGACGAGCTTGATCGCCTGCGGCAGAACAATCAGGCGCATCTTTTGCCAGTAGCCGAGGCCGAGCGAATCGGCACCTTCGAACTGCCCCTTCGGAACCGCCTGCAGACCGCCGCGGATGACTTCGGCCATGTAGGCCGAGGTGAAGATCGAAACGCCGACGACGGCGCGCAGCAGCTTGTCCACCGTCCAGCCCTGCGGCAGGAAGAGCGGCAGCATGACGCTGGCCATGAACAGTACCGTAATCAGCGGAATGCCGCGGATGACCTCGATGAAGAGGACGCACAGCATGCGGATGACGGGCATTTTCGAGCGTCGTCCGAGCGCAAGCAGGATGCCCAAAGGAAATGATACGATGATTGCGACGAAGGAAAGGACCAGCGTTACCATCAGGCCGCCCCACTTCTGCGTTTCCACGACCGGGAGGCCGAAGCCGCCGTAAAGCAGGAAAAACGAGACGATAGGGAGGACGATAAACGCCAAAATGGCATTCAACCCCTTTTTAGGCACCGACGGTATCATCATCGGCGCAAACAGGATGATGGTGAGAATGGCGACCAGTGCCGGACGCCAGCGCTCATCCGGCGTGTAAAGGCCGACCATGAAGATGGTGAACTTCGCCCGGACGAAGGCCCAGCAAGCGCCGCTCCAGCCGTCAGGTTGCGTCCCGCCTTGCACGGTCGTGGCGCAGAATGTGCGATCGGTACCGTTCCACACCGCCTGGACGAACAGCCAGTTGACGACATGCGGAATGGCCCAGGCGAGAAAGGCTATGGCAAGGATGGTTAGAACGACATCCTGCGGCGTCGCCAGTAGATTTTTCCTGACCCAGTGAATGACGCCTTTTTCGCTTGAGGGCGGCGGCAATTGGGGGAGGATGGTTTTGCTCACAAAGCTTTGGCTTCCGTTGGACATCTTATCTCTCCACCAAAGCCATCTTGGCGTTGAACCAGTTCATGAACAGCGACGTCGCGATGCTGAGCGTAAGATAGACAAGCATCCAGATGACGAAGACTTCGATGGCTCGACCAGACTGATTGAGAATAACGCCGCCGACGGCGACCAGATCGGCATAGCCGATGGCGATCGCGAGCGAGGAGTTCTTCGTTAGATTGAGATACTGGCTCGTCAACGGCGGAATGATGATGCGCATTGCCTGTGGAATGACGATGAGCCGCGTGATGGCGCCGGAGCGAAGCCCGAGCGCGCCGGCAGCTTCCGACTGCCCCTTGGCAACGGCGCGAATGCCGCCGCGAACGATTTCGGCGATATAGGAAGCCGTATAGAAGGAAAGCGCCAGGAATAGCGAGATGAATTCCGGTCCAATGACAGAGCCGCCTGTCAGATTGAACTTGCCTGCGACAGGATAGTCAAAGGAAAGCGGCATGCCAGCTGCGAAGAAGGTCAGGAGCGGTAAACCGATGAATATCGCCACGGCCACCCAAATCGTGTGAAATTGCTTGCCGGTCGCCGCCTGGCGCTTGTGCGCCCAACGGGCCACGAAGAATATGGCGATGATGGCGACCACGACGGCGATGCCGACAGCCCACATCCCGGCACCGAAAATCGGGCTTGGAAAGGCAAGGCCGCGATTGCTCAGATAGCTGGAGAACGGCAGGTGCAGGGCCTCACGAGCCTGCGGCAGCAGCACCAGCACGCCGCTATACCAGAAGAAGATAACGAGCAGCGGCGGGATATTTCGGAACAACTCGACATAGGCCTGGCAGAGCTTAGCGATCAGCCAGTTATGTGAAAGCCGGCCGATACCGACGATGAAGCCGATGATCGTCGCTGCGATGATGCCGGATATTGCGATGAGAATGGTATTGAGCAGGCCGACGACGAGCGCGTTGATGTTTGTGGAATCGCTCGAAAATGGAATCAGCGCTTGGCCGAGATTGAAGCCGGCGCGTCCGCCCAGAAACGAAAATCCAAAAGGCTGGTTTGACGCACGCAGATTCTCGGCGGTGTTGTGGATAACGAAGCCGATGAGCGCCAGCAGAATTGCGATGGTAAAGACTTGGTAAACCAAGCCTCGGACTTTGGGATTATTGATCGCTGATCCGGACGATCGTTCGCCCTCGGGCGAATTTATTGTAATTGCCATGCAGACTTTTTCCCCTCTGTGCCCGTTTCGGGCTTGTTTTCTTAAGGGAGGAAAGGCGGAAAACCGCCTTTCCCAATGTCATGCGGTCGCGGCTTAGCGGACCGGGGGTGCGTACTGAATGCCACCCTTGTTCCACAGAGCGTTCAGGCCACGCTGGATCTTCAGCGGGCTGCCGGCGCCGATGTTGCGGTCGAAGACTTCGCCGTAATTGCCGACGCCCTTGATGATATTATACGCCCAATCGTTGGTCAGGCCGAGGTCCGTGCCGATGGTCGAGCCCTGCTCGGCGCCGAGGAAGCGCTTGATGTCCGGGTTGGCCGAATTCTTCATCTCGTCGACGTTCTTCTGCGTAATGCCGAATTCTTCGGCATTGATCAGAGCATAAGCCGTCCAGCTCACGATATCGAACCACTGGTCGTCGCCCTGGCGAACGGCCGGTCCGAGCGGCTCCTTGGAGATGATTTCCGGCAGAACGACGTTGTCGTCAGGGTTCTTCAGCGTCAGGCGCAGCGCATAGAGGCCGGACTGGTCGGTAGTATAAACGTCGCAACGGCCGGAGTCGTAAGCGGCGTTGACTTCTTCGAGCTTGTCGAAGACCACCGGATTGTACTGAAGGTTGTTGGTCTTGAAGTAGTCGGCGAGGTTGAGCTCGGTCGTCGTACCGGATTGAACGCAAACGGCGGCGCCGGAGAGTTCCAGAGCCGACTTTACGTTCAGCTCCTTACGAACCATGAAGCCCTGGCCGTCATAATAGGTGACCGGGCGGAAGTTGAGGCCGAGCGCGGTATCGCGGTTGATCGTCCAGGTGGTGTTGCGCGAAAGCAGGTCAATTTCACCGGACTGCAGCGCAGTGAAGCGGTCTTTCGCGCTGAGAGGGGTGTACTTCACCTTGGTTACGTCGCCGAAGACAGCAGCAGCGACAGCCTTGCACAGGTCAACGTCGAAGCCGGCATAGTTCCCGGAGGCGTCGGGCTGTGAAAAGCCAAGAAGGGCACTATTTACGCCGCATTGAACAAAGCCCTTGGCCTTCACATCGCTCAACGTCGAAGCCGACGCGCCAGAAGCGGTGTATGCCAAAGCTGCCGCTCCGAGGAATACGGACAGAGCAATCTTTTTCATCTTTCCCAACCTTTGTCTATTGTTTTATAGTTAAAGCTTATCGCTCCCGAAGCAGGCTCTCGGAGAACCGTGTTCCTCACTCTCCCGGTGCGAGTGATCCTATCACAGTCGTAAATGCATTTGCGGTCAAGACACAGCCCAACTTATTGAGGAATAATTCGGCGTTTTCGCTGGTTTAGGTTCGAAATCGGGCGTTTGGCTTCTATTTGAGCAGCATTTTGCCAAAAAACTGCGCGAAAATGACGGATTATTCCGTCATTCCCGTATTTTAGCTTGTGCATAAATATTAGAATTTTCTGGATCGTTCGGGGGTTGACCCCGCCGCGCTTGGCAGCCACTAATCGAAGTCTCCACAGCGCCAAAGGCATACCCAGACATGAAAGACAAAGACACATTGCTGCAGAACGCCGGCATCAACACGCGTTTGTCCCACATCGGTAATTCGCCCTCCGATTTCCACGGCTTCGTCAATCCGCCGGTCGTGCATGCCTCGACGGTGCTGTTCCCGAATGCGCGAACCATGGAGCTGCGTGACCAGAAATATACCTATGGCACGCGCGGCACACCGACGACCGATGCGCTTTGCGAGGCTATCGACGCACTGGAAGGATCGGCCGGAACAATCCTGGTGCCGTCCGGCCTTGCAGCGATCACCGTGCCGTTCCTTGCCTTTCTGTCGTCAGGCGACCACGCACTGATCGTCGATTCAGTCTACGGGCCGACGCGCATCTTCTGCGATACCATGCTGAAGCGTCTGGGTGTCGAGGTCGAATATTACGATCCTTTGGTCGGCGCCGGCATCGAGCTGCTGATCAAGCCGAACACCAGGCTGGTGCACACAGAAGCGCCGGGCTCCAATACCTTTGAAATGCAGGATATTTCCGCGATTTCGACCGTCGCTCATCGTCATGGCTGCGTCGTCACCATGGACAATACCTGGGCGACGCCTGTCTATTTCAAACCATTGGATCATGGCGTCGACATCTCCATTCACGCGTCGACGAAATATCCGGCCGGTCACTCCGATATTCTGATGGGGACGGTATCCGCCAATGCCGCTCATTGGGAGCAGTTGAAGGAAGCCAATATCCAGCTCGGCATCTGCGGCGCGCCGGATGATGCCTATCAGGTGCTGCGGGGCCTGCGCACCATGGGCGTGCGCCTCGAGCGCCATCAGGAAAGCGCGCTCGCCATCGCGCAATGGCTGGAGAGCCGCGACGACGTCGCACGCGTGCTGCATCCGGCCTTGCCGAGTTTCCCGAGCCATGAACTTTGGAAACGCGACTTCAAGGGATCGAGCGGCATTTTCTCCTTTGTGTTGGCCACCGACCGTCCAGAGAAATTCAAGGCCAAGGCGCACGCCTTCCTCGATGCGCTGCGGATTTTCGGTCTGGGCTATTCCTGGGGCGGTTTCGAAAGCCTCGCGTTGCACGTCAATCTCAACGACCGACGCATCAGCAAAGCGCCGTCGGAAGGGCCAGTGCTGCGCCTGCAGATCGGTCTTGAGGACGTCGCCGATATCAAGGCCGATATCGAAAAAGGCCTTGCTGCCGCGAAAGAGGCCTGATCAGCCCATGGCGCGATAGCCGTAGACCCAATCCAGATCCGCCGCGAGCTTTTGCGGCGGACGCATGGAAAGAACGAAATTGCGGGCCAGCCGCACGGGTCCGCGGGCATGATAGGCGAATTGGTTGAGGGCAGCGCGTTGGCGCAGGCGCGCGATGCGCGGCGTGCGATGCTTTTCGAAAAGATCGAGTGCTTCGGTGAGGGGATGAGACGCCACCATACCGGCGAGTTCGAAGGCATCCTCGATCGCCATGGCAGCCCCTTGCGCCGCAAAGGGCATCATCGCATGCGCTGCGTCGCCAATTAATACGACATCCTTGCCATTGTGCCAGCGACCGACGCTTGCTTCGTAGAGCGGCCAGAAGGTGGCTTGTTCCTGGCGCTCGAGCATTGTCGTGATGGCATCGTTCCAGCCTGAGAAGTGCCGCAGAAGATGCTCGCGTTGCGCCTTGGTGCCGGTGGCGCTCCAATCATGGCTCGCACTGCTTCCGGACATAATCGCAACGATGTTGAAGGCGGCATGTTCCTTGATCGGATAGCTGACGAGATGTGCCGAAGAACCAAGAAACGCCGTGACGCTCGTTCTGTCCAGGACGCTCGAGGCGGATACCTCGGGGATGGTGAAACGCCAGGCAATATTGCCGGAGAAATGCGGCGAGGGGGCGCCAGGCACCAATGCGCGCGTCCTCGACCAGACGCCATCGGCGCCGACGATCAGATCCACGTCCATGCCGCCGATCTCGTTCAATCCGTTCGCGTCTGTCCTATTGATATCGTGGCCGAGATGCAGCGTGCACAACGGGTTGGCCGTCACCGCGGCGAGAAGCGCCTTTTGCAGCGTCGCACGATGAACAGCGCCATAGGGGGCGCCCCAGCGCTCCCTGGCGAAACTGCCGCAGGGCACGGATGCGAGCAGCCGCAAGGACGAACCGGAGACCAGCCGCACCTCTTTCGGTTCCAGCCAGACAGGCCGAAGGGTGTCGAGCACGCCGAGCGTGTCGAGAATGCGGGATGCGTTGGGAGAGATTTGCAGGCCGGCGCCGACTTCGGTCAGCGCTTCGGCCCGTTCGAAAATGTCCGAGCGAATGCCATGCCTGGCAAGCGCTAGCGCCGCGGTGAGGCCGGCTATTCCGGCACCGATGATCGCGGCAGTCTTGATCGGCATTTGAGCTATGTCCGATCCGCTCTCAGGATCAGGCGGCCTTGAAATGGAAGACGCAGCCTGCCGGATTGGTCTCGTCGGCCTTCAACGACGGATTGTAGCGATAGAGTGTCGAGCAGTAGGAGCAGACCTTCTCGCTTTCATCGCCCATGTCGATGAAGATATGCGGATGGTCGTAGGGGACCGAGGCGCCGGTGCACATGAATTCCTTCACGCCGATCTCGATAACGCGGTGTCCGCCGTCGTTCTGGAAATGGGGAATGTTGTGGCCGGCCATGGTGATCTCCGAATGCGTCTTGCCTTAGATGGCGCCAGACTTGATTGCCCTTCTTTATAATTCTTCTCGCCGATTGTGTAGTGCGAAAGTCCGGCTCGGCGCACAGATTTTCGCAAGCGCGGGGTTCACCTGATATTGCTGATAAAATAAGGTCCGCAACAAAGAGACGATGTTCACGAAGATCTTGCCATGAATTTGAATAGCCCTGCCTTTTCCTATTTCGTCCATGACGGTCTCAAGCTGGCCTATTTCGACGAAGGCGATCCGAATGGCGCGCCGGTCCTGTTGATTCATGGTTTTGCCTCGACCGCGATTGCCAATTGGGTCAATCCGGGCTGGCTGAAGTCGCTGGGCGAGGCGGGTTATCGCGTCGTCGCCATCGACAATAGAGGCCACGGCTTGAGCGACAAAGCCTATGATGCCGATGCCTATCGTCCCTGGGTCATGGCAGAGGATGCGATCGCGCTGCTCGATCATCTCGGCATCCCCCAAGCCCATGTCATGGGATATTCCATGGGTGCGCGCATCTCGGCGTTCCTCGCGATGGCCCATCCCGATCGTGTCCGCTCGCTCGTCTTCGGCGGGCTCGGTATCGGCATGGTCGATGGTGTCGGTGATTGGGATCCGATCGCCGATGCGCTATTGGCGCCGTCGGTTGACGATGTCGCGCATCTGCGCGGCCGCATGTTCCGCGCCTTCGCCGATCAGAACAAGAGCGACCGTGAGGCGCTCGCCGCCTGCATCAGGGGCTCGCGCGATCTGGTCGCCAAGGAAGACGTGGCAAAGATCCAGGCGCCGACCTTGATCGGCGTCGGTACCAAGGATGATATCGCCGGTTCGCCGCAACAGCTCGCGGCGCTGATGCCGCATGCTGAAGCGCTGGATATTCCGAACAGGGACCATATGCTCGCCGTCGGCGACAAGGTGTTCAAACAGGCCGTCCTGGAGTTCTACGAACGCCTCGCCAACCAATAGATCAAGTCACTTGCCGGTGAAATGCGGTTTGCGCCGCGCGGCAAAGGCTGCACGGCCTTCGGCATAGTCGGCGCTGTCGAAGGTCTCGGCGCCGATCACCTCGGCCTCGCGCAGGAGGTCGCTATCCTGTTCGATCACGGCACGAACCGCGAGCTTGGAGGCATGCAGTGCGATCGGCGCATTGGCGGCAATAGCGCGGGCGAGGGCCGAAACCTCGTCGTCGAATGCGTCTGTTGTAATCTCTTCCAGCAGAAAGCCGGCCGCGACCATCTTGTCGGTCGACATCTGCGCGCCGGTGAAAAGCGTGACCCTGGCCATCTGAGGCCCGAGCGCGTTGACGATGTCTTGCACCGCATCGGCTGGATAGGCGATGCCGAGGCGGACGGCGGGCACCGAGAAACGAGCTCCCTCTGCGGCGACACGCAGGTCGCAGGCGGCGGCAATGCCGAAACCGCCGCCGTAACAAATGCCCCGGATTGCTGCGATCGTCGGCACACGGCAATGGCGGATCGCTGTAAAGGCGGCGCTGTTCAACGCCTCATAGGCGACAGCGGTTTCGGCATCCTTGCGCAGGCTGTCAAATTCGCTGATATCGGCGCCGGTCGAAAAATCCTGGCCAGCACCGCGGATGATGATCACATGCGCCTGTGCCTTGTCGGTCAAAAGGCGAATGGCCTGCGGTATGGCGCGCCACATTGCCGCGGTGATGGCGTTCTTGCGGCCGGGATTGTCGATGGTGAGTGTACCGATGGCGTCGCTACAGGTAGCGCGCAGGAGACCACTAGCAAAATCATGCTCAAAACTCATGCGCGCCCGCCCCATTTATGTTGTCGCAGTTTTACTCTATATAATGTTTCACCGACAGGAAATCAGGAGACCGCAATGGTCGCAGCAACGGACATTCGCCAGGTCGAAGGCGTAGGCTCTGTAAAGGTCGTCGATCCCATCTGGGGCAGCGTGCGGGAAGAAGCGCGTGCAGCCGCCGAACGGGATCCGCTTCTGGCCGCCTTCCTCTATTCCACGATCATCAATCACAAGTCGCTGGAAGAATGCGTCATCTATCGCATCTGCGAACGTCTCGACCATCCGGATATGCAGGGCATCCTGCTGCGCCAGACTTTTGAGGAAATGCTGGCCGATTGGCCGGAATGGGGCTCGATCCTGCGCGTCGACATTCAGGCCGTCTATGACCGCGATCCGGCTTGCCTGCGCTTCATGGAACCGGTCCTCTATTTTAAGGGATTCCACGCCCTGCAGACGCATCGCCTGGCTCATTGGCTGTACAATCGCGGCCGCCGGGATTTTGCGCTCTATCTGCAGAGCCGTTCCTCCAGCGTTTTCCAGACGGATATCAACCCGGCCGCGCGCATCGGCAAGGGCATTTTCCTCGATCACGCGACCGGCCTGGTGGTCGGCGAAACGGCCGTCATCGGCGACAACGTCTCGATCCTGCACGGCGTCACGCTCGGCGGTACGGGCAAGGAAGGCAGCGACCGTCATCCGAAGATCGCCCATGGCGTGCTCATCGGTGCCGGCGCAAAGATTCTTGGCAATATCCAGATCGGCCATTGCTCGCGCATCGCCGCCGGCTCGGTGGTGCTGAAGGAAGTTCCCCCGAAGACGACAGTGGCCGGCGTGCCGGCCAAGGTGGTCGGGGAAGCCGGCTGTTCGGAACCGTCCCGCTCCATGGATCAGCTCCTTGCAGAGCAGATCGTCGCCGACCAAATCATGGGTGCCGGTATCTAACGGAAATCCCACCTGATTGTCAGGATTTTGCTCCGGCGGCACAAGCAGAAGGCGCGCTTCTGGTCTTTACACCGCCGCTTTTCCTATGCAAGAAGCGGCCAACCCGAGAATCCCGACGGAGATGAATTGTGAAGCCTGACGAAATCAAGAAGCTCGACGCCTACTTCAAACGCACGTTCAACCCGCAGATCGTGGTCAAGGCCCGCCCGCGCAAGAACGATTCCGCGGAAGTCTATCTTGGCGAAGAGTTCCTGGGCGTTGTCTATATCGACGACGAAGACGGCGACCGTTCCTACAACTTTTCCATGGCGATCCTGGACGTCGATCTCTGATCGACAGCTCCTGCTGTCAGGTCGGCGCTCGACCCCTGGTCGATCTCTCGATTTCCATAGAGATGATATCAAGAGCCGCATTCCACTGAAATGCGGCTCTTTTTTTAGATGATTACCAGGAAATAAGCCGGATACGCGTTATTTGCGATCGAGTTTGGCCGATTTGGTGCCGAAATTCGGATTTTTCCATCGAAATCGAATATTTTTCTCAAAGCCGGAAGTTGCATACCGGTTGATATATATTAGCAAAAACAGGAACATGCCCGGGGCCCTCTCCGGCAGTCGCTTGCCTGTCATTAAGAATGCAATCCTGGGGTGATACTGCGTTGCACAAGACTACTTGACTATTTGTGCGCCGCATTTAGTTTTCGTCCAGGTAACCCGGCCGTCGGCCAAACCAACAAAGGGACGGAGAAGCATGTTCAATTTCGATGAAGCGAACAAGAAGGGCAAGGAAGCCATGGACACGGCTCTGAAGAGCTATTCCGATGTGACCAAGGGTTTCCAGGCGATTGCTGCTGAAGCCGCCGAATATTCCAAGAAGTCGTTCCAGGACGGCGTTACGCATTTCGAAACGCTGGCCGGCGTGAAGAGCTTCGAAGCTGCTTTCGAGCTGCAGACCGGCTTCGTAAAGTCCTCCTATGAAAACTTCGTAGCCGAGGCGACCAAGCTGGGCGAAATGTACGCCGATCTCGCCAAGACCGTCTACAAGCCCTACGAAGCTCCGGTTGCCGCCGCCACCAAGGCTGCCAGCAAGACCGCCGCTTCGATTGCACCTGCTGCATAAGCGTTTCGCTTAAGAACAGCGATATTCACGAGAGACCGGCTGCGCGACCCGCGGCCGGTCTTTTGCGTTCTTTATTGTCGATCTCGGCTCGATCGTGGCCGCGACTTTTTTGATCATGGCCCGCTTTGGCAACGAATTCTGATTGCAGTGTCCGGTAGGGGGCTTAAAATCGCACCAATATGAACTAAGTTAGGGGTTCGGATATCCGGCCCGACGGAGTCAGTTACCCAATCCAGTTTGCCAAGTCGGAATGCGATAGCTTCTGCCGGATGATTTGAGGAATGAATGAAATGATCGCTGAGCCGATCCGGATGCAAAACGACAGCGAAAGGAACGGGGACAACGGAAATCGCGGGACCTCGGTGATCACGCGCACCAAGCCCAAAACCAAGAAACCCAACCTATACCGCGTGCTGCTTCTAAACGACGACTACACGCCCATGGAATTTGTGATCCACATCCTGGAGCGTTTCTTCCAAAAGGATCGAGAGAGTGCCACCCGCATCATGCTTCATGTCCACAACCACGGCGTCGGCGAATGCGGGATATATACATATGAGGTAGCTGAAACGAAGGTGAGTCAGGTGATGGATTTTGCCCGGCAACACCAGCATCCGCTGCAATGTGTTATGGAAAAGAAGTGAGGATCTGAACGTGCCAACATTTTCGCCTAGTCTTGAGAAGGCGCTGCATCAGGCACTGACCTACGCGAACGAGCGGCATCACGAATATGCCACGCTGGAACATCTGCTATTGGCTTTGGTGGACGACGCCGACGCCGCGGCTGTCATGGGCGCGTGCAATGTTGATCTCGACGCGCTCCGTAAGACGCTGACTGAATACGTCGATAATGAACTGTCAAATTTGATCACTGGTTATGACGAGGACTCGAAGCCCACTTCCGGCTTCCAGCGCGTCATCCAGCGCGCCGTCATCCATGTCCAATCCTCGGGCCGCGAGGAAGTGACGGGCGCCAACGTTCTCGTCGCAATCTTTGCGGAACGGGAAAGCCATGCGGCCTTCTTCCTGCAGGAGCAGGAAATGACCCGCTACGATGCGGTCAACTACATCTCTCACGGCATCGGCAAGCGGCCGGGTTCCTCCCAGACCCGCACGCCGCGCGGCGCCGAGGATACCGAATCGGAAAGCAAGCCGACCTCGCGCGGCGAGCAGGAGGAAGGTAACAACAAGAAGCAGCAGGATGCGCTGAAGGCCTATTGCGTCAATCTCAACGAGAAGGCGAAGAACGGCAAGATCGATCCGCTGATCGGTCGCAACTCCGAAGTCAGCCGCACCATCCAGGTGCTGTGCCGCCGTTCGAAGAACAACCCGCTCTATGTCGGTGACCCCGGCGTCGGCAAGACCGCGATCGCCGAAGGCCTCGCCAAGCGCATCGTTGAAGGCAAGGTGCCGGAAGCCTTGGCTGATGCGACCATCTTCTCGCTCGACATGGGCACGCTGCTGGCCGGTACCCGCTATCGCGGCGATTTCGAAGAGCGTCTGAAGCAGGTCGTCAAGGAGCTGGAAGAATATCCGGGCGCCGTGCTGTTCATCGATGAGATCCATACCGTCATCGGCGCCGGTGCCACCTCCGGCGGTGCGATGGATGCGTCTAACCTGTTGAAGCCGGCTCTTTCCTCGGGTGCGATCCGTTGCATCGGTTCGACCACCTACAAGGAATACCGTCAGTTCTTCGAGAAGGACCGGGCTCTTGTCCGCCGCTTCCAGAAGATCGACGTCAACGAGCCGACCATCGAGGATGCCATCGAAATCATGAAGGGCCTGAAGCCCTATTTCGAAGAGTATCATCACCTGCGCTATTCGAACGACGCCATCAAGTCGGCGGTCGAATTGTCGGCTCGTTACATCTCCGACCGCAAGCTGCCGGATAAGGCGATCGACGTGATCGACGAAACCGGTGCTGCGCAAATGCTGCTGCCGCCGTCCAAGCGCCGCAAGCTGATCACGGAGCGGGAGATCGAGGTAACGATCGCCACGATGGCTCGCATCCCGCCGAAGACGGTGTCCAAGGATGACGAGATGGTTCTTGCCAATCTCGAACAGGAACTGCGTTCGGTTGTCTACGGCCAGGATACGGCGATCGAAGCTCTGTCGACCTCGATCAAGCTCGCTCGTGCCGGTCTGCGCGAACCGAACAAGCCTATTGGCTGCTACGTCTTCTCCGGCCCGACCGGCGTCGGTAAGACGGAAGTCGCCAAGCAGCTTGCCTCCTCGCTTGGCGTCGAGTTGCTGCGCTTCGACATGTCGGAATATATGGAGCGTCACACGGTTTCCCGTCTGCTTGGCGCACCTCCCGGCTATGTTGGCTTCGACCAGGGTGGCCTGCTGACCGACGGCGTCGACCAGCATCCGCACAGCGTCGTTCTGCTCGACGAAATCGAGAAGGCGCATCCGGATATTTTCAATATCCTGCTGCAGGTCATGGACCATGGCGCACTGACCGACCACAACGGCAAGAAGATCGACTTCCGCAACGTCATCCTGATCATGACGACCAATGCGGGCGCATCGGAAATGGCCAAGTCCGCTATCGGCTTCGGTTCGTCCAAGCGGACGGGCGAGGATGAAGAGGCTCTCAACCGGCTCTTCACCCCGGAATTCCGCAACCGTCTGGATGCGACCATTCCGTTCGCAGCGCTGCCGACCACGGTCATTCACAAGGTCGTGCAGAAGTTCATCATGCAGCTTGAGGCTCAGCTTTCCGAACGGAACGTGACCTTCGATCTGCACGAGGACGCGATCGCCTGGCTGTCCGAGAAGGGTTACGATGACAAGATGGGTGCCCGCCCGTTGGCACGCGTCATCCAGGAACACATCAAGAAGCCGCTGGCGAACGAAATCCTCTTCGGCAAGCTGAAGAAGGGTGGCGTCGTCAAGGTCACCGTCGGCAAGAAGGAAGACGGTACGACCGGCATCTTACTCGACTCCATCGCGGATACCGCACCGATCCGGCCGAAGCCGGAAGCCGAAGTGGTCGACTCCGTGGTCGATGTGGAAGAGGATGATGGCGACACCGTCAAGACCAGAAGCCGCGTCGGCAAGGCGGATGCTGCTTCCGATACCCGCCGCTCGCCGAAGACGCCGTCCTCTGCCAGCGATGGTGAACCGGACGGCAAGTCGCCGCGCAAGGGCAGCACGGTGCCGAAGGTACCGCGCAAGTAATCGGCGATTGATCGTCTGAGAAAGCGAAAACGGCTGCATTGGAGACAATGCAGCCGTTTCCATATGTTTACGCGCTATATCTCACAAAGAGATTTAGAGGGATCGATGCTTGCTCGGCTTTGATCAGCTCAGCGCCTCGATGATCTTCTTGGCATTCTCCGCCAAAACGGCGCCATCTTCCATTTTGCCCGAATGCGGCTTCAGGGCGATACCCTCATGGCGCGGGATGATGTGGAAGTGCAGGTGAAACACGGTCTGGCCGGCGGCCGGCTCGTTGAATTGGGCGATGTAGACGCCATCCGCCTCGAAAGCCTCCTGAATCGCGACGGCGACTTTCTGGACCGTGGTAATCAGATGCGGCAGGACGGTCGGATCGGCATCGAGAAGGTTGCGCGAAGCGGACTTCGGTAGCACCAGCGTATGGCCGGGCGCCTGTGGCATGACATCCATGAAAGCGACCGTGTGTTCATCCTCGTAGATACGATAGGACGGGATCTCGCCTTTCAGGATCTTTGCGAAAATATTGTTGGGGTCATAGGCGGGGCTGGTCATCCAGGGTCTCCTCGTCTTCCGATTATAATTGTCCAGAGCAGCTAGATATCTTGCCGCTCGCCTTTGCGGAAGGGGCTGTGCTCGGCCAGGATCTCACTCATCTCCTCAACTTGCTCGCGCTCGTGTCTGAGATAGTCGGCAACGGCGCGGCGCAAGCCTTGATGGCCGATATAATGCGCCGAATGCGTGATGACCGGCAGATAGCCGCGGGCGAGCTTGTGTTCGCCCTGCGCGCCGGCTTCGACGCGCTTCAGCCCCTTGGCCAGCGCGAAATCGATCGCCTGATGATAGCAGACTTCGAAGTGCAGGTAGGGATGATCTTCGACGCATCCCCAGTGCCGCCCATAGAGCGTTTCGCCGCCGATGAAGTTGATGGCGCCGGCGATATAGCGGCCCTCGCGCTTGGCCATCACCAGCAGGATATCGTCGGCCATCCGCTCGCCGATCAGCGAGTAGAACTTGCGGGTGAGATAGGGCCGGCCCCATTTGCGGCTGCCGGTATCCATATAGAAAGCGAAGAACTGGTCCCAGATACGCTCGGTGAGATCGCTACCCGTTAGCCAGTCGATGCTGATGCCGCCTTCAAGGGCGGCGCGACGCTCCTTTTTCAGCGCCTTGCGCTTGCGCGACGCCAGTGTTTCAAGGAAGGCGTCATGGTTGGGATAACCATCATTGATGAAATGGAACTGCTGGTCGGTACGATGCAGGTAGCCATCGCCTTCGAAGACGGAAATCTCGTCTTCCGGAAGGAAGGTGATGTGGGCGGAGGAGACGCCGAGCTGCCGGGTCACCTCCTTCAGGCTTTCGGCCAGCGCCGGCTGAATCACATCGCGATCCTGTCCCTCGGCTACAAGCAGGCGCGGGCCGGTTGCCGGCGTGAAGGGAATGGAGCACTGCAGCTTCGGATAATAACGGCCGCCCGCGCGCTCGAAGGCATCGGCCCAGCCGTGATCGAAGACATATTCACCCTGGCTATGATTCTTGAGATAACCGGGGACGGCGCCGATCAATTCGCCGCTGTCGGTTTCGAGCAACAGGTGATTGCCGAGCCAGCCGGTCTTGTCGGTGGCGGAGCCCGACTCCTCCAGGGATGACAAAAAGGCATGCGAGACAAACGGATTATACGGCCGCACCGTACCCGTCCTCGACGCCCCGGCGAGCTTGGACCAGCCCTCCGGAGCAATGTTTTTGAAAGAACGCTCGACTCGAATGGATAATTCGTCTGTCATCAAATTCGTCTGTTAGGAAGGAAAGGCAGGGCTCTCCCTTGGGTCGAACCCTTCGAAGGTCATTTGATCTGCGTTGGCAAATGTGTGTTTGCGGGCCGCTTCGTCGCGCACGGTCCAGGTGATGACCGGGATGCCGCGCTGGCGCTGCGCCGTGATGAAGGGGTTCGGCAGGTGGCCATAGAAATACGAGATGAAGTCTAGCCCAAGCTGCATGGCTTCGTCATGCTTAAAAAATGTCTCGGGCTCATTTCCATCCGCCGTCAGGCCGACAGGGTAGGGCGCGTTGAGCGCCTTCAGGTCCTTGAGCAGCCAATGGTCGAAGCTCATCAGCGCGACATGACCGTTATAGCCCTCCAGGACTTCCAGCACGGATTCCGCAAAGCCCTCATCGTCACCTTCGCGGCCCTTCAGCTCCAGCACCAACGGCACCTTGCCGTCGCAGAGCTTGAGGAGCTGTTTCAGCGTCGGGACCTTGTCGTTGGTGCCGCCGACCGAGAGCAGGCCGAGTTCGGCCGAGGTCCGGTCACGAAGCTGGCCGGGAAGATTGCAGACGCGCTGCAGATCGTCATCGTGAAAGACGACCGGAACGCCGTCGGCGGCGTAATGGAGATCGCATTCGATGGAAAAACCCGCCTCGATCGCGCGGCCAAAAGCCGACAAGGTGTTTTCCCAAACCTGCTTGTTCATGTCGTGAAAGCCGCGATGGGCGACAGGACGTTCGGTAAGCCAGGCAATCTTGCTCATTATGCAATTTCCATGATGGCATCGATTTCGACGGCGGCATTCAGCGGCAGTGCTGCCATGCCGACCGCAGCGCGCGCATGCTTGCCAGCGTCGCCAAGTACATTTGCCAGAAGATTGGAGGCACCGTTGATCACAAGATGTTGTTCGACGAATTCGGGTGCCGAGGCGACGAAGCCGTTCAGCTTGATGATGCGCTTGATGCGGCCGAGATCGCCGTCCAGGGCTGCCTTTGCCTGGGCGAGAATATTGATGGCGCAAAGCTCGGCAGCGCGTTGGCCGCCGGCAACGTCGACATCCCTACCGAGGAGGCCGGTGACACCAAGCTTGCCGTTTTCCATCGGCAACTGCCCGGACAGATAAAGAAGATTGCCGCTGATGACATAGGGCACATAGTTGGCGGCTGGCGCGGCAGCCTGCGGCAGGACGATGCCAAGCTCCTTCAGACGGCTCTCGATGGCGTCGGACATTTTCATCTCCCGTTTTGTTGTAAAATCTTCAAAAATCCGGCATCAAGCTTAGATTCCCTTTGCCGGGAAAGGCAGCCTCGATTTAAGCACGATCCCGAAATACCAGAAGCGATCTTGGACGAGATCACGCCAAATCAAAAGGCAGAGTGAGATGACGAATTGATGACGGTCCGCCTCACTCTAGCCGAAGCGTTCTTATAGCATCGCGTGCGAGTCCAACAGGAGATAATGAATGTTCCGCTCGAGTCTTGCCGCCGTTGTTGTTTCGAGTTTAGGCGTCGCGTCTCTGGGCGCATCCGCCATGGCGGCAGGTCCAAGCGGGTTGATCGCGCATCGCGCCGTCTATGATCTCGAACTGAAGGACGCTTCCGACCGGTCTGGTATCGCCGGCATGTTCGGCCGTATGGTCTATGAGTTCGACGGCTCCGATTGCACCGGTTTCACCACCAATTTCCGCTTCGTCACGCAGATCGACACGGGTGACACGACACGCGTCAGCGATCAGCAGACGACCACATTCGAGGATCTCACCAAGCGCGTTTTCCGCTTCGAGACCAAATCCTATACGGACGACCAGCTCGATAAGGACGTGCGTGGTGCGGCGGCGGACGACCAGAAGGGCATCAAGGTCGATTTGACCCAGCCGCAGGCCAAGCAGGTCGAGCTCATTCAGAGCCGCTTTCCGACAGAACATATGCTCGACATCATTCATAATGCGAAGCTCGGCAGGAATTTCTTCGAAGCCGAGGTTTTCGACGGCTCCGACGATGGCGACAAGTCGTTGATCGCAACAACCGTCGTCGGCAAGCAGTCGACGCCCGCCACCGACGATCCCGATGCCGACAAGGCCGGTATGTTCGCGAAAACACCGTTCTGGCCGGTGACCGTTGCCTATTTCAACGACAAATCCAAGGGCGACGCCATCCCGGTCTATCGCATGTCGTTCAAGCTCTATGAAAACGGCATCACCCGCGACCTCACCATGGACTATGGTGACTTCGTGCTGACCGGCAAGCTTTCCAAGCTTGAAGTGCTCGACACCAAGGCCTGCCAATAGGCTTGGCCACGGCGCCAAGCCACAGGGCAAAATCTTCGTCATAAAATTGTATTCGAAGCTTCACTATTCTGGGGTGCATCCGGCACGCCCGTGAGTGAGTCTCATGTCCCGCTGTGCCGATCTGGAATTGTAGCGGGCCATGCGGGCCGCGTCGCTTATTGTGGGAATAATCGGCAGGCTTCCGCAGACAGGTCCCGTGTTGATAGACGAGAAAGCACGACCTATGGCCAATACCGATCTCGCCCCTGCCTCTAACGCTGCTTTGCCGGTTGTCACGGCCGATCCGGCGGAAATTGCCCGCATCGGCGATACCATCGATTTGAACGACCGCGCCGGTATTTCGGTCTATGGGGACCGTGCCCAGCAGTCCGTCTCCGACTATTCCGACCGGATTCTCCGCGAGGTCCGCAATCGCGATCTTGGTGAGGTCGGCAAGCTGCTGACCGATATCATCATCAAGTCGAAGAAGCTCGACCCGGCATCGCTGAAGGATGAGGGCTTTCTTTCCAAGATTTTCTCGTCCTTCAAGGCGAGGTTGGAACGCTTCAAGGAGGAGTTCGAGGATGTGGCCGGCCAGATCGATCGCATCGGTCTCGAGCTCGACCGGCACAAGGATACGCTGCGCCGCGACATCGCACTTCTCGATGATCTCCATGAGGAGACAAAGCGGTCGATCCTGCAGCTCGACGCCTACGTGCAGGCGGGCAAGACGTTTGCAGAGCATTTCCGCAGTGTCGAACTGCCGAAGCTGAAAAGCGCTGCTGATGCCGCGGCTGCCAATCCCGGCGGCGGCATGCTGGAGGCGCAGACCTATCAGGACAGCCTGCAGGCCCTCGACAGGCTGGAGAAGCGGGTATTCTACCTGCAGCAGGCCCGCCAGCTCGGCATTCAGCAATTGCCGCAGATCCGCATCGTGCAGGCCGGCGACGAAACGCTGATCGAGAATCTGCAGGCGACATCGGCGCTGACGGTGCCGGCCTGGAAGCAGAAGATGGTGATCCTGCTCGGGCTGTCGCGGCAGAAATCGGCGCTCGAATTGCAGAAGACGGTGACTGACGCCACCAACGAGATGATCCGCCAGGCATCCGAGATGATGAAGGACCAGGCGATTGCCATCGAACAGCAATCGCAGCGCGGTATCGTCGATATCGATACGCTCGCCGCCGCCAACCGCGACCTGATCGATACGATCGGCGGTGTCCTGAAGGTGCAGGAAGAAGGCCGCAGGAAGCGGGCCGAGGCCGAGCAGCAAATGGAGAGAATGACCGTCGAACTCAAAAAGGCGATGATCGAGGCACGATGAGCGGCATGATGATCCGCACACTTCTCACCGGCCTGGCGCTGACGGCGGCGCTCGCCTTGGCGGGCTGCGATGCCGGCGGCAAAGGTCCGAAGTTCTCGATCGTCTCCGGCTCGGAAAACACGGTTATCCAGCCGATCGTCGAAGAATTCTGCAAACAGAAGAACGCCACCTGCAGCTTCACCTACGAAGGCACGCTGGATATCGGGCTGGCGCTGCAGAGCGAAACTGGCGTCGAGCAGGACGCCGTCTGGCCGGCATCGAGCGTCTGGGTCGATATGTTCGACACCAAACGCCGCGTGAAGACGCTGACCTCGGTGGCGCAGACGCCCGTTATCCTCGGCGTGCGCAAATCGAAGGCGCAGGCGCTCGGCTGGATCGGCAAGCCTGTGTTCATGAAGGACATCTTGGCGGCGGTGAAAAACGGCTCGCTGAAATTTCTCATGACCTCGGCAACCCAGTCCAATTCGGGCGCCAGCGCCTATCTCGCCATGCTCTCCAGCGCGCTCGGCAACAAGCCTGTCATCGAGCCGGGCGATCTCGACAAGCCGGAGGTTCAGGGTACCGTCAGGGCGCTGCTTGCCGGGGTCGAACGCTCGTCGGGTTCCTCCGGCTGGCTCGCGGACCTCTATACGGATTCTGCTGGCCAGGGCACGCTCTACGATGCCATGTGGAACTACGAGGCGGTGCTGAAGGAGACCAACGACAAGCTTATCGGCATGGGCAAGGAGCCGCTTTATGCGATCTATCCGGCCGATGGCGTGGCGATCGCGGACTCACCGATCGGCTTCATCGATCACGGACGAGGACCCGAGGTCGAAACTTTCTTCAACGAACTGGTCGCCTATTTGCGGTCCGCACCCGTGCAGAAGCGCATTGCCGACACCGGCCGACGCATTCCATTGGGAGATGCTGTGACGAAAGGGGACCCGAGTTGGAATTTCGACCCGAGCCGGTTGGTGACCGCGATCCGCATGCCGGAGCCGACCGTGATTCGCCAGGCGCTCGATCTCTACCAGGGCGCATTGCGTAAGCCGTCGCTCACGGCCCTTTGCCTGGATTTCTCCGGCTCCATGGGAGGCACGGGCGAAAATCAATTGCAGGCTGCCATGCGGTTCCTGTTCAATCCGGATGAAACCGGAAAGGTGCTGGCGCAATGGACGCCGGCGGACCGCATCATGGTCATTCCGTTCGACAGCCGCGTACGGACGACGCTTTTGGCCACGGGCGACCCCGCACAACAGAAGAACCTTGTCGATAAAGTGTCGCTGCAGCATGCCGATGGCGGCACCGATATGTATGCTTGCGCAAGCAGGGCGCTTGAGCGCATGAAGGATACCCAAAATCTTTCGTCCTATCTGCCGGCGATCGTCATCATGACCGACGGAAAGTCCGATGATGCGAGCCGCGATTTTCTGAGTGAGTGGATGGCAACCAACCCGCATGTGCCGGTCTTCGGCATCACCTTTGGCGACGCCGACAAGTCGCAGCTCGATGCCTTGACCAAGGCGACATCGGGGCGTGTGTTCGATGGTCGTGGCGATCTCGTCAGCGCCTTCCGCGCGGTGCGTGGCTACAACTAGGACACCGATGCGCAATTGGTTCGGCAATGACTGGAATTGGATCGTGGCGGGGCTTACCGCCGCGATCGTCGTTCCCGTCTTGAGCTTCTTTGCGAAGATGCCGTTGTGGATCGCGGCCGTCATCGGTCTGCTCGTCTTTACAGGCCTCATCTTTACATTGTCGCCGCGTCGGCTTTTCGAAGGTCTGGATGCGAAAGCCATCGGCAAGGGACGTCTCGATTTCGCGCGCGATCTTTTGAGTGCGGCCGCACCGGCAGCGCAAAGGCTGGAAGTCTCGGCGGATCACATCGCCAACAAAGAGACGGCAAAGCGCGTGCGGCATCTGGCCGAAATCGCCGCCGATGTCTTTGCCAAGGTGGAGGCGAGCCCGGAAAGCGCCGGCACCGTGCGGCGCTTCCTCAGCTATTACCTGCCGCGAGCGGCCGAAGTCGCCGAGGGTTTCGCCACGCTCGAGGCCAAGCGCGTGCCGGACCAGAAACGATTGCAGGACGTTGAGCTGGTGCTCACCAAACTCGAGGATGCCTTCGTGCACTATTCGGACAGTCTCGTCGACGACAGGCTCGATACGCTGGACACCGAGCTGCGCCTCATACAGGCCTCGCTCAAAGAGGATATCGGACGCTGATGGCTATCTCTCGCCGCGCCTTTGGAGTGGGACTTCTTGCTACCGGCGTTGCCGGCACCGGTGGCTATTTCGCCGTGAAGGACCGGCCGGAGTTCCAGGGACTGCTCGGCAACCGCACGAAGCTCTTCGGCTTCATCGGCGGTGAGAAGGTGGCGTTTCTGGCGGACGAGGATGTTGTCGGCGCTCTGCATGGATACGGACTGGATATAGACAGCCGTGTGGCCGGCTCCGTCGAGATGGTGCGCGAGCAGGCACTTCTGTCGCAGAATCCTGCTTTCCTTTGGCCGTCGTCCTCGATCATGGTCGATATCGCCCGGCAGCGCGGCGTCAAGATCCGCGACGACCGCGTCGTGCTGAACACGCCGGTCGTCGTCTACACCTGGCAGCCGGTGGTCGACGGGTTGATGAAAGCCGGGCTGGTCACCGTGACGCCCACCGGACAGCATCAGCTTGATCTGAAGGCATTGCTCGATGCCGTCCTTGCTGGAACGAATTGGTCCAAGCTCGGGGTCGACGCGCTCTACGGGCAGGCGCGCATCGTCTCGACCGATCCGAATCGCTCCAATTCCGGCTTCATGTTTGCCGGATTGGTACTGAGCCTGTTTGCCGGCAACGTCGCGACGGTCGCCGATCTCGCGCGGTCGGGCGACAAGGCGCAGATGATCTTCCGCAATATGGGCTTCAAGTCGCCGTCATCAGGCAAGCTTTTCGATCAATATCTCGCCGGCGGGCTCGGCGGCGAACCGATGATCGTCGGCTACGAGAATCAGTTGGTCGAATGGATCATCGCCGATCCCGGACGGTGGAAGCGCGTTCAATCGAGCTCCACGGCAAAGCCGGTTGTGCTTTATCCGCATCCGACCGTCTATTCGTCGCATCCTCTGATCGTCGTGGATGAAACCGCCAACCGGATGATGGATGCGCTGACAAGGCCGAAGCTGCAGGAACTCGCCTGGACCAAGCACGGCTTCCGCGGGCCATTGGGCACGGCGACCGGTAATGCACATGATGCGATTGCAGGCCTGCTGCCGGCCGAGATCGACGCGGTCTTGCCAATGCCGGACGCCAACGTCATGCTGGCGTTGCTCGACAAGGTGGCGAGCTAAAGGGCAGGGGTCTGCCGTATTTTTTCCACCTAAGCCTTGCATTCCCGGCAAATCGAATGTATGGGCAGCCGCATTCCACACGTAAGGCATGGGATTGTCCGGGAGAAATCCGGATCGTTCCGCCCGGTGGCATCTTCGAAGAGGATGCTGTTCGCCTTGCGGAGGTTCAACCGGAAAAGGAGTCAAAGGCATGGCATTGCCTGATTTTTCTATGCGTCAGCTTCTGGAAGCTGGTGTTCACTTCGGCCACCAGACGCATCGCTGGAACCCGAAGATGAAGCCGTACATCTTCGGCGATCGTAACAACATCCACATCATCGACCTCGCCCAGACGGTTCCGCTGCTGAGCCGCGCCCTGCAGGTTGTCAGCGACACCGTTGCCCGTGGCGGCCGCGTTCTGTTCGTCGGCACCAAGCGTCAGGCGTCCGAACTGATCGCCGACAGCGCCAAGCGCTCGGCCCAGTACTACGTCAACGCCCGCTGGCTCGGCGGCATGATGACCAACTGGAAGACGATTTCGAATTCCATTCAGCGTCTGCGCAAGCTCGACGAAATCCTCAACGGCGAAGCCCAGGGCTTCACCAAGAAGGAACGTCTGAACCTTGAGCGCGAGCGCGAAAAGCTGGACAAGGCTCTCGGCGGTATCCGCGATATGGGCGGCACCCCGGACCTGATGTTCATCATCGACACCAACAAGGAAAAGATCGCGATCGACGAAGCCAAGCGCCTCGGCATTCCGGTCGTCGCCATCATCGACTCGAACTGCGATCCGGACCTGATCGACTATCCGATCCCGGGTAACGACGACGCTTCGCGCGCCATCGCTCTCTACTGCGACCTGATCTCGCGCGCTGCCATCGACGGCATCGCCCGCCAGCAGAGCGCATCCGGCCGCGACCTCGGCGCTTCCGTTGAAGCTCCGGTCGAGCCGACACTGGCGGACGGCACCGAAGCCTGATCGCGTCTTGTGGCGGGCAGAAGCTTGTCCGCCCGAGCGTATTGATATCCGGGATAAGGCCGTTTGCGACTTCAAGGAGTTCGAGCGGCCTTATCGCGTTTTTGGTAACTGCTGGCCTACTGCATAATTCCTTAAATCGGAATCGATTTAAGGGTAAATTATGCAGCAGATTTAAAGTGCTACAGCGACCTTTACGCGTCACCATGACGCGTGGCGCTGTAGGCGGAAAATCCAGGCATGTTCCAAACAGAATTCCACAGTATGACGCTGCTTCATAACGCTGTCATACTTACGGGTACATTTCGTCCCTCAAATCGGTGCCGCTTCGGCTTAACGCCGTTTGCCGCACCGTATGAACCGACAAGAGGAAGCTTATGACCGAGATTACGGCTGCACTGGTGAAAGAACTGCGCGAAAAGTCTGGCGCAGGCATGATGGACTGCAAGAAGGCGCTGACCGAGACGAACGGGGATATCGAAGCCGCGATCGACTGGCTGCGCGCCAAGGGCATCTCCAAGGCCGACAAGAAGTCCGGCCGCACCGCCGCTGAAGGCCTGGTCGCCATTGCCGGCGCCGGTCACAAGGCCGTCGTCGTCGAGCTCAACTCTGAAACCGACTTCGTTGCCCGTAACGATGCCTTCCAGGATCTTGCTCGCGGCATCGCCGAAGTTGCGCTGTCCACCAACGGCACTGTCGAAGCCATTTCGGCTGCGACCTATCCCGCATCCGGCAAGCCGGTTGTCGACACCATCAAGGACGCGATTGCAACCATCGGCGAAAACATGGCGCTTCGTCGCGCGGTCAAGCTGGAAGTTGAGCACGGCGTCGTGGCGACCTACATCCACAACGCTGCTGGCGACGGTATCGGCAAGCTCGGCGTTCTGGTTGCCCTGAAGTCCGTCGGTGACAAGGCCGTTCTGACGTCGATCGGCCGCCAGGTTGCCATGCACATTGCTGCTACGAACCCGCTCGCCATCCGTCCGGAAGAAGTTGACGCTGCCGTCGCCGAGCGCGAACGCAACGTCTTCATCGAGCAGTCCCGCGCCTCCGGCAAGCCGGACAACATCATCGAAAAGATGGTCGAAGGCCGCATGCGCAAGTTCTTCGAAGAAGTCGCTCTTCTGTCGCAAGCTTTCGTCATCAACCCGGACCTGACCGTCGCCGCTGCCATCAAGGAAGCTGAAAAGACCGCCGGTGCGCCGATCGAAATCACCGGCATGGCCCGTCTTCTTCTCGGCGAAGGCGTCGAGAAGGAAGAGACCGACTTCGCTGCCGAAGTCGCCGCTGCCGCCAAGGGCTGATCAACGAATTCATTTCGTCTGTTGACGAAACGAAACCATATCCCAGATAGGTGAAACCATATCAGGGGAAACCCGTGGGCATCGCGTGACAACGCGGTGCCCTTCGTGTATCCGGCTTTCACTATTACCCCGCGATCACTTCAAGGAGCGACAATGTCCCAGCCGATCTACAAGCGCGTATTGCTCAAGGCCTCCGGCGAAGCTCTGATGGGCAGCCAGGGGTTCGGTATCGACGTTACCGTCGCTGACCGCATTGCATCCGATATTGCCGCAGCGCGCGAAATGGGTGTCGAGGTCGGCGTCGTCGTCGGCGGCGGCAATATCTTCCGCGGCGTTGCCGTGGCCTCCAAGGGCGGAGACCGCGTAACCGGCGACCACATGGGCATGCTCGGCACCATCATCAACGCGCTGGCGCTGGCCACCTCGCTGCGCAAGCTGGATATCGACACGGTGGTGCTGTCAGCCATTTCCATGCCGGAGATCTGCGAAAGCTTCTCGCAGCGTGCGACGCTCTATCATCTCTCGCTGGGCCGCGTGGTGATCTTTGCCGGCGGCACCGGCAATCCCTTTTTCACCACCGATTCCGCCGCTGCGCTGCGCGCCGCCGAAATGGGCGCCGAAGCAATCTTCAAGGGCACGCAGGTCGATGGCATCTATTCCGCCGATCCGAAGAAGTTCCCGGATGCCGAGCGTTTCGAACATCTGACCCACAGCCAGGTGCTGGAAAAGGGGCTCGCCGTCATGGATGTGGCCGCCGTGGCGCTTGCACGGGAAAATTCAATTCCGATCGTCGTCTTTTCCATTCACGAAAAGGGCGGTTTCGCAGAAATCTTGACCGGCGGCGGTCGTAAGACCATCGTATCCGACAATTGACGTTCCTGTGGCACCGGGCCTTCCCGGCGCCGCCTATTACACGGGAGTATAAAAACATGAGTGAAGGCACCGACCTCAAGGAACTGAAGCGCCGCATGGACGGCGCCATCGCGGCATTCAAGAGCGATATCGCCTCGCTGCGCACCGGCCGCGCGTCCGCCAACATTCTCGATCCGGTCACGGTTGAAGCCTATGGTTCGCGCATGCCGCTGAACCAAGTTGCCAACATCACCGTACCCGAGCCGCGCATGCTGACCGTTTCCGTTTGGGATAAGTCGATGGTCGGCGCCGTCGAGCGGTCGATCCGCGAATCCAATCTCGGCCTCAACCCGATCGTCGATGGCCAAAATCTGCGTATTCCGCTGCCGGAACTCAACGAGGAGCGCCGTCGCTCGCTGGTCAAGGTTGCCCATGAATATGCCGAGAAGGCGAAGGTGGCGATTCGCCATGTCCGCCGGGATGGCATGGACGGTCTCAAAAAGGCCGAAAAGGACGGTGTAATCGGTCAGGATGAAAGCCGCGCTCAGTCTGAGCGTGTGCAGAAGATGACGGACGATACGATTTCGGATATCGACCGCTTGCTAGCCGACAAAGAAAAGGAAATCATGCAGGTCTGATTGCCACTAGAGCATCCCGCTTTCGATCAAGAAACATTGAAAGCGGTGAGGGTGCGCTAGATTTGAAGTCCTGGAGCATTTCCTGCCGAACGAAACCGGATCCATATGTCAGTTCCCACGTTCTCTGCCATACCCGATCACCTCGCCATCATCATGGATGGCAACGGGCGTTGGGCCAACGCGCGCGGCCTGCCGCGCACCATGGGCCACCGTAAGGGCGTGGAGGCGGTGCGCGAAACGGTACGGGCGGCAGGGGATGTCGGTATAAAATATCTGACGCTCTTTGCCTTTTCCTCGGAGAATTGGCGCCGCCCGGAGACTGAAGTGAGCGACCTTCTCGGCCTGCTCAAGGCGTTCATTCGGCGGGACCTTGCGGAACTGCATCGCCAGAATGTCCGCATCCGCGTGATCGGCGACCGCTACAATCTGCGCAGCGATATCTTGCCGCTGTTGATCGAAGCGGAAGAGACCACCAAGGACAATACCGCGCTGACGCTGATCATCGCCTTCAACTATGGCTCGCGCGACGAGATCACCCGCGCTTTCGTCAGCCTGGCCAAGGACGTCGAAGCCGGGCGCCTGCGCCCGCAGGATATTCGTCCCGAATTGATCGATGCACGACTGGATACGGCCGGAATCCCTGATCCTGATCTCATCATCCGCACCAGCGGCGAAGAGCGGCTGTCGAACTTCCTTCTTTGGCAGGCGGCCTATTCGGAATTCATGTTCATGCCGGAGTACTGGCCGGATTTCAGCCGGGACCTCTTCTTCTCCGCGCTGGAAAAATACGCCGCGCGTGATCGGCGCTTTGGCGGGCTTTCCGCCAAACAG
Source organism: Rhizobium sp. BR 317 (assembly GCF_047445835.1). Lineage (NCBI taxonomy): Bacteria > Pseudomonadati > Pseudomonadota > Alphaproteobacteria > Hyphomicrobiales > Rhizobiaceae > Rhizobium > Rhizobium sp. BR 317. Next base: position 292,996 of record NZ_JARWLB010000001.1, on the reverse strand, counting down.
GCGGCGGCCGTGGGGTCCTGATGAGCCGTGAACTCAGGCTGCGCATCATTTCCGGCATCGTTCTTGCCGCGGTCGTTCTGGCTGCGACTTGGTATGGCGGTCTGAGCTTTCGTATCCTGGCGGCGGCGATCGGCTTGCTCGTCTACTATGAATGGTCTACGATAACGGACCTGCATGGTCGCGATCCGCAGGGCAATGCGCTTGGCTGGCTCGGCCTCCTGCTGATAGCCAGCGCGACACTAGCGGCGGAATCCGTCTATTCCCTCGAATTGCTGATCATCTTTGTTGCGGTCACGGCGATCATGGTCGCCATGCGTAGCAAAAGCTGGTGGCTGCCCGGCGGAATATTCTATGCGGGATTGACGGCAATCGCCCTTGCCGAGATCCGGGATGACGATCTGCGCGGCTTCGTGCTGATGCTGTTCATCTTCGCCACCGTTTGGGCGACGGATATTTTTGCCTATTTCGTTGGCCGCGCCATCGGCGGGCCGAAGCTTGCGCCGCGCATATCGCCGGGCAAGACCTGGTCGGGCGCGATCGGCGGGGCCATTGCCGCGGTGATTGCCGGAACAGCGGTCGTCTGGAGCTTTTTCTCGGCAGATGGTTTATGGATTCCTGCGCTCACTCTGGTGCTGTCAATCTGCAGCCAGATCGGCGATCTTTTCGAGTCTTTCATCAAGCGCCGCTTCGGAGTCAAAGACTCCAGCCACCTGATTCCCGGCCATGGCGGCGTCATGGACCGGGTCGACGGACTAATTTTTGCTTGTTTTGCAGCGTTTTTCTTGGCTATCGTAATATCGCTGACAATAAGCGGCGAGACTATGTCATTGGGCGGCGTTCTGCTCGGTGTCTGAAATCAACGCGAACAGGATCGTGCATGGGTAGCGTGGCAGGCATTATCGGCTTCTTGACGAACAACGTCATAACGTTTGTTTTCGTACTGTCTTTGCTCGTTTTCGTGCACGAAATGGGTCACTATCTGGTTGGCCGTTGGTCCGGTATCCGCATCATGGCCTTTTCGATCGGCTTCGGTCCGGAAGTCGCTGGTTTTACCGACCGCCATGGTACGCGCTGGAAGCTGTCAATCATTCCGCTCGGCGGCTATGTCCGCTTCTTCGGCGACGAGGATGCCTCGAGCAAGACCGATGTCGATCAGCTCGCGGCCATGACCGAGGAGGAGCGCGCCCGGTCCTTCGCCGGCGCCAAGCTCTGGAAGCGGGCGGCCACCGTTGCGGCCGGCCCGATCGCCAATTTCATTCTCGCCATCGCAATCTTCGCCGTACTCTTTGGCGTCTATGGCCGCACCGTCGCTGATCCGGTCGTCGCCGTGGTCATGCGCGGCGGTGCCGCCGCTGAAGCGGGAATCGAGCCAGGCGACCGTCTTGTTGCCATCGATGGCAACAAGGTGACGACGTTCGATGAGGTGCAGCGCTATGTCGGCCTGCGTCCCGGTCGCAATATCGTGCTGTCCGTCGAGCGCGACGGCCAGAAGCGCGATTTCAGCATCCTGCCGAAGCTCGTGGAAGACACAGATCAGTTCGGCAACAAGATGGAAATGGGACGCATCGGCATCGCGCTCGTCGATCCGCTGGTGACGGCGGTTGAGCCGGGTGGACCGGCAGCGCAGGCGGGCGTGCAGGCGGGTGACCGCCTGGTCGCCGTCGACGGCAACAATGTCGCGACCTACTATGATATCGCCCGCTACGTCGGCGATCGCCCCGGCAAGAGCCTCGTCTTGACGGTCGAACGCAACGGTCAGATCCGTGATTTTCCGATGGTGCCGGAAACGTTGAGCGCGACCGACGCCTCTGGAAAGAAGAAGGACGTCGGTAGCATCGGTATTTCGCCGATCGACCCGCTCGTCGCTTCGATCGCACCGGACAGCCCGGCGCAACAGGCCGGTCTCGCGCTTGGCGACCGTATCCTCTCCGTGGATGGGCATGTGGTCGATTCCATCGGCGACGTGCAGCGTTATTTGGCATCCGGTGCGGACAAGCCGGTGGTGTTGTCCGTCGAGCGCAGCGGTGGCACACGCGACGTTCAAATACTTCCGAAGAAAACCGAAGAGCCCGATGCCTTCGGCAACCAGACGCAGATCAGCAGCATCGGGATTACTGACGGCCAGAAGCCCATCAAGCTCCGTTATGAGGCATATGGTCCGTTCCAGGCGCTGGGCGAAGGCGTCAGACAGACCGGCAATATCGTGTCCGGCACCTTCGAATATCTCGGCAATGTCATCGGCGGCTACATGAAGGCGGATCAGCTCGGCGGCCCCATTCGGGTGGCTCAGCTTTCCGGGCAGATGGCAACCCTGGGCTTTTCGGCGGTGCTCCAATTCGCCGCCATACTTTCTGTTTCCATTGGGTTATTAAATTTGATGCCGGTGCCGGTACTTGATGGCGGGCACTTGATGTTCTATGCGATTGAAGCCGTAAGGGGAAAACCGCTGGGTGCTCGGGCACAAGACATCGCTTTTCGAATTGGTTTTGCGATGGTCCTGTCACTCATGGTGTTTGCGACATGGAACGACATCAGCTCCAGGATAGGCTGATGGGGCAGTAGAGGAAATTACGATTTATTTACGATGTTTCAAAGCTGTAGTGGCGAATGAGCCACGGTTTGAAATGAAGTAAACAGAAATTAACTTGCTCCCTTGCTTGTATGTCAAAAGCGGGTAAAACGACACACGTGGCCGGAATCGGGTTCGCTCGGGGCTGGGGACGACTGATAAAAAGGTAAGAAGTGAAAATGAAGGCTGGTTCAAGATTTTTGAACGCAGTGTCGGCGGTAGCGCTGTCTGCTGGTGTTGTTGCGTCGGGCGCTGGTGTTATCACCCTTGCTTCTGCCTCAGTCGCAGAAGCCGCTGTTATTCAGCGGGTTGATGTCAGGGGAGCTGAACGCGTTGGTCCCGAGGCTGTTCGCGACAATATCACGATCAAGCCTGGCAAGAGCTTCTCGCCAGCCGACATCGACAATTCGGTAAAGCAGCTTTATGCGACCGGATACTTCTCCGATGTACACGTAACCGTCTCTGGCAGCACGCTGGTCATTTCCGTCAAGGAAAACCTGCTGATCAATGCCGTGGTCTTCAACGGCAACCACAAGATCAAGGACGACAAGCTTCAGGGCATCGTTCAGACCCACGCGGCCGGCCCTTACAACGAGAGCCAGGTTCAGGCTGACATCAAGACCATCAAGGACGCTTACGCCGCAATCGGCCGTAATGAAGTCCAGGTGACGACGCAGACCGTGCCGGTCGCGCAGGGCCGCATCAATGTGGCCTTCGTCATCAACGAAGGTGACCGCACCAAGATCGACAAGGTCAATTTCTCGGGCAACCAGGCTTACAGCAGTGGCCGTCTTGCTTCGGTGATCAGCACCAAGAAGAGCAACTTCCTGTCGTTCCTGACCCGCAAGGACGTCTACAGCCCGGAACGCCAGCAGGCCGACCAGGATGCGCTGCGTCAGTTCTACTACAATCACGGTTATGCCGATTTCCGCGTCGTTAGTGCCGATGCGACGCTGAACGAGCAGACCAACGAATACACGCTGAACTTCAACGTCGATGAAGGTCCGCGCTACACCTATGGCGACATCAACGTCGTCTCGACGGTCGAAGGCGTCAACGCCGATGACCTGAAGAGCCTGGTCATTACGCATAAGGGTGATGTCTACAGCGCCAAGGACATCCAGACCTCGATCGAAAATATTTCCAAGCGCGTCGCTGCTGCCGGCTATCCCTTTGCCCGCATCACGCCACGCGGCAATCGTGACCTGACTGGCCACACGATCGGTATCGAATATCTCGTCGACCAGGGCGAGCGCGCCTATGTCGAGCGCATCGAAATCCGCGGCAACACCCGCACGCGCGATTACGTCATTCGCCGCGAGTTCGACCTCAATGAAGGCGACGCTTTCAACCAGGAAATGATCACCCGCGCCAAGCGCCGTCTCGACGCGCTCGGCTATTTCACCAAGGTTGATATCACCACCGCCCAGGGCAGCGCTCCGGACCGTGTCGTCGTGATCGTCAACGTCGAAGACCAGCCGACCGGTTCGTTCGGTATCGGTGCTGGTTACGCTGTCGGCAACAATGGCGGCCTGCTGCTGGAGGCTTCGGTCGAAGAAAAGAACTTCCTGGGTCGTGGCCAGTACATCCGTATTGCTGCTGGTGCCGGCACGGAAGGCAACCGTACCTATAACATCTCGTTCACCGAGCCCTATTTCCTCGGCTATCGTCTGGCTGCCGGCTTCGACATCTTCCGGAACCAGACCTCGAGCGATGATTTCTACGATTATTCGGAAGAAGGCTTCTCGCTGCGCGTCACCGCGCCGATCACCGAGAACTTCGCGACGACGCTGCGCTACAACTACAAGCGCCTGCAGTACGACGGTACCAACGACTGGGAAAACAATCTGTCTGCTCCCTACCTGAACCTCGTGAACAACAGCCCGTGGGTTCAGTCGACGATTTCGCAGACCTTCACCTACAACACGCTGGACGACCAGAACCTGCCGCGCGAAGGTATCATCGCCAAGTTCACGCATGAATATGCGGGTCTGGGTGGCGACTCCGACTTCTACAAGCTGAGCGGCAAGGCGCGTTACTATAAGATGATCAGCGACGAAGCCGACATCATCGGCTCGCTGACGGTCGGCGCCGGTTATGTCATGCCGACGGGCGATCACCTGAACGTCTTCGATCAGTTCACGCTTGGTGGTCGTGAAATCCGCGGCTTCGAAAATGCTGGTATTGGTCCGCGTTCGTCGCATGGCGATGCGCTGGGCGGCACGACCTACTTCACGGCTTCGGCTGAAGCAAGCATGCCGATGCCGGGCGTTCCGCAGGATATCGGTCTGCGCGTCGCAGCCTTTGCCGATGCGGGCACGCTCTATGGCAACAAGGCTGATCTCTTCGGTGACGTCCTGCACAACGACAGCTCGATCCGTGCTTCGCTGGGTGCAGGTCTGATCTGGTCGTCGCCCTTCGGTGTCATCCGTGTTGACTATGCTGTGCCGGTTCTCAAGGAAGATTACGACAAGACCGAGAATTTCCGGTTTGGCATCGCCAACCAGTTCTGATATCGGCAGCCCAGAACTGCGGGCTTAACACCGTTCTGGAGCTGGTGCTTATGGAACATATCGGTTTTTTTCCGCCCCATGATGGCGTCAGCCTAAGCGCGCTGGCCGAGTATCTTGGGGCGGAGCTTGTTGACGAGGCCTTTGCCGGCGTCGTCATCAAGTCCATCGCTCCCGTCTATCGGGCGGGCGAAGGCGACGTTTGCTACATTCTCTCCCGGAAGAATCGTGCGGAATTGGAGACCTGTCGGGCTTCGGCGATCATTTGTTTGCCGGCGCTGAAGTCTTTCGTTCCCGCGCATATCCCGGTTCTCCTTTCCAAAAAGCCGCATACGGATTTCGCGCTGGCGGGTGCTCTTCTGCATCCGCAAGCCATGCGTCCGGTTGCGCTGACGTCTGCGCCAACGCTGATTTCGCCGGCGGCTTTCATCGATCCAACCGCCAAGCTTGAGGCGAATGTCGGCGTTGAGCCGTGCGCGGTTATCGGGCCTGGTGCCGAGATCGGCGAGGGCACACGCATCGGATCTGGCGCGATGATCGGGCCGGGCGTCAAGATCGGGCGCAATTGCACGATCGGTGGCGGCGCGAGTGTGCTTTGCTCCTATCTCGGCAATGGCGTCATCATTCACAATGGTGCGCGCATCGGCCAGGATGGGTTTGGCTATGCGCCGGGGCCGCGCGGCATGGTGAAAATCGTGCAGATCGGCCGCGTCATCATTCAGGATAATGTCGAGATCGGCGCCAACACCACGATCGATCGCGGCACCATGGATGATACGGTCATCGGCGAAGGCACGAAGATCGACAACCAGGTACAGATCGGACATAACGTCCGCATCGGCCGCCACTGCGCCATCGTCAGCCAGGTCGGCATAGCCGGCAGCACGGTGCTCGGCGATGGTGTGCAGATCGGCGGTCAGGCAGGCTTGAACGGCCACATTCATATCGGCGACGGCGTTCAGATCGGCGCCAAGAGCGGCGTAATGAATAATATTCCAGCGGGTGAGCGTTATGCTGGTCTTCCGGCGCGGCCATTGTGGGATTTTCTGAGAGAGTCGGCGGAGATCGCAAAGCGATCAGGAGCCAGAGAAAAGAAGGACGGTGCGGAGCATGACTGAAGAAGCCAAGACGTCGATGTCGTCGGCAGACGTCATCGAAATCATGAAGCTCTTGCCGCATCGCTACCCCTTCCTCATGGTCGACAAGATCATTGAGATCGATAGCGATAACTCCGCCATCGGTATCAAGAACGTCACGGCCAACGAGCCGCAATTCACCGGCCACTTTCCGGAATCTCCGATCATGCCGGGCGTGCTGCTGATTGAAGGCATGGCGCAGACGGCTGGCGCGATCTGCGCCCGCAAGGATGGAATCGGCGGCAATCTCGTCTACTTCATGACGATCGATAATGCCCGTTTCCGCAAGCCGGTCGTGCCGGGCGACCGTGTTGAGTTCCATGTCGTCAAGCTGAAGCAGCGCGGTACGATCTGGAAGTTCCATTGCGACGCCAAGGTCGATGGTTCGCTGGTTGCCGAGGCCGATATCGGCGCGATGATCGTACGGAAGGACCAAGAGCAGGCATGAGCAGCATTGCAAAAAGCGCGCGCATTCATAAGCTCGCGGTTGTTGAGGATGGAGCGGTCATTGGCGAGAACGTCGTCGTCGGTCCGTTCTGCCATGTCGGCCCCAAGGTCGTGCTGCATGATGCCGTCCAGCTCCTGACGCATGCTGTCGTGACCGGCCGGACGACGATCGGCAAGGGCACGAAGATATTCCCCATGGCTGTCGTAGGCGGCGATCCGCAGAGCGTGCATCATGGTGGTGAAGAGACGACGCTGGATGTCGGCGAGAATTGCACGATCCGCGAAGGCGTGACGATCAATACCGGGACGGCCGACTACGGCGGCAAGACCATCGTCGGCAACGACAATCTGTTCCTTGCCAATTCGCACGTCGCCCATGATTGCCGCGTCGGCAACAATGTCATCATGTCGAACAATGTGATGCTGGCGGGGCATGTCACCGTGGAAGACCGAGTCATCCTCGGCGGCGGCTGCGCGGTGCATCAGTTTACCCGTATCGGTCGGCAAGCTTTCGTCGGTGGTCTCTCCGCCGCGAGCTACGACGTCATTCCCTATGGCATGCTGAACGGAAATCCGGGCGTGCTCTCGGGCCTCAACATTGTCGGCATGACCCGGGCCGGAATTGAGCGTTCGGTCATCCATTCGGTTCGCCGCGCCTATAAGAGCATTTTCGAAGGCGAAGGTTCGATCCGCGACAATGCGGCGGCGATCCGCGCTGAATATGCCGATTGCAAGGAAGTGATCGAGATCCTCGATTTCATCGCCGCCGACAGCGATCGCGCATTGTCGTCGCCCAATCGCGGTAAGGGCTGAGGTGGCCGCGAGCGGTCAAAGCCATACGGGCAGGCTGGCGATCATCGCAGGCAGCGGCTTTTTGCCGGCCTATGTCGCCGACGCCGCCCGCCAGGCAGGTGAAAATCCTGTTATCATAGCACTGACGGACGAGGCGGATCGCGATTGGTCCGCTTTCGATCATGCCAATCTCGGCGTCGGCAATTTTGCCGGCCTGGAGGCGATGTTTCGCCGCTATGGGGTCGACCGGGTCGTGATGTCCGGCGGTGTTGCGCGCCGTCCGCCTTGGCGCGACGTGCGCCCGACCTGGCGCGTCATCAAGGAATTGCCGTTGACCATCCGCACCCTTCTTTCCGGCGGCGATAATGCCGTGTTGCAGATGGTGATCCGCTTGATCGAGGCTGGCGGCGTCCGCGTCGTCGGCGCGCATGAGATCGCACCGGATTTGTTGGCGACCACCGGGCCGCTTGGCCGTTTCTCGCCATCGGAAGAGGACCTGCGCGATATTGCGCAAGGTGCGAAGGCAGCCGTTGCGCTGGGGCTGCTGGATGTCGGGCAGGGTGCCGTCAGCGTCGGCGGCCGCGTCGTGGCACTCGAAGGCGCCGAGGGCACGGACAAGATGATCGAGCGTGTGGCAGGTTTGCGGGCCGACGGGCGCATATCAAAACGTCGTCGCGGCGTATTGGTGAAGCTCTGCAAGCCTCAGCAGGATGTACGCGCAGACCTGCCGTCGATCGGGGTCTCGACGGTACTCAACGCCAAGAGAGCCGGCCTTGCCGGCATCGCCGTCGAGGCTGGCAGGGCGCTGGTCCTGGAACGTGAAGCGGTCATCGCGGCTGCCGACGAAGCCGGGCTTTTCGTCTGCGGCATCGACCGTGGCCTCAGCGCGGAGGGCTTCATGTGAGCGGTGCGCCGTTGAAACTCGCTGTCATCGCCGGCGAGGTCTCCGGCGATCTGCTTGGCGGCGATCTCGTCGCGGCATTGAAGCAACGCTACGATGGCCCCATCGAGCTAATCGGCGTTGGTGGCGACGCGCTGGAAGCGCAGGGCTTGCGTTCGCTTTTCGATTATTCCGAACTGTCGATCATGGGTTTTGCGCAGGTTATCAAGCGCTTGCCGAAACTGCTTGCCCGTATCCGCCAGACGGCGGACGCCATCATCGCGGCCAAGCCTGACGTGCTGCTCATCATAGACAGCCCGGATTTCACCCATCGCGTCGCCAAGAAGGTCCGCGCTGCGCTGCCTGACCTGCCGGTCGTCGACTATGTCTGCCCGAGCGTGTGGGCGTGGAAAGAATATCGCGCGCAGAAGATGCTCGCCTATGTCGATCACGTCCTCGCCATTCTACCCTTCGAGCCGGCGGCGATGCAGCGGCTGGCGGGGCCGGCTACCACCTATGTCGGCCATCGCCTGACGGTGGATCCGAACCTGCTGGAGACCCGTCGCCTGCGTGCGCTTCGGGTGCCTAGCGCGCCTGATGGCGAGAAGACGATCCTGCTGCTTCCCGGATCGCGTTCCTCGGAAATTCGCCAGCTTCTGCCGGTTTTCGAGCAGGCGGTGCTGGAGCTTAGCCGGCGAAGCGATCGCGTTCGTTATGTCTTGCCGACCGTTCCGCGGCAGGAGGCATTGGTGCGCTCGCTGCTTGAAAACTGGAGCGTCAAGCCGGATGTCTTCGTCGGCCAGGATGCCAAGTGGAATGCTTTTGCGGAAGCGGATGCTGCAATGGCAGCCTCCGGCACCGTGGTTCTGGAATTGGGGCTTGCGGGCGTTCCCGTCATTTCGGCCTATAAGACCGAGTGGCTCGCCCGGTTCGTGCTTTCGCGCATCAAAACCTGGACGGCGGCTCTGCCGAATTTGATTGCGGATTATGCCGTGGTGCCCGAGCTGATCAACGACGTGCTGCGTCCCGGTCTGTTGGCCCGCTATATGGAGCGCTTGTCGAATGATACGCCGGAGCTTGCGGCTATGCTTCACGGCTACGATCTGGTCTGGCAGCGAATGCAGACCGAGGAACCGCCTGGCGAAAAGGCGGCGGCGATCGTTCTCGATGTCTTGTCCAAGAAAAAACCCGGCCATTTCTGACCGGGTTTTTTGTTGTCTCGTTTTTCGGCTTAACGCTTGGAAACCGGAACGTATTCGCGCAGCGGTTCGCCGGTGTAGAGCTGGCGCGGACGGCCGATACGCTGTTCCGGATCTTCGATCATCTCGTTCCACTGAGCGATCCAGCCGACGGTGCGGGCAAGCGCAAACAGCACTGTGAACATGGTCGTGGGGAAGCCCAGGGCCTTCAGCGTGATGCCGGAATAGAAGTCGACGTTCGGGTAAAGCTTCTTCTCGATGAAATAGTCATCGGTCAGCGCGATACGTTCCAGTTCGATCGCGATGTCGAGCAACGGATCGTCCTTGATGCCGAGTTCGCCGAGCACTTCGTGCGCCGTCTTCTGCATGATCTTGGCGCGCGGATCGTAGTTCTTGTAGACGCGATGGCCGAAGCCCATCAGACGGAACGGATCGTTCTTGTCCTTGGCGCGGGCGATATATTCCGGAATACGGTCAACCGTGCCGATTTCCGTCAGCATGTTGAGCGCTGCTTCATTGGCGCCGCCATGAGCCGGGCCCCAGAGGCATGCGATGCCAGCGGCAACGCAAGCGAACGGGTTGGCGCCGGAAGAGCCAGCGAGACGAACCGTCGAGGTCGACGCGTTCTGCTCATGATCCGCGTGCAGGATGAAGATGCGGTCCATGGCGCGTGCAAGCACCGGATTGACTACATATTCCTCGCAGGGCACGGCAAAGCACATGCGCAGGAAATTCGAGGCATAGTCGAGATCGTTCTTCGGGTAAACGAAGGGCTGGCCGATATGGTACTTGTAAGCCATGGCGGCAAGCGTCGGCATCTTGGCGATCATGCGCAGGCTTGCGACCATGCGCTGGTGCGGATCGGTGATGTCGGTGGAGTCGTGATAGAAGGCCGACAGAGCGCCGACGCAGCCGCACATGACGGCCATCGGATGCGCATCGCGGCGGAAACCGGTGAAGAAGCGGGACATTTGCTCATGCACCATGGTGTGGTGCACGACCCTGTAATCGAAGTCTTTCTTCTGGGCTGCGGTCGGCAATTCGCCGTAGAGCAGCAGGTAACAGACTTCGAGGAAATCGCCGTGTTCAGCAAGCTGTTCGATCGGATAACCGCGATGCAGCAGAACGCCTTCGTCGCCATCAATAAAGGTGATTCTGGACTCGCACGACGCAGTCGAGGTGAAGCCAGGATCGTAGGTGAAAGTGGAGGTGTTCTTATAAAGGGCACCAATATCAATGACACTTGGGCCGATGGTTCCGGTCTTAACCGGCAAATCCACCGTCTTTTCACCCCAAGTTAGTTTCGCGCTTTGTTCCGTCATGCTGATCCTCCAAGATTTGGCGGGATGGCGCCTTAAAAAGCGCCAAAGGGTTAAGCGACTAACGATTAGCTATATGATCCAGAGCCTAATGCCAAGTTATCGTTACGCCTATTTGTGCATTGCGGTATCAACTTTTGGGCACTGCGGTAGGCGGACTCGTCGTGCGCTAACATGAATTGGCGTCATTTGTTGGAGATTAGGCCGATTTCAGTTGAAATCACCTAGCGGTGACGGCAAAACTCTCGCTCTAGCTGTAGTTTTGCGTGGGCGCTGGGGTATATGCCTAATTTAGAGGCACCGGATCCGCAGGTGGAAAGTAGGGAGTTTGCTGCGGTTGCCGAGCGCGAGCACGGCATCGGCACGACTATTTCTGCTACCAAAGCGATGCGGCCGGAGCGAACACAGGATCACGCCGCGCTTATTGCCCGTCTTCGCCTTGCGGCAGGCAGCATCCGACTCGGCATTTACCATTTGGTCGAAGAAGAGGCGGCGTACGGTCGCGCGATGCTGTTTGCGCCGGTCTATATCGGCGCCGGCGCGATCTTCTGGTTTGCCGCCGGAGCCGATCCGCCGCCGCAGGCCGTTTTTGCCGCCCTCCTTATCTTCGCAGCCGCTTTCTTCATCCAACAGGAGGCGGGGCGGGTGTTGCGGCACTTGCTGTATGCGGCCATGCTTGCCTGCTCCGGCATGGCTTTGGCGCAATGCGAAACCTGGCGCGCGTCGACGGTGATGCTCGACTCTGCGGTGACGACTACGATCACCGGGCGGATCGAACGGCGCGAGGCCGACGATAAGGGGCGTTGGCGCTATGTCGTAGCTCTCGAGGCAACGGAAAAGCCGGCTGTTCGCCGGCCTCCGGCGCAGATCACCATTTTCGTGCGCAAACAGCTCCAGCCCTTTGAACTCGGGGATCGCATTCAAGGCAGGGCGCGGCTGACGCCACCGGCCGGACCCGCCTTGCCCGGTCTCAACGATTTCGCCTTCAGCGCCTATTTCGATGGCACCGGCGCGAACGGCTTTGCCTACGGAACGCCGACGCTACTATCACCGACCAGTGATGTTGCTCAGGGATCGTTTTTCGATAAGGCGGATATCTGGCTCGCGCGTTTGCGCAGCAGCATCGGCGACAGGATTAGGATGCTTTTGCCCGGTGACACCGGCGCCTTTGCGGCCTCGCTTGTCACCGATGAGAGACGAGCGATCTCGGATGAGACGACGGAAGCGCTGCGGACCTCAGGTCTTGCGCATATCATTGCCATCTCCGGCCTGAACATGGCGCTCTCCGCGGGCATCTTTTATGTCGGCCTGCGTTATGCCCTCAGCCTGTTTTTCGGCGTGGCCCAGGCCTGGCCAACGAAGAAGATCGCAGCCTTCGGCGCGCTGGTCACGGTGACAGCCTATTATTTCATTTCCGGCTTCGGCGTATCGGCAGAGCGCGCTTTCATCATGATGGCGATCATGCTGGTTGCCGTGCTCTTCGACCGGCCATCCCTCAGCCTCCGAAACGTAGCACTGTCGGCGATCGTCATCCTCATTCTGTCACCGTCACAGGCGCTCGGACCAAGTTTCCAGATGTCCTACGCGGCGACCTTGGCATTGGTGTCCGGTTATTCGCTCTGGACGAGGCGACCGCATCGGGAAAGCGTTCTCTCCCGGTTCCGGCTCCTGCGTCCGCTGCTCTTCGTCTCGCGCTTCTTCGGAGGCATATTGTCGACCTCCTTTATCGGCGGCGCGTCGACCGCGATCTTCTCGATAGAGCATTTTCACCGCTTGGCGACATATGGTCTTGTCGCCAATCTGGCGGCCATGCCGGTCGTCTCCTTTGTCGTCATGCCTTTTGGTATGGCGGCTACAATGCTGATGCCGTTTGGCGTCGATGCTCCTTTCTGGCAGATCACCGGCGCGGGACTCGATGCCGTCATCGTCGTTGCCAAAACGGTCGCCGCCTGGGGCGGCAATATTCCCTTTGGCCGACTACCGGTCTGGCTATTTCCCACGGTCATAGTCGGCTTCTTGCTGATGACCCTGCTCAAAACATGGCTGCGGCATGCGGGTGCGCTTTTGATCATTGGCTCGGTCGCAGTCGTGGCCCTCAGCCCCGGTGTTCCGAAACCCGATCTGATGATCTCCGAGGACGGTACGCTGGTCGCTTTGCTGCGAAACGGTGCGTTGACGACCAACCGTGAGAAACCGCCCGATTTCATCTTCGAGCAGTGGCAAAGAGCCCTGGCGATCACCGAGCAGCAACCGCCTGCGATGCTTCCGCCCGACAGCCAGCTCCCTAAAATCAGCAAATCGGACAAGCATCGCCGCTTGAGTTCCGACGAACAGACCGCCGTTCGAAAGGCGATGGATGCGGCACTGGACAATGCCGGGCAGGGCGGTTTCGCCTGCCAGAAAGGGGCTTGGTGCGTGGCAATGCTGGAGAATGGCGACATGCTTGTCACCATTGAAGACGCTGCTTATCTCGCTCCGGCCTGCGATACCGCCAATATCGTCGTCACACCCATACGGCTGCGGCTTGATCGCTGCCGCTCCGGCGCTATGCTTTTTACGGGCGTAACACTTCGCCGGACTGGGTCCATCGAAATGAACCTCGGCGCCGAGAAACCGGTAATAACGGCGGCGTTTGAAAATCTAACGCGGCCATGGAGCCTTCATCGCGCCTATGACTGGCGAACCGGTACTTTCGGAGCGCCGATCGCACCGGTGTCACCCGTCAGTGATAGCGGCGAATGAGGCCGACGAGCTTGCCTTGCACTTTCACACGATCCGGCCCGAAAATACGGGTCTCGTAAGCCGGGTTAGCGGCCTCAAGCGCGATCGAAGCTCCCTTGCGGCGGAAGCGCTTCAATGTCGCCTCTTCATCATCGACGAGAGCGACGACGATGTCGCCGGGATTGGCGGTCGTGGCGTTGCGGATAATGACGGTATCGCCATCAAAGATGCCGGCATCGATCATCGAGTCGCCCTTGACCTCCAGCGCATAGTGCTCGCCGGAGCCGAGCATGTCGGCGGGAACGGTGATGTCATGGGTATTGTTCTGGATGGCCGAGATCGGAACGCCGGCGGCGATGCGGCCCATGACGGGGACCGAGACCGAACTGTTGTTTTCCTCACTTACCGGCTTGGCGGGAGCGGGTGGCGGCACAAGTTGCGGTTTGCCAAGGCTACCCTCGATGACGCTTGGCGAAAAGCCGCGGCGTGGCTGCAGGCTCGGGCTATAGGCCTCCGGCAGCTTGATGACTTCCAGCGCCCGGGCCCGGTTCGGCAGACGGCGGATGAAACCGCGCTCTTCCAAAGCCGTGATGAGACGGTGAATGCCAGATTTTGACGCGAGGTCCAGCGCATCTTTCATCTCGTCGAAAGATGGCGGAACGCCGGACTCCTTCATGCGTTCGTGAATGAAGAGAAGCAGTTCCTGCTGCTTGCGCGTCAACATCGTTTTGAACCTCGGGACTGAGAAGGTGTCGTGAAACAAATCCAGAACGGACACTATATGTTCCATATGTGTTCCGCAAGTCCTTAAATTTTGGTGAATATTTTGTAAGTGTCTCAAATAAATGGGAACAGAACGGGTCCTGGGCTGACGGATTTTCTCGACGCATACAGACTAAGGTACTGATATGTATATGGAATACGATTAAATGTGATTTCTGCGATCAGGAGCGGTCCATCTCAAAAGCGATAAAAAGCCACGTTGTTTGCTCAATAGTCTCTTTGGAGAGCGATGCTCTCCGAACGAAGGAGAACAAACTGTAGATCGAACAGGAAGGATCGAATTTTCGCGGGGCTGGGATCGGCGACGATTCTAGTAATATTGGATGGAAATTCAATAGGTTGGGCTCTTACTCGAACTCCTGTGCGTATGCTCGAGCAGGGTGCGGTCGTTGGCGATCTGCTTTAGCATACTGCGACCGGCCAGAATCATCTCGAAGAGAAAGGCCACGAAAGCGCCCATGAGCGCGATGACGGCAAGGCCGAAGAACCACAGCAGTAGCTGCTCGCGAAATTGCTGGCGAATCGCTCCGCCCATGAGGCCGAGCGTTGCAAGGCATGTGCACATGCCCGATGCCGTGCCGAGCAGGACGGCAACCTCAAGCGCCAATGTCCGCCGCCGCAGATAGTAGAGCTGCAGCAGCCGCGTTTCATCCGGGTCCTCCGAAGTCACCCGTTCGAAAAGGCTGTTGACCCGGTCCGAGACGCGGGCGAGCCTAGCCGAGAAAACATTGAGGCACCCGGCGGTGCCGGCCAGGCCAGCAGAAAGACCGGCGTCAGCGCTATTTGAATAACGTGCGCGGCAGCAGACGTTAGCTGGTCGTTCAGCACGCTCGATCTCCTTTCCGACGTCATCCGCATCAGGTTCGGGGTGTTGCTTCGGCAAGGAAGGACGTCAGCGTGAGGCCGTGGCTGATCTCACGCGAATGTTTTACGTCGGTGGCGCCGGCGATTGTGCCAACTGTTCAGCGGTTCTCTTTTTGTGCATTGTCAGAGCGGCGGCTGCGGTGTCGGATTTCTCCTCGCCGCCCACCTGGACGGTTGGCTGAGCGAATTCGATACCGTTTTCCATGAAGGCGTCGCGGATCATGGTGTAGGCGCGCCGCCGGATATAGGTTTGCCGACCGGGAAGGACGGTGAAGGCAAAGCTCAGTTCGATACCGAAGTCGCCGATCTGCTCGACGCCCTTCA
The DNA here is from genome assembly GCF_047445835.1 of Rhizobium sp. BR 317. Lineage (NCBI taxonomy): Bacteria > Pseudomonadati > Pseudomonadota > Alphaproteobacteria > Hyphomicrobiales > Rhizobiaceae > Rhizobium > Rhizobium sp. BR 317. The sequence goes on along the minus strand of NZ_JARWLB010000001.1, from coordinate 277,452 downwards.
TTTTCAGGGTCTCGAGGATTTGCGGGCCGATTTCCGGATCTTCCTTCAATTGCTCTCCGATTTGCTTGGCGATCTTCTTCGCCTTGGCGACATCGGTGTTGAACGGAACCCGCAGCATGAATTTATCGATCGCCCAGTCACGGCTCATGTTCTGAACGGCGCCAAGTTCGCCGAAGGGAACCGTGAACACCGGACCGCGATGATGTCGAAGCCTGACGGAACGCAGGCTGAAGGATTCCACAGTTCCCTTGTAGCTGCCGCTCTGAATGTATTCGCCAACGCGGAAGGCATCGTCCATGAGGTAGAAAATGCCGCTGACGATATCCTTGACGAGCGTTTGCGAGCCGAAGCCTATCGCCACGCCGAATATGCCGGCTCCCGCAATCAGCGGCCCGATCTGCACGCCCATTTCCGACAATACCGTGAGGACGGCGGCCGCGATGACGATGGCTGCAAGCGCGTTGCGGAAGATCGGCAGCAGGGTGCGAAGGCGGCCCGCGCGCGCGGCTTCCGCCGACGGCGAGGATGCGTCGCTATCGGCAACGCTCAATCTCTCGTCAATGAATGCTTTCGACAACTGCCAGCAGAGATCGGCCAAAATCAGGATGACGACGCTCTTCAGTGCGCCGCGAACGGCTGCGTCGATTGCCGGATTTTCTCGTGCGAGGATGTTGGGATCATAGTGCCAGATGACTGTGATCCAGCCGACCGCGGCTGCGATGACGAGTGCCCGCGCACCACGGACTGCCAACACCATGCGCGCACTGTTCTTGTTGTCGCTCGGCCACCGTCCTTTTGCGAATGCCTCTGCCGTTCGTCCGACGGCGGACAGCAATCCCGGAAGAATAACGGCATAGACCCCAAGCCAGAAAAGACCGAGGAAGTTTGTCACCCAAAGAAGCCAGAGGCCGATCGCGTAGACTGAATAGAGGGTATTCACAAGCGCTAGCTGCCTGGAGGCTGTCGCATCGCCCGGCCGTCGCCACACGGCTTCAAATACGATTAGCAACAGGAGAATGGAGAAGCCGTGGGAAATGACGGTGCCGACGTCTCCGTCGATGGAGAGCGGTTTGGTCAGCGACGTCGTGGCGCCGGCGAAGGCCAGAACGGCGATGAAGAGACAGGCTCTATGGTAGCCGAAGGGCGACAAGGCGCCTGCGTCCCTCGATAGCTTGCAGCAGGCAAACACGAGGCGAGCGGCGATGAATGCCAGCAGATAAAACAGGATCACCACATGCAGAAGTGGCGGCCAGTCGATGGCCAGGAAAATGCCGGAGCTGACGAGGGTGAAAGCGATCCATGGCCCGAATTCTCCGATCGTGTGTGCGACAAGAGGATTTTGAAACCGGGCTTTGAGGACAGTTTTTTTGAAAAACCATTCCCCCGCGAGACCGATGCAGACCAGTATGGTGAGCATGACGAATGCTGGCGCAAAGCCGCTGTTCCTTGCCTGCTCACGCACCCTGCGCGCTGCATCGGCGAGCTGCACCGGGACATTCGGAATCGCCGCTCGCAGCGCCTGATATCGCGCCCGAGCGCGGGCTTCGCCGCTCTCGATCAATGTCGCTGTCGCCGCGGTAGGCTGCTGCTCCGCCGCCTGCCGCTTTTCCAGCCACTGGCGTAGCTCCGGATCATTCATCAAGCGAAGCAATTCGGACACTTTTGCAGGCGGTGCCGCAGGGGGTGTTTCGGCAACCTGCGCCCGGCACAGTTGCGGCACGATCATCATAAAAAGAAGAACCAAAACACCAGGGATCAGGCGCCGAAACATCTGAACAACCTCGAAACCAGTTCATTCGCAAGGGAAGTCATCAATTGGCACCTGCCGATCTCGGCCGTTCAATTCGTGAGTTCACGCTGCTGGGGGTCGCTTTTCAATGTATCTTCGATATCGGTAGCTTTAGGGCCGGTTGTTTTGGCGTTTTCGATCGCGGTGACGGGCGCTGTTACTGTCTTGGCAGCCACCGTACCGACGCCTTTGACTGTTCCGGCAATCACAGCGGTGATGTCGTCGCTCAGCCGTACGTCGGAATCGGTGAGCGGCTGCCCGGCAACGAGTCGGGTGCCGATCAACTTGACGATTTCCGGGCTCTCCGCGAATTTTCCGTGGTTGAGGCTGTCTCCGGTTTTCACCTTGGTAAGATCGATCGCGGTGATCCCAGCGCGTTCGAGCTTGGTGCGGTAGGGTTCTTCGGCCGGATTGATGGCGCCGAGGCGATAGACATCGCCCGATATCAGTCGGGAGACTGCCAGCGCCCGGTCGTCCTGGGAAACAAAGATCGTGAACTTCGGCCGCGGCGCGCCCATCTCAACGAACTGTTTCGCGAAAACATCGATGTCGATATCCGGTGATGCCAGGATGACGTTGTGGATTTTCGGGTTCACGCGGCCATCCCGGATGCCCATCTGGCGCAACGCCTCCATGGCGAGCCAGGTGCCCATGGAGTGCGCCATGATGGTGATGTCTTTCACCTCTGGATCGCTTGATAAGGTTCTGAGGGCCGTCTCGAGCGCCGTTCGCGAATAATTCGTGCTCTCCTTATCGTAGTTGTAGTCGAGAAGCCGTGCGCGTGAAGGCCAGGTAAAGAGCATCGGCGTCACCTGGGCGCCGGAATCGTGCACGATCTGCGCAAGCCTGAAGACGGAATCCTCGTATTTGTTGTTAAAGCCGTGAACGAAGACCAGCACCTTTCCGTCGACGGTATGCTGGCTGAACCAAGCACGACCTTCAGCGATGGAGTGCAGCTCGTGAACCCGGGTTACCGCAAACTCCGTCTTTGGATCTGGCGGCAATTTCTTGGGCCATTGCAGGGTTCCGGGTTTGCGGTTCGGTGGGATGGAGATGGCGACGTCGGTTAGATACGGACGCGGGCTCCGCTCGCCGGAGAAAAGTGTATTCGGATCACCCGACGGCGCCCGGCTGGTTGCGACCAGCATGTCAACCGTGGAACTGTGCGGAATGGCGGTCGACAGTGCGACCGGCTTCATAACCCCCTCGGCATGCCCAGCGCATCCCGCCACGGCAAGGCAGAGACATGCAACCAGACACAAGACCGCGCGTGTAAGCGCCCTCTCGACGAGCATCAAACCTATGCCTCCCCCTCGGCATTCGACAGGTCGGACAAAGTACTGCCGCGAAAATAGAAGTAACGACAGACCGTCCTTCCTTTTCCGAGATCGGATTGTGCGTTGCGTTAGCCCTGGACAATCCGAAATGGAAGAATGCGCATTTTTGTGTGCCGCCAATAAAGGGACGTCGTCGAGGCCACCATCACCGCGATCATTCGCCTAAGGCTGCGTTCCCAGTTGTGTTATTATATTATGATGATCGAATTATTTCGTTTCCGCAAGCCAGAGTTCTGCGCCGCTGTATACGCCATTCCGCTAAGTGGATGGAAGATATAGCGCATCTGGAGCGCAGTCTGCGGCAGGATGCTTGACCCTTCTTCCCGCCGCCTGATTTTCGACGATTTCATTCCTGTCCCTCACAATAGTTTTTGACGCGCTTGTTGAAGATGTCCTGGGAGCGCTCTACCTGGTTTTGCCGTAACGCTTTGATCTTGAATTGAGCGGCAGATGGGCGCAAACCTGCCGACGAATGAAGGGGGAGACCATGATCTCGTCGCCGCATCCGCTCGATCATTTCGTTCTGCCGACGGCCAATATCGCAGGGGCGCGGGAACGGCTGGGTAAGCTCGGCTTTACCGTCGCCGCCGATGCCCGCCATCCCTTCGGCACGGAAAACGCCTGCGTTTTCTTTCCCGACAATATCTATCTGGAGCCCCTGGGCGTTGCATCCCAGGAGCAGTGCCAGGCGAGCGTGGCGGAAGGCAATGTTTTCGTCGCCCGCGACCAGGCCTACCGTTTTCGCATCGATGATGAAGGTTTTTCGGCCATCGTTTTCGGTACGGACGATGCGGTCGCCGATGACGAGCGCTTCCGGGCCAATGCCATGTCTGCCGGAAACATGCTCGATTTTGCGCGGCCGATGCGCATGCCGGATGGCTCGGAGGTGACGGCAGGTTTCCGTCTCGCTTTCGCAGCCGATCTGCGTTCGCCGGATTTCTTCACCTTTTGCTGCCAGCGCATCAATCCGTTGCCGGCTGATCGCGGCGCCTTGGAGCGGCATGCCAATGGCGTGACCGGCATCGCTAGAATTGCCGTATCGACGCCGAAGCCGGCTGCGTTCCGTGGCTTTTTCGAGCAGGTCGCGGGTGGACCAAAGATAGTCGATCATTCCTTCGGCCTAACTGTCCACGCGGCCAATGCGGGGATCGAGGTCCTGACCCCGCAAGGCATGGAAGCCTTCTACGATTTGCCGGTGCCGGCCGAGGATCCCGGCCTTCGCGCGCGGGCAATCCTTTTCAAGACCCGCGATCTTTCCGTGACATCGGCGCATTTGACTGCTAACGGCGTCACATACACGCGTAAGAACAATCGTATTCTGGCAAAGCCCGCCCCCGGACAGGGCGCGCTGTTCGCCTTCGAGGAGATAGCATGAGCACGAATTCCGAAGTGACCGTTGGCGAGGGAGCCTCCAAGGTCCTGTTCTCCAACTCGTCAAAGCTTTCGCTGATTGCTGGCCCCTGCCAGATGGAAAGCCGCGACCACGCTTTCATGGTTGCCGGTGTCCTGAAAGAACTCTGCGGCAAGCTCGGCATCGGCCTTGTCTACAAATCGTCCTTTGACAAGGCGAACCGCACCTCGCTGTCAGGCAAGCGCGGCATCGGTCTGGAAATGGCACTGGAAGTCTTTGCCGACCTCAAGAAGGAATATGGCTTTCCGGTTTTGACCGACATCCACACGGAAGAGCAGTGCGCCATTGTCGCCGAGACGGTCGATATTCTGCAGATCCCGGCCTTCCTGTCGCGCCAGACCGACCTGCTGGTTGCAGCTGCCAAGACCGGCCGCGTCGTCAACGTCAAGAAGGGACAGTTTCTCGCGCCCTGGGACATGAAGAATGTGCTCGCCAAGCTGAACGACAGCGGCAATCCGAATATCCTACTCTGCGAGCGCGGCGCCTCCTTCGGCTATAACACGTTGGTTTCCGATATGCGCTCGCTGCCGATCATGGCGGCAATGGGTGCGCCGGTGGTCTTCGACGCGACCCATTCCGTGCAGCAGCCGGGCGGGCAGGGCGGTTCGACCGGCGGCGATCGCCGATTCGTCGAAACCTTGGCGCGCGCAGCGGTCGCTGTCGGCGTTGCCGGCGTCTTCGTCGAGACGCATGAAGACCCGGACAATGCGCCGTCTGATGGTCCGAACATGGTGTATCTGAAGGACATGCCGCAGCTTCTGGAAAAGCTGCTTGCCTTCGACGCGATCGCCAAGGCCTGAGAAATGGGAGGCGTTCAACAGGCTGACATGAACTTGCGCTACGCGGCCTGTAGGAGCTTCAATCGAGGATGCGGGGCGGCATTGTAATTTCCGCATCTTCGACTAAGACAGATTTCAATCGATTTACAACCAGCGAGCAGGAAGCTATCATGACCGCAATCACCGACATTATCGCCCGCGAGATTCTCGACAGCCGTGGCAACCCCACCGTCGAAGTCGATGTGTACCTCGAAGACGGCAGCATGGGCCGCGCCGCGGTTCCGTCGGGCGCGTCGACCGGCGCGCATGAAGCCGTCGAAGTTCGCGACGGCGGCAAGCGTTATCATGGCAAGGGTGTCGAGAAGGCTGTCGAAGCCGTCAACACCGAGATCTTCGATGCGATCGGCGGCATTGACGCGGAAAACCAGATTCAGATCGACAACATCATGATCGAGCTGGACGGCACGCCGAACAAGTCGCGCCTCGGTGCCAACGCCATCCTCGGCGTATCCCTCGCAACCGCCAAGGCCGCTGCCCAGAGCGCCAACCTGCCGCTCTACCGCTATGTCGGCGGCGCTCACGCCCGTCTGCTGCCGGTTCCGATGATGAACATCATCAACGGCGGCGCCCATGCCGACAATCCGATTGACTTCCAGGAATTCATGATCCTTCCGGTCGGCGCAGATACGCTCCGTGACGCCGTGCGCATGGGTTCGGAAATCTTCCACGTTCTCAAGAAGGAACTGGCTTCGCAGGGCCACAACACCAATGTCGGTGACGAAGGCGGTTTTGCACCGGGCCTCTCCAGCGCCCCGGCTGCGCTCGACTTCATCATGAAGTCCATCGAAAAGGCCGGCTACAAGCCGGGCGAGGAAGTCGCGCTTGGTCTCGACTGCGCCTCCACGGAATTCTTCAAGGACGGCAAGTACGTTCTCGAAGGTGAAGGCCGCACGCTGGAATCCGGCGCTATGGCCGAATACCTTGCCGAGCTCGCTGCCAAATATCCGATCATCTCGATCGAAGACGGCATGGCCGAAGACGATTGGGAAGGCTGGAAGATCCTGACCGACCTGACCGGCAAGAAGACGCAGCTTGTCGGTGACGACCTATTCGTCACGAACTCGGCTCGTCTGCGTGACGGCATCCGCATGGGTGTCGCCAACTCGATCCTCGTCAAGGTCAACCAGATCGGCTCGTTGACGGAAACCCTCGACGCCGTCGAAACCGCGCACAAGGCCAATTACACGGCCGTCATGTCGCATCGTTCCGGCGAAACCGAGGATTCGACCATTGCCGATCTCGCTGTTGCGACCAACTGCGGTCAGATCAAGACCGGCTCGCTGTCGCGTTCCGATCGTCTTGCCAAGTACAATCAGCTCATCCGCATCGAAGAAGCGCTCGGCCCTCAGGCACAATATGCCGGCCGTTCCATCCTTCGCGGCTGATAGTCGATACCCCTGAAAATCCGCGGGATTTTCGCAAAGGCTTATTCTGCGTCGAATAACAATCCGAGTCGGCTTATAAGCCAATAATTTCCAGCTCTTGAACCGCGCTTTCGGGCGCGGTTTTTTGTTGGAAAAATGGCAGAGTCAACGGATGGTTAATCTCTGGCGGCTAGTGTTGTCAGAGATGTTTGATTTAGCGTGATCTTATCGGAAGCCACTTCGCATTTCCGTCGCGGACTTGGGGTTCAAGATCATTCTCGACAGAGCGTTTTGAGCAAGCGAGTATGTGGACAAAATATCATAAGAAGAGAAAGTTCGGCCGTTTCGTTCTCCCCGCCATCACGGTCGCCTTCGTGAGCTATTTCGGCTATCACTGCATTCACGGCGATTACGGTCTGAAGGCGACCGAGGTCTTCGAGAAGCAGCGCATCGATCGCAGCAAGGAACTCGCCGATCTCGTCGCCAAGCGCGAACGCCTTGAAAAAGAAGTGGCATTGCTCAGCGATGGCTCGCTGGACAAGGATATGCTTGACCAATATGCGCGCTATCAATTGACCTACTCGAAGGACGATGAGATCGTTATCTTCAACAAATAGTCACAATTAACCGAATTCTGGTTAATTGCTTTTTTTATAAGCATATCAATCGCTTGCGAAGAATATGAGCCATGCAATTATAGCATTGCTGTGGCGAGCAATCTTCCCTATGTTACGCGGCACTACATAACGAGGCCACTCACATAGGGAGAGTTGAATGGCGCCGCGAAAATCCGCGTCCGTTTCCAGCCGCAAGACGACATCCAAGCCTGCCAAAGACACCAATGGTGGTGCGATCGCGGAATTCGACCGCGATGCGGAACTCAAGGCCTATCGTGAGATGCTCCTGATCCGCCGCTTCGAAGAGAAGGCCGGCCAGCTCTACGGCATGGGCTTCATCGGCGGCTTCTGTCACCTCTACATCGGTCAGGAAGCTGTCGTCGTCGGCATGCAATTGGCGCTGAAGGAAGGCGACCAGGTCATAACCGGCTACCGCGATCACGGCCATATGCTGGCGACTGGCATGAGCGCCCGCGGCGTCATGGCCGAGCTTACCGGACGCCGGGGCGGCTATTCCCGAGGGAAGGGCGGCTCCATGCACATGTTCTCCAAGGAGAAGAACTTCTACGGCGGCCACGGCATCGTCGGCGCGCAGGTCTCGCTTGGCACCGGCCTCGGCTTCGCCAACTGGTATCGCGGCAATGACAATGTCAGCGTCGCCTATTTCGGCGATGGCGCGGCCAACCAGGGCCAGGTTTCTGAAAGCTTCAACATGGCGCAGCTCTGGAAGCTGCCGGTGATCTACGTGATCGAGAACAACCGTTACGCCATGGGCACGTCGACGGCGCGCGCAACCGCGCAGTCCGACTTCTCCAAGCGTGGTACCTCCTTCGGCATTCCCGGCATCCAGGTCGACGGCATGGATGTCCGCGCCGTCAAGGCTGCTGCCGACGAAGCAGTCGAATATTGCCGTTCCGGCAAAGGCCCGATCATTCTGGAAATGCTGACCTATCGCTACCGCGGCCATTCCATGTCGGACCCGGCCAAGTATCGTTCCAAGGACGAAGTGCAGAAGATGCGCTCCGAGCATGACCCGATCGAGCAGGTTCGCGCTCGCCTTCTGGAAAAGGGTTGGGCGTCGGAAGACGAGCTGAAGGCGATTGATAAGGACGTCCGCGACATTGTCGCCGACAGCGCCGATTTCGCCCAGAACGATCCGGAGCCGGATGCATCCGAGCTCTACACCGACATTCTGCTCTAATCGGGGAGGGACGATCCATGCCCATCGATATTCTTATGCCCGCCCTGTCTCCGACGATGGAAGAGGGCACCCTTTCCAAATGGCTCAAGCAGGAAGGCGACAAGGTCACTTCCGGTGACGTCATTGCCGAAATCGAAACCGACAAGGCGACCATGGAAGTGGAAGCCGTCGACGAAGGCACGATCGGCAAACTGCTGATCCAGGCCGGCACCGAAGGCGTCAAGGTCAACACCAAGATCGCGATCCTGTTGCAGGACGGCGAGTCCGCCTCGGATATCTCGACGGCCAAGGCTGCTCCGGCTGCCGAACCGGTCAAGACCGAAGCTCCGGCCGCTGCCGCTGCTCCGGCACCCGTTCCGGCGCAGCCGAAGACCGCGCCTGCTGATCCGGAAATCCCGGCCGGCACGGAAATGGTATCGATGACGGTGCGTGAAGCACTGCGCGACGCCATGGCCGAAGAAATGCGCGCCGATCCGGACGTCTTCGTCATGGGTGAAGAAGTTGCCGAATACCAGGGCGCATACAAGGTTACCCAGGGCCTGCTGCAGGAATTCGGCCCTCGCCGCGTTGTCGATACCCCGATTACCGAGCATGGTTTTGCCGGTGTCGGCGTCGGTGCCGCCATGGCCGGCCTTCGTCCGATCGTCGAGTTCATGACCTTCAACTTCGCCATGCAGGCGATCGACCACATCATCAACTCCGCCGCCAAGACCCTTTATATGTCCGGCGGCCAGATGGGCGCTCCGATCGTCTTCCGCGGCCCGAACGGCGCGGCTGCTCGCGTTGCCGCCCAGCACAGCCAGGACTATGCCGCTTGGTACAGCCAGATTCCGGGCCTCAAGGTCGTGATGCCCTATACGGCAGCCGACGCCAAGGGCCTGCTGAAGGCCGCGATCCGCGATCCGAACCCGGTCATCTTCCTTGAAAACGAAATTCTCTACGGCCAGCACTTCGACGTGCCGAAGCTTGACAATTTCGTTCTGCCGATCGGCAAGGCCCGCATCCATCGCTCGGGCAAGGACGCAACGGTCGTCTCCTTCGGCATCGGCATGACCTATGCCACCAAGGCAGTTGCCGAGCTGGAAGCCCAGGGTATTGACGTCGAGCTGATCGACCTTCGCACCATCCGCCCGATGGACCTGCCGACAATCATCGAATCCGTCAAGAAGACGGGCCGCTTGGTGACCGTCGAGGAAGGCTATCCGCAGTCTTCCGTCGGCACGGAAATCGCCACCCGCGTCATGCAGCAGGCCTTCGATTATCTCGATGCGCCGATCTTGACGATTGCTGGCAAGGATGTGCCCATGCCCTACGCCGCCAACCTCGAGAAGCTCGCGCTTCCGAATGTCGGTGAAGTGGTCGATGCGGTGAAAGCCGTTTGCTACAAATAAGGGGAGGGCTCTTCGATGCCTATCAACATCACCATGCCTGCCCTCTCGCCGACCATGGAAGAGGGCAACCTCGCCAAGTGGCTGGTCAAGGAAGGCGATAAGATCAAGTCCGGTGACGTCATCGCCGAGATCGAGACCGACAAGGCGACGATGGAAGTCGAAGCCGTCGACGAAGGCACAGTTGCCAAGATCGTCGTTCCCGCCGGTACCGAAGGCGTCAAGGTCAATGCGCTGATCGCGGTTCTGGCCGGCGAAGGCGAGGACGTCTCCGCTGCTGCTTCAGGCGCTGCCGCTCCGGCTGCAGCACCTGCCGCCGCGGCACCAGCGCCGAAGGCGGAAACGGCTCCGGCTCAATCCGCACCGGCCGCACAGCCGGCGCCGGTCGTGCCCGCCGCTCTTTCGACGGACGGCCAGCGCACCTTCGCATCGCCGCTCGCTCGCCGGCTTGCCAAGGAATCCGGCATTGATCTGGCCGCGCTCGTCGGCTCCGGCCCGCATGGCCGCGTGGTCAAGAAGGACATCGAAGCTGCCGTCTCCGGCGGTGTCGCCAAGGCCGCTCCGGCTGCTGCTCCCGCAGCTCTGCCGGCCGCTGCTGCACAGGCTCCGGCCGCAGCCGCTCCGAAGGGCATGTCTGATGATGCCGTTCTCAAGCTGTTCGAGCCCGGTTCCTACGAGCTTGTGCCGCATGACGGCATGCGCAAGACGATTGCCAAGCGCCTGCAGGAATCCAAGCAGACGATCCCGCACTTCTACGTCTCGGTCGATTGCGAACTCGATGCACTGCTGGCGCTCCGCACGCAGCTCAACGATTCCGCTCCGAAGTCGAAGGACGGTGCTCCGGCCTACAAGCTCTCCGTCAACGACATGGTCATCAAGGCCCTGGCGCTGGCGCTGCGCGACGTTCCGGATGCCAACGTGTCCTGGACCGACAGCAGCATGGTCAAGCACAAGCATGCCGATGTCGGCGTTGCCGTCTCCATTCCGGGCGGCCTGATCACGCCGATCATCCGCAGCGCCGAGCTGAAGACGCTGTCTGCCATCTCCAACGAGATGAAGGACTATGGCAAGCGCGCCAAGGAACGCAAGCTGAAGCCCGAGGAGTACCAGGGCGGTACAACGGCCGTGTCCAATATGGGCATGATGGGCGTCAAGAACTTCGCCGCCGTCGTCAACCCGCCGCATGCGACCATTCTGGCCGTCGGCGCGGGCGAACAGCGTGTGATCGTCAAGAAGGGTGAAATGGCCATCGCCACTATGATGACCGTCACGCTGTCGACCGACCATCGCGCCGTCGACGGTGCGCTTGGTGCCGAGCTCCTGGCTGCCTTCAAGGGCTACATCGAAAATCCGATGGGGATGCTCGTCTGAGCCTTGTCACGACACGGAGGCATGAATGACCAAGACCGTTCTGTGTTATGGCGACTCGCTGACATGGGGCTATAGCGCCGAAACGATCGGTCGTCATGCCTTCGAAGATCGGTGGCCGAGCGTGCTGCAAAAGGCGCTCGGCAATCAGGTCCGGTTGATCCCGGAAGGGCTGAACGGCCGCACCACGGCTTTCGACGATCATCTCGCCGATTGCGACCGTAACGGTGCAAAGGTATTGCCGACGATCCTGCAGACGCACGCGCCGCTCGATCTCATCATCATCATGCTGGGCACCAACGACATGAAGCCGGTGATCGCCGGTTCGGCCTTTGCTGCCTTGCAGGGCATCAGCCGGTTGATTCAGCTTATACGCAATCATACATGGGCGTTCGATTATGAAGTCCCCGACATTCTGATCGTGGCGCCCCCTGTTATTACTGAGACCGCCAATCCGGCCTTCGCCGCCCATTACCTCGGCGCGATCAAGGAGTCGGCGAAGCTTGCGACGCTCTACCGCGATCTGGCTGACGAGCTTGGCTGCGGCTTTTTCGATGCAGGCACGGTTGCCGTCACCACACCGCTTGATGGCGTGCATCTCGACGCAGAAAACACCCGGGCGCTTGGCCGCGGCCTTGAGCCGATCGTGCGAGTGATGCTCGGACTTTAACTATTTGATTGAGCATGATCTTACCTGAAAACTGCTTCACAGTTTTCGCTTTGCGGTTCGGCATCGTGCTTCGGAAAAATCAAGGCGAGCTGAGCTTCGACCGGCCGCCAACCAAAGGCAGGAAACATATGGCTGAGAATTACGACGTCATCATCATCGGCTCTGGCCCTGGCGGCTATGTCGCCGCCGTGCGCGCCGGCCAGCTTGGCCTGAAGACGGCGATCGTCGAACGCGAACACCTCGGTGGCATCTGCCTGAATTGGGGCTGCATTCCGACCAAGGCGCTGCTCCGTTCGGCCGAAATCCTCGATCATTCCAATCATCTGAAGGATTATGGCCTTGTCCTCGAAGGCAAGGTGACGCCCGATGTGAAGGCGGTCGTCGGCCGTTCGCGCGGCGTTTCCGCGCGCCTTAACGCAGGCGTGGGCTTCCTGATGAAGAAGAACAAGGTCGACGTGATCTGGGGTGAGGCCAAGATTACCAAGCCAGGCGAAATCGTCGTCGGCAAATCGACGAAGCCGGTCGTCGAGCCGCAGCATCCGCTGCCGAAGAACGTCAAGGGCGAGGGCACCTACACCGCCAAGCACATTATCGTCGCCACAGGCGCTCGCCCGCGCGCGCTGCCCGGCATCGAGCCGGACGGCAAGCTGATCTGGACCTATTTCGAGGCCCTGAAGCCGGATTTCCTGCCGAAATCGCTCGTGGTCATGGGTTCCGGCGCGATCGGCATCGAATTTGCGAGCTTCTATCGCTCGATGGGTGTCGACGTCACCGTGGTCGAAATCATGCCGACCATCATGCCGGTGGAAGACGCCGAAGTTTCCGGTATCGCCCGCAAGCAGTTGGAAAAGCGCGGCTTGAAGATATTCACCAAGACGAAGGTCACCAAGGTCGACAAGGGTGCGAACAGCATCACCGCGCATATCGAGACCGAAGATGGCAAGGTACAGCAGATCACTGCCGACCGGATGATCTCCGCCGTCGGCGTACAGGGCAACATTGAAAATCTGGGTCTGGAAGCGCTCGGCGTGAAGACCGATCGCGGTTGCGTCGTCATCGATGGCTACGGCAAGACCAACGTGCCGGGCATCTATGCGATCGGCGACGTCGCCGGCCCGCCGATGCTGGCACACAAGGCCGAACATGAAGGCGTGGTCTGCATCGAGAAGATCGCCGGTCTGCCGAACGTGCATCCGACCGACAAGAGCAAGGTACCGGGCTGCACCTACTGCCAGCCGCAGGTTGCCTCCGTCGGTCTGACGGAAGCAAGGGCAAAGGAACTCGGCCGCGACATCCGCGTCGGCCGCTTCCCGTTCACGGCCAACGGCAAGGCGATCGCTCTTGGCGAAGACCAGGGCCTGTGCAAGGTCATCTTCGACAAGAAGACCGGCGAGCTGCTCGGCGCGCATATGGTCGGCGCTGAAGTCACCGAACTGATCCAGGGTTTCGTTGTCGCCATGAACCTGGAGACGACAGAAGAGGAACTGATGCACACGATCTTCCCGCATCCGACCGTTTCGGAAACGATGAAGGAAGCCGTGCTGGACGCCTACGGCCGCGTACTCAACGCTTGATAATCTCCTGGCTCGCCCTCTATCCGGAGGGTGGAAAATTGCAAAGGAAATCATCATGTCTATCAGTACTGAGGCTTGGATCGTCTTTCTGTTGATCGGTTTGGTGGCGGGGTTTCTCGCCAGCCTGGTTGTCGGCGGCGGGGGCCTGATCAGTTGTTTGTTGAGCGGCGTGATCGGCGCTTTCGTGGGCGGGTTCCTGTTCAATCGGCTGGGAATCTCGCTGGGCATACAAAATGCGCTCGTGGTTGAAATCATTCACGCAACGGTGGGCGCAATCATCGTAGTCCTGTTTGCAAGGGCGATAGCGTAGGGGTAAAGGCGCGATGGAAGGCATAGGCTGGCTGGGTCTGATCATCATCGGCGGTCTCGCGGGCTGGCTCGCGGGTAAGCTGATGGAGGTGCGATACGGCATCATCCTCAACATCGTTCTCGGCATTGCCGGCTCGGTCGTTGCAGCGGGCATTCTGGTGCAACTGCATGTCGGCGTGCCCGGCGGTCGGCTCGGTTATTTCGTCACCGGTTTCATTGGTGCATGCATTCTGATATTTCTCGCCAAACTCGTACGGCGATGAATAGGCCGCGAGCAAGCGGCGGAAAGTAGACGTTCATGGTCACGATTCTCGACACGATCAATCCCGATGCCAAGCGTGTGCGTCATCCGGAGAAGGCGCATCGGCCGGATACGGAAGTCCTGCGCAAGCCGGATTGGATCCGCGTCAAGGCGCCGACATCGAAGGGCTATGCCGAAACCCGCTCGATCGTGAAGGAGCACAAGCTCGTCACTGTCTGCGAGGAGGCCGGCTGCCCGAACATCGGCGAGTGCTGGGACAAGAAGCACGCCACCTTCATGATCATGGGTGAGATCTGTACCCGCGCCTGTGCCTTCTGCAACGTCTCGACTGGTAAGCCGAATGCGCTCGATATGGCCGAGCCGGAAAACGTCGCCAAGGCCGTCAAGGAGATGGGCCTCAGCCACGTCGTCATCACGTCCGTCGATCGCGACGATCTCGAAGACGGCGGCGCCGAGCATTTCGAAAAGGTGATCTGGGCGATCCGCGCCGCCTCGCCGACAACGACGATCGAAATCCTGACGCCGGACTTCCTGAAGAAGCCGGGCGCCCTGGAGCGCGTCGTCGCCGCCAAGCCGGACGTCTTCAATCACAATCTGGAAACCGTCGCCGGCAACTATCTGACCGTGCGTCCCGGTGCCCGCTACTTCCACTCGATCCGTCTGCTGCAGCGGGTCAAGGAGCTCGATCCGACCATGTTCACCAAGTCCGGCATCATGGTCGGCCTCGGCGAAGCGCGCAATGAAGTGCTGCAGCTCATGGACGACCTCAGGACAGCCGACGTCGACTTCCTGACCATCGGCCAGTACCTGCAGCCGACCCGCAAGCATCATCAGGTTATGAGCTTCGTCACCCCGGACGAATTCAAGTCCTATGAGACGGTTGCCTACACCAAGGGCTTCCTGATGGTCGCCTCCAGCCCGCTCACTCGCTCTTCGCATCACGCCGGCGATGATTTTGCCCGGCTGCGGGCCGCCCGCGAGAAGAAGGTTCTGCTGGCCGCAGAGTAAAATTCCAATCTCTTGCCTTTTGAACGAACCGCGGCGATTGTGCCGCGGTTTTTGTTTCTACCGTCATCAGATCATCATCGCGCGAAACTTCATAAAGCTGCATCTTACTCGTTGTGAGGTTGAAATATGAGGGAATTGAGCAGCATAGCCGAAGGAGTTGCCCATCTTAGGGGCGTCGATCGCATCCTCATCATGGGGTGCTCCGGCGGAGGCAAATCAACGCTGGCCCAGAAAATTGTCGCTCGCCTGGACCTGCCTTACATCTCGATGGATCGCGAGTTTTTCTGGCTGCCGGGCTGGGTAAAGAGAGACAAGGCCGAGGAACGTGCTCTAATCGCGGCCAAAGTAGCCGAGGATCGGTGGCTGATCGATGGAACAGGGCCATCAAGCTTTGATCTGAGGTTACCACGCACAGAGCTTGTCCTTTGGGTACGCATGCCGCGCTGGGTATGCGTATGGGGAGCTCTATCGAGAGCGCTGCGATGGCAGGGGCGGTCGCGCCCCGATATGGCGCCGGGTTGTCCCGAGCGCATCGATTGGGAATTCCTGCGTTACATCTGGGATTGGGAGCGCAAGTTTGCTCCTAAAGTGCTTGCCGGCCTCGCTCAACACGGCCCGGATGTGCCTGTTCTGCAGCTAAAATCCCGCGGCGAAATGCGCAGGCTTCTTGATCTTCTGAGCCGTCCTGCTTAATTGCCGCTCATGCCTCAGTTTGAAACCCACCGCCCTGTTCCGCATTCGCCTGATCAGATGTTCGATCTCGTTGCCGATGTCGAGCGCTATCCGGAATTCCTGCCGCTTTGCGAGGCGCTGGTTGTCCGCAACCGCAAGGAGCGCGACGGCAAGATATTGTTGGTCGCCGACATGACTGTCGGCTACAAAGCGATCCGCGAGACCTTTACGACACAGGTACTGCTCAACAAGGCGGAACGGGCGATCGATGTGAAGTATATCGACGGGCCGTTCAAATATCTCGACAACCGCTGGCGCTTCACGCCGTCGGAAAACGGCGGATGCAGCATTGATTTCTTCATCGACTACGAATTCAAGAGTCGCATCCTTGGCGCCCTGATGGGATCGATGTTCGATCGCGCTTTCCGTATGTTCACGGATGCCTTCGAGACACGCGCGAAGAAGATCTACGCCTGAAGCGGGGGCGCGGTGCTACTTGCCAAGAGTGATGAGCATTTCCAATGCGGTCTTTAAGGTGGCGAGCCGAACCTTGTCGCGGCCGATATCGCCATAGCGCATTTCATGATGGATGAGGCCGCCCGTGCGTGCCTTGGCGGCGAGGTGAACGAGGCCGACCGGTTTGTCCGCAGAGCCGCCGCTCGGTCCGGCGACGCCGGTCACGGCAACGGCAAGATCGGCGCGCGAGCGGAAAAGGGCGCCATGAACCATCTGCAGTGCCGTCTCTTTGGAAACGGCACCGAACTGCGCCAGGGTCTGCTCTTGCACGCCAAGCATGTCCATCTTCGCCGTATTCGTATAGGTGACGAAGCCGCGGTCAACGACTGCCGATGAGCCGGGAATTTCCGTCAAGGCACCCGCGATCAGCCCGCCGGTGCAGGATTCCGCCGTGGCGACCATCCAGCCCTTGGCCGCGAAATCTGTGATGATGCCCTGGGCGAGCGCCAGAATATCGTCGGGAAAATGGGTCATGCCTTTCCTCCCCGATAAACCACCGTCGCCGTAGCAATGGCCGCAATGCCCTCGCGGCGCCCGACGAAGCCGATCTTCTCGTTCGTGGTCGCCTTCACCGAGCAGCGTTCAAGGCTGATTCCCAGGAATTCCGAGAGTTTGGCGCGCATCGCTTCGCGGTGCGGCCCGACCTTCGGCGCCTCGGCGATCAGCGAGACATCGGCATTCATGATCGTACCGCCGTGCTCGCGGACGATCTTTGCCGCATGTTCGATGAAGATGCGGGAAGGGGCGCCTTTCCATTGCGGATCGGAGGGCGGAAAGTGATCGCCTATATCGCCGGCGCCGCAGGTGGCGAGCAAGGCGTCGGTCAGCGCATGCAGCGCGACATCGGCGTCGGAATGACCCTTCAGTTTTTGATCATGCGGGATGAAGACGCCGCAGAGCATGACGCCGTCGCCCGGCTCGAGTTGGTGGACATCGTAGCCGTTGCCAGTGCGCACATCCGGCAGCAGATCGGCGGAGAGCTTTTCATCGGCCATGGCGATATCCCTTTTGATTGTCAGTTTGACATTGTCGGCGCTGCCGGCAACGAGCGTTACCGGCAGATCGCTCCATTCGGCGATCGCCGCATCGTCGGTGAAATCCGTCCTGTTTTCGGCTGCAGCCTTTTGATGCGCCGCCAGAATATCGGCGAAACGGAAGGATTGCGGCGTCTGCGCGGCGTAAAGGCCCGAGCGCGGCACGGTTTCGGTCACCAACCCAGCCGCATCGCCTCGTTTCAACGTATCCGTCACCGGCATGGCGGGTAGCACGGCGGGTGCGCCTTTGGCCAGCGCCGCGGCAACGCGATCGAGCAGATCATGGTCAAAGAAAGGACGCACGGCGTCGTGGATCATAACATGCGTAACGCCGGCATTTTCCAACTGCCTAAGCCCGGCAAGCACCGATTGCTGACGGGAGGCGCCACCGAAAGCAATCTCGACCTCTGGCGAATCGGCAACCTGTTGCAGCGCGGTTTGCAGCAATGTCTCGTCGTCGCGATGGATGACGATCACAATCTTCTGCGCCTGTGACCATGTCACGAATTTTTCAAGCGTATGCGCAATAACCGACCGGCCGCCGATCAG
Organism: Rhizobium sp. BR 317; assembly: GCF_047445835.1. Taxonomy (NCBI): domain Bacteria; kingdom Pseudomonadati; phylum Pseudomonadota; class Alphaproteobacteria; order Hyphomicrobiales; family Rhizobiaceae; genus Rhizobium; species Rhizobium sp. BR 317. The sequence goes on along the minus strand of NZ_JARWLB010000001.1, from coordinate 259,544 downwards.
GCGGTACTGCTTCGGGCCTTCCTCGGGCGATCCCGCCCGCTCGCCGCGTCCGGCAGCAACGATCACGATTCCGATCGACATCGGTTGCATTGAGTGCATTTGCGTCATAAACCCCCAGGGATGAAAGGCTTTCGCTCCAACATGAGCTCCAAAAGTGTAAAGCGGTTTTTGGACAGCATCATGCCAAGCAGATCGCCAAAGCGGGATCTCGCTCCAGCAGGGTCTATCGCCTCGAATGGGTATTTTCCAGCATTCGCCCGAAAAATATCGGCATTCTCCGAAACCCCTTGGCAAGCTTCATAAGACTGTCTAAAAATAGTGCAGATATATGGTGTGCCTGAAAGATAATCATTTGTTTCCGTCCGAGCTTGCAGCCCCATTTTCCATCGGCCCCGTGCCCATCCGCAATCGCGTGATCCTCGCGCCGATGTCGGGTGTGACCGATTTGCCTTTTCGTCAGCTCGCTTTGCGCTATGGGGCTGGCCTCGTCGTGACCGAAATGGTCGCCAGCCGCGAGCTGGTGCAGGATACGGCTGAATCCTGGGCTCGCCTGAGAAGCGCCGGGCTGAAGCCACATATGGTGCAACTGGCAGGTCGCGAGGCGCATTGGATGGCCGAGGCGGCGAAGATCGCCGCTGACAATGGCGCCGACATCATCGACATCAATATGGGTTGCCCGGCCAAGAAGGTCATCGGCGGCTATTCCGGTTCGGCGCTGATGCGCGATCCGGATCATGCGCTGAGCCTGATCGAGGCGACGGTCAAGGCTGTCGATGTCCCGGTAACGCTAAAGATGCGGCTCGGCTGGGACGAAAATTCCATGAACGCGCCGCACATCGCCCGCCGCGCCGAGGAAGCCGGGATTCGGCTCGTCACCATTCATGGCCGCACGCGCATGCAGTTTTATGAGGGCAGGGCAGATTGGGATGCCATCCGCGCCGTGCGCGATGTCGTCTCCATTCCGCTGGTCGCCAATGGCGATGTTGACACACCGGAGGATGCTCGCGAGATCCTTCGCCGCTCCGGCGCCGATGCCGTCATGGTCGGTCGCGGCTGCCAGGGGCGGCCTTGGCACGCGGGCGTGCTTGCGGGACACCGCCATCCGGACCGCAGCGAGATCGCCGATATCGCCCTTGAGCACTATCAGATGATGCTCGCGTTCTATGGCGAAGCCGTTGGCATTCGTCATGCCCGCAAACATCTCGGCTGGTATCTGGACCGTTACGCTCCCACCATAACGGGCGCTGAAAAGGCAGGAATCATGACTTCGAAAGACAGCCGGGAGGTGGCGGCATTGTTCTATGCGGCGCTGCAGGACGGCTCCGATCTCGCCCAATGCGCCCAGGAGGCTGCATGAGTTCCAAATCCAATTCCGGAGCCTCGGATCACACGGGCAGCGCCGTGGCCATGGCCGTTCTCAACGCGATCCAAAACCCGGTCGTCATGGTCAATGAGGCCGGCCTGATCGCCTTTGCCAATTGGGAGGCCGAAGCCTTCTTCGGCGCCAGCGCCTCGCATCTGTCGCGCTATGAGATTTCCACCTTCATTCCTTTCGGCAGCCCGCTGCTGGCGCTGATCGACCAGGTGCGCGAACGCCGCGGCCCGGTCAATGAATACCGTGTCGATCTCAGCTCGCCGCGCCTCGGCCAGGACAAGCTGGTGGACATCTATGTCGCGCCTGTTTCGAGCGAACCCGGCTCCGTGGTGATCGTGTTCCAGGAACGGTCCATGGCCGACAAGATCGACCGGCAATTGACGCATCGTGCTGCCGCCCGTTCGGTGACCGGTCTTGCCTCGATGCTGGCGCATGAGATCAAGAACCCGCTCTCCGGCATCCGCGGTGCCGCCCAATTGCTCGAACAATCGGTAGGGGATGACGACCGCGGGCTAACTCGCCTCATTTGCGAGGAGACCGATCGGATCGTTTCGCTGGTCGATCGCATGGAGGTCTTTTCCGACGAACGTCCGATCGACCGCGTGCCGGTCAACATCCATTCCGTTCTCGATCATGTGAAGGCGGTGGCAAAAGCCGGTTTTGCGCGCAACATCAAGGTCACCGAGAACTATGACCCATCCTTGCCGGCGGTCTATGCCAATAGAGACCAGCTCGTGCAGGTCTTCCTCAATCTGGTGAAGAATGCTGCCGAAGCCGTTGGCGACCGGGCGGATGGCGAGATCGTACTGACGACGGCCTATCGTCCGGGTATCCGCCTTTCGGTCGCCGGCACGCGTGAGAAGATCTCGCTGCCGCTGGAATTCTGCGTGATCGACAATGGCCCTGGCGTGCCCGCCGATCTCCTGCCGCATCTCTTCGATCCGTTCATCACGACGAAGACCAATGGCACCGGCCTTGGTCTCGCGCTGGTCGCCAAGCTCATCGGCGATCATGGTGGGATCGTCGAATGTGACAGCCAGAATCACCGCACCACTTTCCGCGTTCTGATGCCGGCCTCCAAAGGCATCACGCTTGAAGACGCTCCTCTTCCGAACTCCACAGGGACTACTCGATGACAGCCACGATCCTTGTCGCCGACGATGATGCGGCCATCCGCACCGTGCTCAATCAGGCTTTGAGCCGCGCGGGCTACGATGTACGCATCACATCCAACGCCGCCACGCTTTGGCGTTGGGTTTCCGCCGGCGAAGGCGACCTCGTTGTAACCGACGTCGTCATGCCCGACGAAAATGCCTTCGACCTGCTGCCGCGCATCAAGAAGGCACGGCCGGAGCTGCCCGTTCTGGTCATGAGTGCGCAAAATACCTTCATGACGGCGATCAAGGCTTCCGAAAAGGGTGCCTACGATTATCTGCCGAAGCCCTTCGACCTGACGGAGCTGATCGCCATTATCGGCCGCGCTTTGTCCGAACCGAAGCGCAAGCCTGCCAAGCTCGATGACGACATGCAGGACGGCATGCCGCTGGTCGGCCGCTCTGCGGCCATGCAGGAAATCTACCGCGTTCTGGCGCGTCTGATGCAGACCGACCTGACGCTGATGATCACCGGCGAGTCCGGCACCGGCAAGGAGCTCGTCGCCCGCGCGCTCCATGATTATGGCAAGCGCCGCAATGGCCCCTTCGTCGCCATCAACATGGCGGCAATCCCGCGTGACCTGATCGAATCCGAATTGTTCGGCCATGAGAAGGGCGCCTTCACCGGTGCGCAGACGCGCTCGACCGGTCGCTTCGAGCAGGCCGAGGGCGGCACGCTGTTTCTCGACGAAATCGGCGACATGCCGATGGACGCCCAGACCCGTCTGCTACGCGTCCTGCAGCAGGGCGAATATACGACCGTCGGCGGCCGCACGCCGATCCGCACTGACGTCCGCATCGTTGCCGCCACCAACAAGGATTTGAAGCAGGCGATCAATCAAGGCCTCTTCCGCGAAGATCTCTATTATCGCCTCAACGTCGTGCCGCTGCGCCTGCCGCCGCTGCGTGACCGCGCCGAGGATATTCCCGATCTCGTCCGTCATTTCGTGCAGCAGGCGGAAAAGGAAGGACTGGGCTCGAAGCGCTTCGACCAGGAAGCCCTGGAACTCATGAAATCCTATCCCTGGCCGGGCAACGTGCGCGAGCTGGAAAACCTCATCCGCCGCCTGATGGCGCTCTATCCGCAGGATGTCATCACCCGCGAGATCATCGATTCGGAATTGCGCGCCGACGTGCCCGATAGCCCGATCGAAAAAGGCCCGGTCCGCACCGGCAACATGACCATCGCTCAGGCGGTCGAAGAGAACATGCGTACTTATTTCTCGAGCTTCGGCGACAATCTGCCACCGCCGGGGCTCTATGATCGCGTTCTCACCGAAATGGAATATCCGCTGATCCTTGCCGCACTGACCGCGACCCGCGGCAATCAGATCAAAGCCGCCGATCTGCTTGGCCTTAACCGCAATACATTGCGCAAAAAGATCAGAGAGCTGGGTGTTTCCGTCTATCGGAGCTCCCGCACGGCTTGACAATGTGATTGGATGCGTTGCATTTTCGCCACAATGCGTTGCTTAAAGGTCACGCAGCCGGTTCACAGTTTTTGCGGTGGCGATTCGTCGAGTGTGTTCCTGTGCAAGGGGAAATTGTTTATTAGTTTCAGCTCATTATTCGAATGATTTGAAACGGAGGTTTCGCATCAGATACGAAGCCGAATGACGGTTCCTCCTTTGCCTGTCGCTCTTGCCGCCGCCAAAGCAGTGCGATTGCAATTTTGGCCAGGGCGCCGACCGCCGCCCGCGCCCGGAGACGATGGGAATGAAGCAGGACGCGGGGTCGCCGACAACGAGCGACGAGGCGGTCGTCAAGGTGACGGACCGTCGTGCATCCTTCGCCCTTCCTGGCCTGATCTTGGCCGGCGGCGCGCTTTTGTGCGCGATCGCCACGCTTCTGATGCTCCTGGGGCTGACACCGGTCGCCCCCACATCATCCGTCGTCTTCACTTCCGTCGTCATCAACGGCCTGTTCGTTCTAGGTCTGATCGCCCTGATCGCGCGTGAAGTCGCACGCCTTGTGAAAGCCCGCAGCCGCGGCCGCGCGGCGGCGCGCCTGCATATCCGCATCGTCGTTCTCTTTTCTATCGTCGCCATCACCCCGGCGATCCTCGTGGCCATCGTCGCCAGTTTGACGCTGAATGTCGGCCTCGATCGCTGGTTTGCGCTGCGCACGCAGCAGATCATCAGCTCCTCGCAGAATGTCGCTCAGGCCTATCTGATGGAGAATGCCAGCTACCTGCAGGGCCAGACCGTTTCCATGGCGAACGATCTGGAGCGCAATCGCACGCTCTACAGTCTCGATCGCACCGGTTTTGCCGATCTGATGACCAGGCAGGCCAAGGGCCGCGGCTTGCTCGGCGCTTTCCTGGTGCGTCGTGACGGCAGCGCGATTGTTCAGGCCGACATCAAGACCGAGCGTCCGCTGCCGGCAATTCCGAAGGATGCGCTCGAAGCCTCCGCCGACGGCCAGCCGACCCTCATCCCGCCTGGGGTGACCAATCTCGTCGGTGCCATCATCAAACTGGACGAGATTCCCGGTTCCTTCCTCTACACTGTCCGGGCCGTCGATCCGCGCGTCATGAACGCCATGCGCATGGTCGAAGACAACACGGCCGAATACAAGGCGATGGAAGAGGGGCGCATGTCCCTGCAGATCGCCTTTGCGGTGCTCTACATCGGCTTTGCGTTGATCGTGCTTCTGGCGGCGATCTGGACCGCAATCGCGGTTGCGGACCGCATCGTTCGGCCGATCCGGCTTTTGATCAGCGCCGCCGACAATGTCGCGTCCGGCAACATGAACGTGCTGGTGCCGGTGCGCGCGGCCGATGGCGACGTCGGCAGCCTGTCGCGCACCTTCAACAAGATGATCTCGGAGATACGCACGCAGCGTGACGAGATCCTCGAAGCCAAGGACGAGGTGGATGACCGCCGTCGCTTCATCGAAGCGGTGCTCTCCGGTGTGACCGCGGCCGTGATCGGCGTCGAGCACGACCGGCGCATCACCATTGCCAACACATCCGCCGAAGAGCTGCTGACCCTGAAGAGCGATGAACTTGTCGGCAAGAACCTGGCCGATATAGCCCCAGAGGTCGAGCAGGTCGTGACGGAAGCGACGACCCGGCATCGCAACGACTTCCGCAAGCAGATCAGCCTGGTGCGTGGCGGCACGGTGCGGACGCTGAGCGTTCAGGTGACGCGCGAGGAGTCGCGCGATTCGAATGAATCCTACGTTATCACGCTCGACGACATCACCGATCTGGTCATTGCCCAGCGCTCGACCGCTTGGGCCGACGTTGCACGTCGCATCGCCCATGAGATCAAGAACCCGCTGACGCCGATCCAGCTTTCCGCCGAGCGAATCCGCCGCCGCTTCGGCAAGAACATCGCCGAGGCCGATCGTCCGGTCTTCGATCAATGCACCGACACGATCATCCGCCAGGTGGGCGATATCGGCCGCATGGTCGATGAATTCTCCTCCTTCGCCCGCATGCCGAAGCCGACGATGGAACCGAGCGACCTGCGCGACATCCTGCGTGACGCCGTGTTCCTGCGCGAAATGGGCAATAACCACGTCAAGTTCGAACGCGAACTCGGCGAGGAGCGCCTGGAAGGCATGTTTGACACGCGCATGCTGGGCCAAGCGTTCGGAAATCTTATCAAGAACGCCGTGGAGGCGATCGAAGGCGTGCCGAGCGGCGAGACCCGCGAGGAGCCTAAAGTCCTCGTACGTTCATTCCTGGATGCCGAGCGCGACCGCTTTACGGTCGACGTCATCGACAATGGCCGCGGCCTGCCGGTCGAGAACCGGCACAGCATTCTCGAACCTTACATGACGATGCGCGAGAAGGGGACGGGCCTTGGGCTCGCGATCGTCAAGAAGATCATTGAAGACCATGGCGGGCAGCTAGAACTGCACGATGCTCCCGCCGATTTCGACCAGGGCAGGGGTGCCATGATCCGCGTGCATTTGCCACGCCGTGAGCAGGCCTCCGTCGCCCCGACAGCAAGTGACAAGGAAAGCGTATATGGCATCTGATATTCTCGTGGTGGATGATGAGGAAGATATTCGCGAAATCGTTTCGGGAATTCTTTCGGATGAAGGACATGAGACTCGCACCGCGTTCGACAGCGACAGCGCTTTGGCGGCGATCTCCGATCGAGCACCGCGGCTGATCTTCCTCGATATCTGGATGCAGGGCAGCAAGCTCGACGGCCTGTCGTTGCTGGATGAGATCAAGACGCGCCATCCGGAACTGCCGGTGGTGATGATCTCTGGCCACGGTAACATCGAAACTGCCGTCTCCGCCATCAAGCGCGGCGCATTCGATTTCATCGAGAAGCCGTTCAAGGCCGACCGGCTGATCTTGATCGCCGAACGGGCGCTGGAAAACTCCAAGCTGAAGCGCGAGGTCTCCGAGCTGAAGCGCCGCACCGGCGACGCCGTCGAGCTGATCGGCACATCGGTTGCCGTTTCGCAGCTTCGCCAGACCATCGACAAGGTCTCCCCGACCAACAGTCGCGTGATGATCTTCGGCCCCTCTGGTTCCGGCAAGGAACTTGTGGCCCGCATGATCCACAAGAAGTCGACGCGCGCCAACGGTCCTTTCGTCGCGCTGAACGCCGCAACAATCACCCCCGAACGGATGGAAATCGCCCTCTTCGGCACCGAAGGGTCGCCGGGCCAGCCGCGCAAGATCGGCGCTCTGGAAGAGGCGCATCGCGGCATTCTCTATCTCGATGAAGTCGGCGAGATGCCGCGCGAGACGCAGAACAAGATCCTGCGCGTGCTGGTCGATCAGCAGTTCGAGCGCGTTGGTGGCTCGAAGCGCGTGAAAGTCGATGTGCGCATCATATCGTCGACCGCCTACAATCTGGAAAGCCGGATCGCCGAAAGCCTGTTCCGCGAAGATCTCTATCACCGCCTCGCTGTGGTGCCTGTGCGTGTGCCGGCGCTCGCCGAGCGGCGCGAGGATATTCCATTCCTCGTCGACCAATTGATGCGCCAGATTTCCGAGCAGGCTGGCATCCGCTCGCGCCGCATCGGCGACGACGCCATGGCGGTGCTGCAGGCGCATGATTGGCCGGGCAATATCCGCCAGCTTCGCAACAATATCGAGCGCCTGATGATTCTCGCGCGCACCGATGGCCCGGAGACGCCGATCACCGCGGAGATGCTGCCGACCGATCTCGGCGACATGTTGCCGAAGGTATCCGCTAAGAACGACTATCACATCATGACGTTGCCGCTGCGCGAAGCCCGCGAAATGTTCGAGCGCGACTATCTGATCGCGCAGATCAACCGCTTCGGCGGCAATATTTCGCGCACCGCCGAGTTCGTCGGCATGGAACGCTCCGCGCTGCACCGCAAGCTGAAGTCGCTCGGCGTCTGAAATCCTTTGCGCGGCAGTTCCGATCTGCCCCGCAACCCTCTCATATTCTTATGAAATTCTGATCAGGGTCCGCCATGCCGAGAATAGCTTATGTGAACGGCCGTTACGTCAACCACAGCGATGCAATGGTCCATGTCGAGGATCGCGGTTATCAATTTGCCGATGGTGTCTACGAGGTCTGCGAGGTCCGTCACGGCTTGATCGTCGATCTGAGCCGCCATCTCGACCGTCTCAACCGCTCACTCGGCGAACTGCGCATCGCCTGGCCGATGAGCCGCGCGGCGCTGATCCATGTGATTCGCGAGACGCTGCGCCGCAATCACGTCCGCAACGGCCTGTTCTATCTGCAGGTGACGCGCGGCGTCGCCCGCCGTGATCATGTCTTCCCGGCCGAAGGCACGCCGTCCTCGATCGTGGTCACCGCCAAGAGCACCGATCCGTCCGTCATCGCCAAGAAAAATGCCAATGGCATCAAGGCGATCACCGTGCGCGACAATCGATGGGATCGGGTCGACATCAAGTCTGTCGGGCTTCTGCCGAATGCGCTGGCTCGCCAGCAGGCCAAGGAAGCCGGCGCACAGGAAGCGATCTATATCGATCATAATAGTATGGTGAAGGAGGGGGCTGCGACCAACGTCTGGATCGTCGATACGGATGGCAACCTGGTCACACGCCCGGCGGAGCACGGCATCCTGCGCGGCATCACGCGCACGACGCTGATGGATGTCGCCGCGAAACTGGAGGTCACCGTTGTCGAGCGTTTCTTCTCCGTCGAGGAGATGATGGCGGCGCGCGAAGTGTTCATTACGGCCGCCACCAGCATTTGTTTTCCGGTGGTTGCCATCGACGGCCAGACGATCGCCAACGGTCATCCCGGGAGCGTTTCGCAGAAAATTCGCGAAGCCTTTTTCGACGTTGCGGAAAAGACTGCGATTTGATACCAACATTCGCTGGAGAGGAGAGAGTGAGGGTATCTCCTTTCCGGGGTCTCAGTATATCTTGATATTTCACCGGCTTAGGCTGGCAAAAAAGAAAGAAGCGGCGCGATGGCGGAACGTTCTCAAAACTTGCAGGACCTATTTCTCAATACTGTTCGCAAGCAAAAGATTTCACTCACAATCTTTTTGATCAATGGCGTAAAGCTCACGGGCGTTGTTACGTCCTTCGATAATTTCTGCGTCCTGCTGCGCCGAGACGGCCATTCACAGCTCGTCTATAAGCATGCGATCTCGACGATCATGCCTGGCCAACCGATGCAGATGTTCGAAAGCGAAGAAGTCGCATCCTAACTAGGATTTGCCGTTATCACGACACGCGATACGAAAAACGATTCCATCATCCCGGAAACTGCGAAGCATCGGGATGACACGCATGCTGTCGTCATTGTGCCCGTCCTGAAGCAGGCGCGCGCGTCGCGCTCCGCGCAGGCGGATGGGGCGACGACCATCCGTTCCCCCGAAAGCCGGCTCGAAGAAGCCAAGGGTCTGGCACTCGCCATCGACTTGAACGTCGTCAATGGCTCGATCGTGCCGATCAGCGATCCGCGTCCGGCGACACTTCTCGGCACCGGCAAGATCGAGGAAATCCGCGCGCTACTCGACGAATTCGATGCCGGCTTGGTGATCGTCGATCATCCGCTGACGCCGGTGCAGCAGCGCAATCTCGAGAAGGAATGGAACGCCAAGGTCATCGACCGCACGGGTCTGATTCTTGAAATCTTCGGCCGCCGCGCCTCCACCAAGGAAGGCACGCTGCAGGTCGATCTTGCGCATTTGAACTACCAGAAGGGCCGGCTGGTTCGAAGCTGGACCCACCTTGAGCGCCAGCGCGGCGGTGCGGGCTTCATGGGCGGCCCCGGTGAAACACAGATCGAAGCCGACCGGCGCATGCTGCAGGAGCGGATCATCCGGCTCGAGCGCGAGCTGGAGCAGGTGGTGCGCACCCGCCAGCTTCACCGTGCCAAGCGCAAGAAGGTGCCGCATCCGATCGTGGCATTGGTGGGCTACACCAATGCCGGCAAGTCGACGCTGTTCAACCGGATTACCGGTGCTGGTGTCCTGGCCGAGGACATGCTGTTTGCGACGCTCGATCCGACGCTGCGGCGCATGAAGCTGCCGCATGGCCGCACCGTGATCCTTTCCGATACCGTCGGCTTCATTTCCGACCTGCCGACCCATCTGGTGGCCGCTTTCCGCGCCACGTTGGAAGAAGTCCTGGAAGCCGACCTGATCCTGCATGTGCGCGATCTCTCCGATGATGACAATCCGGCGCAGAGCGCCGATGTCATGCGAATCCTCGGCGATCTCGGCATCGGCGAGGCGGAAGGGGCGGAGCGCATCCTCGAAGTCTGGAACAAGATCGACCGACTGGAGCCGGAGGCGCATGATGCCATCGTCCAGAAGGCATCGACCGCTGAAAACGTCATCGCGGTCTCGGCAAGGAGCGGCGAGGGCGTCGATCGCCTGATGAACGAAATCAGCCGCCGGCTCTCCGGTGTCCTGACCGAGACGACGATCACGCTGCCCCTCGACAAGCTGGCATTGTTGCCGTGGCTCTACAATTACGCCATCGTCGATGGCCGCGAAGACAACGAGGACGGCACCGTCACCTTGGATTTGCGCTTGACCGAGACGGAAGCGGCGGAGTTGGAGCGGCGCATGGGCAATGGTCCGAAGCCGCAGCGCGAGGATTGGGAATAGACGTCCTAGAGTGGTTCAACTTTTCACAGAAGAACCGCTCTATCCCTTTGTTTTTTCCGCAATTCCGGACGGAAAACCGCTTCGCGCTGGATTTGCTCTATTCAGCGAGCTGACGCTCGATCGCCTTCGCCGCCTGCCAGATATCTTCCATCCGCTCCAGAGAAGCGCCGTCGAGAGTTTCCCCTTCGGCGGCGAGTGTCGTTTCGATGTGATTGAAACGGCGGCGGAATTTCGTGTTCGTGCCCCGCAATGCCTGCTCGGGCTCCGCGTTCACATGCCGGCCGATGTTGACGACGGCGAAGATCAGGTCGCCCAGTTCGTCGCTGACCTTGGCCTTGTCGCCGCTTGCAAGTGCCACCCGCAATTCGTCGATTTCCTCCTCGATCTTGTCGAGGATCGGCTCGGGCGCTGACCAGTCGAAGCCGACCTTGGCGGCGCGTTCTTGCAATTTCAGCGCCTCGGTCAAAGCGGGGAATGTGCGTTGCACCGAACCGAGAAAACCGGTTTTGAAATCCTCGGAGATTCCCCGGCGTGCCCGGCGCTCGGCGCGCTCGCGCTTCTCTTGCGCCTTGATCTCTTCCCACTGCACTTTCACCGCGTCGGGCGTATCGGCGCCGGAGACAGCGAAGACATGCGGATGCCTGCGGATCATCTTGCGGGTAATGGCTTCCACTACATCGCCGAAGGAGAATTCGCCCGCTTCCTCAGCCATGCGAGCATGGAAAACGACCTGCAGCAGGAGATCGCCGAGCTCTTCGCAAAGATCGTCCATATCCCTGCGTTCGATCGCATCGGAAACCTCGTAGGCTTCCTCGATCGTATAGGGCTTGATGGTCTCGAAGGTCTGGACGATGTCCCACGGGCAACCGGTCTCGGGGTTGCGCAGTGCCGCCATGATTTCGATCAGGCGGGATATGTCTCGCGATGCTTCCATCGTGGCCTCTATGGTCTTGTCTATTTCAGTTTAGTGGAATGTCGTTGTCGCTCTTGGTCGCCTGGTAGCGATTGGAGAGCGCGGCATAGGCGGCCTTGATGCGCGCCGTCTGTTCCTTGAGCGCCGCCTTCAGCGGGTCCGCTTCCGTTTCGACGAGATCGGCGACCGCAAAGCTGTTCCAGAAGGCGTTCTGCCGGCGATAGCCGCCCGGTTCCAGCCCGAAGACCTCTTTCAGGATTTTCAGGTCATGCGGGATCGCGAAAGCGTCGCGGGAATCCTCATGGCTGAAGAAATAGTAGAAATTATCGAAGCCGGCCCAGGTGATGGCCGACATGCACATGGTGCAGGGCTCGTGCGTGGAGAGGAAGATCAGCTCCTTGGTCGCAGGCTTCTCGCCGAGTTCGTAGAAGCGCTTCAACGCATGTACTTCGCCATGCCAAAGCGGATTTTCGAGCTCGTTGTTCGTTTCGGCAATGACCAGCGACAAGTCGGATTTACGCAGGATCGCCGCGCCGAAAACCTTGTTTCCGGCGGCAACGCCCCTTTGCGTCAGCGGCAGGATATCGTGTTCCATGACATCGAGGAGGCGGGCGGCGATGGTGTTGGCGGACAAACGGAACACTCCGAGATATTTTCTTCATCTTAACGGCATTGCCGGCACGGCGGAATGCGCAAATGACGTATGGACTCCATTTGCCACAGGCAATAGGAATGTCCTTGATAGCAAGAAGTCCTAAAAGTCTATGGATTTCCTGTATTTATGCTATTCTGACTGACTGGTGAGTTTTGCTCAAATCGGAGAGATGTCGAGCAAAAGAATACGGACTCGGCGGAGCATTAGAATTTCTGTTTCTTCAATCTCCTGGCCGGTAAGGTGATATTCGGGCAATCTCGAAGTGGAATAATGATGCCTCCCAGGACTCAACAGCTTTCGGTGTTTCCCGCCTTCTTTCGCGTGGAAGGAAGGATCGCGGCTGTGTTCGGCAATGGTGATGAAGCCTTTGCCAAGACGCGGTTGCTGATGAATACGCAGGCGAAGATCGTCGCCTACGCGCAAACGCCGGAAGCCGATTATCATTCCTTCCTGATCGCCAATCGCATCGAGACCGTGCGAACGGCTTTTTCGCCCGATCAGGTGGAGGGCGCTGCCCTGGTGTTCGCCGCCACCGGTGATGCCGAAGCCGACCGCGCCATCGTTGACGCTGCCCGCGCCGCAAGAATTCCGGCAAACGCCGTCGATCAGCCTGACTATTGCGATTTCTACACGCCGGCGCTGGTCAATCGCGCCCCGGTCGCTGTCGCTATCGGCACCGAAGGCGCCGGCCCCGTGCTGGCGCAGATGATCCGCGCGCAGATCGATCAATTGCTGTCGCCTTCGCTTGGCAAGCTCGCAGAACTGGCGACGAGCTATCGCAAATCCGTCGAACGCCTGGTGCCGCGTGGCGTCGCCCGCCGCGTCTTCTGGCGCCGCTTCTTTTCCGGCCCTGTTGCTGACGCCGTCAGCGCCGGTCATCTGCTGCAAGCCGAACGTGCCGCCGACAGCTTGCTGCACTCTATGCACAAGGTCGAGGGTCATGTGTGGCTGGTAGGTGCCGGTCCTGGCGCGGAAGATTTGCTGACGCTGCGCGCTCAACGCGTGATGATGGAAGCCGATGTCATCGTCTATGACGCGCTCGTCCCACAGGCGATCGTCGATATGGGCCGCCGTGACGCCGAGCGTCTTTCCGTCGGCAAACGCAAGGGCTGCCACACGAAATCCCAGGAAGAGATCAATGATCTGCTGGTGCAGCTTGGTCAGGACGGCAAGCGCGTCGTGCGGCTGAAGTCCGGCGATCCGCTGGTCTACGGCAGGGCGGCTGAGGAAATGGCTGCCCTCCGCGCTGCTGGCGTTACCTATGAGATCGTTCCCGGTATCACCTCGGCTTTTGCTGCGGCTGCCGATTTCGAGCTGCCGTTGACGCTGCGCGGCGTCGCCTCGTCGCTGGTCTTCACCACCGGTCACGACCTGACCGGCAACGTCCTGCCGGATTGGGCGAGCCTCGCCGTATCCGGCGCGACCATCGCTGTCTATATGGGCCGCACGGTCGCCGCTTCCGTGGCCGGTCGTCTGATGGAAGCCGGGCTTCCGCCGGAGACCACCGTCGCCGTCATCGAGAACGCCAGCCGCCGCGACCGTCGCCTGATGCACGGCACCTTGAAAGATCTGCCGGACCTGGAGCATCGCGATGAACTCGGCGGTCCGGTCATGGTCATCATCGGCGACGCTGTCGCCGGCGCCAATTTCGAACAGTCCGAGCCGCTGGTCCGCCAGGAGACCGCCGCTCAAGAATTTGCAAGGAGCTGATCCATGGTCGACAAGGTTTTGACCGCAAACCGGCTGACCGATGGCATTGCCGTCTGGTTGGATGCCAATGGTGAGTGGGCAACCTCGCTGCAGGAGGCGCTCGTCGCTCGTCATGCCGAGGCGGATGCCGCGCTCGAGGCGATCGGCAAGCAGGCTTATGCCGATAACAAGGTCGTCGACGTCAACCTGATTGAAGTTCAGGAAACCGCCGGCAAGCTCTGGCCGCTGCGCCTGCGTGAGCGCATCCGCGCCGAAGGTCCCACGATGGAATACGCGCCGGGTTATGCCGCGGCCGATCCGGAATTCATTGCAGTCTGAGGAAATCATGTATCGCTACGACGAATTTGACCACGCCTTTGTTGCGGAACGGGTTTCGCAGTTCCGCGATCAGGTGCAGCGGCGCCTTTCGGGTGAGCTGTCGGAAGATGCGTTCAAGCCGCTGCGTTTGATGAATGGTGTCTATCTGCAGCTCCATGCTTACATGCTGCGCATTGCCATTCCCTATGGCACGCTGAGCTCGCGCCAGGTGCGGATGCTCGCGCATATCGGGCGCACCTATGACCGCGGTTACGGCCATTTCACCACCCGCCAGAACCTGCAGTTCAACTGGCCGAAGCTGTCCGATATACCCGATGTGCTTGCTGAGCTTGCTTCCGTCGAGATGCACGCCATCCAGACGTCAGGCAATTGCATTCGTAACGTCACGGCCGACCATTTTGCCGGTGCCGCCGCCGATGAAGTCGCCGACCCGCGTCCCTATGCGGAAATCCTGCGGCAGTGGTCCTCCGTTCACCCGGAATTCTCCTTCCTGCCGCGCAAGTTCAAGATTGCTGTCACCGGCGCCGAGCGCGACCGTGCCGCCATCCAGGTGCATGATATCGGCCTGCATCTGAAGAAAAACGACAAGGGCGAGATCGGCTTTGCCGTCTATGTCGGTGGCGGGCAGGGCCGCACGCCGATGGTCGCCAAGCTGATCCGCGAGTTCTTGCCGGAAGAAGACTTGCTGTCCTACACGACCGCCATCGTGCGCGTGTACAATCTGCACGGCCGCCGCGACAACAAATACAAGGCCCGCATCAAGATCCTCGTGCACGAAACCGGTGCTGCGGAATTGGCACGTCAGGTCGAGGCCGAGTTTGCAAACCTGAAAGACACGGAACTGAAGCTTCCTGAGGCCGACGTTCAGGCGATCGCGACCTATTTCGCACCTCCGGCTCTGCCGGAACGCGCCGAAGGCTGGGAAAACCTCGCCCACTGGAAGAAGGCCGATCCGGCCTTTGCCCGCTGGGTTCAGCAGAATGTGCAGCCGCACAAGAATCCCGATTACGGCATGGTGACGATCTCGCTGAAGCCGATCGGCGGTATTCCGGGCGATGCTTCGGACGCGCAGATGGATGTGGTGGCCGATATCGCCGAAGAATATGCCTTCGACGAAATCCGCGTCAGCCACGAGCAGAATCTGATCCTGCCGCATGTGGCGCTGGCCGATCTCGAAGCCGTCTATCGCGGCCTGGTCGCCGCCGGTCTCGAAACCGCCAATGCCGGCCTGATCACCGACATTATCGCCTGTCCCGGCCTCGACTATTGCGCTCTCGCCAATGCTCGTTCGATCCCGGTTGCGCAGGAAATCTCCAGGCGCTTCGGTTCGGCCGAGCGTCAGGCCGAAATCGGTGAGCTGAAGATCAAGATTTCGGGCTGCATCAATGCCTGCGGCCACCACCATGTCGGCCATATCGGCCTGCTTGGCGTCGAGAAGAAGGGTGCGGAACTCTATCAGATCACGCTCGGCGGCTCCGGCGATGAGCATACCTCGATCGGTGAGATCATCGGCCGCGGTTTCGAGCCGGAAAAGGTGACCGATGCGATCGAGACGATCGTCGATACCTATCTCGGCCTGCGTCTGGAGCCTTCCGAAACCTTCCTCGCCGCCTATCGTCGCGTCGGACCGCAGCCTTTCAAGGATGCGCTCTACGGCTCGGCAGCGGCCGAAGCGGCGTAAGGAGATGGCCATGACGAAGATTTGGCGGGAAACCGGTTTTGTCGCAAACGATCCCTGGATCATCGAAACCGATGAGCTGAAGGCGACGGAAGAGCAGAAGCCGCTGCTCGGCCTCGATGCCCTGATTGCCAAGGCCGAGGAAAGCAACGATATCGGCCTCGGCGTCTTGATCAAGCCGGCTGACGATGTGACCCGGCTGGAGCCCTATCTCGATCGCCTGGAGATCGTCGCCGTGGCGTTTCCGGCTTTCAACGATGGCCGCGCCTTCAGCCACGCCTCGCTGCTGCGCCAGCGCCTCGGCTACACCAGCGAGCTGCGTGCGGTTGGCGATGTGCTGATTGACCAGGTTCCATTGATGTTGCGGGTCGGTATTGATAGTTTCGCAGTCACCAACGAGACGGCGCTGAATCGGCTTTCGGAACAGCGCCTGCCGGGCATTCCGCATCACTATCAGCCGACCGCCCGGCATTCCGAAGGCGGCCAAGCCTATAGCTGGCGCCGCCAGGCCGCCAAAACGGCCTGATGCGGCTTTCAGCCCCAGGAGTGGCGGCAATGCGAGATACATCGGATTGCCGCATTCTAGTGACTATATATGGCTGACATGATGGCGTGAATCTTGACCGGAACACGCATATTTTATGCCGGCGCCGTGTGATGGAATAGAATGCCTTTAAATCGGGGCTATATTATAATATCAGCCTCGCGAAACGCAGCTTGCCAAGAATGACGTGTACGACGAATACGGGATCCGAGACCGAATGAACGCCCCCGCCAAGACCGAAGACTTTGTTTCCGCAGTGCCCGCCGGCGTCTTTGCCGAGAAGGTACTGAGCGTGACGCATTATACCGACCGGCTCTTTCGCTTTACGATGACCCGGCCGCAGGGCTTCCGCTTCCGCTCGGGCGAGTTCGCGATGATTGGCCTTATGGTCGACGGCAAGCCGCTTTACCGCGCCTATTCGATCGCGAGCCCTGCCTGGGCCGATGAGCTTGAATTCTTCTCGATCAAGGTGCCGGATGGTCCGCTGACCTCGCATCTACAGAACATCAAGCCGGGCGACGAAGTGCTGATGCGCAAGAAGCCGACGGGCACGCTGGTGCTCGACGCGCTGACGCCGGGCAAGCGGCTCTATATGTTCTCGACCGGCACCGGCATTGCGCCTTTCGCCAGCCTGATCCGCGATCCAGAGACCTATGAGAAGTTCGAGGAAGTGATCCTCACGCATACAACCCGTGATGTGGCAGAGCTGAAATACGGCTTCGACCTCGTCGAGGAAATCAGCAACGATGAAATCCTGAGTGAAGTCGTCGGCGACAAGCTGCGCCACTATGCGACCGTCACCCGCGAAGAGTTTCCCTTCAAGGGCCGCATTACCGATCTCATCGAAAACGGCAAGCTCTTCACCGATCTCGGCATTCCCACGTTGGATCCCGCGGTCGACCGCGGCATGATCTGCGGTTCCTCGGCCATGCTGAAGGACACTAAGGACCTGCTTGAGAAGGCAGGCCTCAACGAAGGCGCCAACAGCAAGCCGGCCGAATTCGTCATCGAACGCGCCTTCGTCGGCTAAACGAAAAATACGAAGCAGTTTTCCATCCGGGATTGCAAAATAGGCTAATTCCGCGTTTTCGTGAAAAGCGAAACTGCTCTCGGATATCGGAATAGGTAAGGCGGTCTCGATAGCGAGGCCGCTTTTTTCATCTGTCGCTGAGATAATCGATCAGTGTTGCCATCACTTTGCGGGCATCATCGCTGTCGCCCCGATGGATTGCCGTGATGACGCTGACATGCAACGCAATCGACCGGTCCATGCCATCGGGCGTAGCGGTCGAATACCAGAGCCGGCGCGAATGCGTCTGCACGGGTCCGAGTGCGGCCGTGATGAAGCCGTTCGGACAGGCCTCCTCAAGGATTTCATCGAACGCCTTGTCGGCAGCGAAGAAGCCAGGCAGATCGCGCGTTGCGGCGCAATCACTCATGAGCCGGGCGCACTCAAGCAACTGTTCCCGTTGTTCCTCAGTGGCATGGCTGGCGACCAGCGATGCGGCGATCGGTTCGAGTTCGCGCCTGACCTGCATCACATGCATATGGTCTCCCGGCCGAATCTCCGCGATCTGCAATCCGACGCGCGGCCTTACATGAATCAACCCTTGCCACGCCAGCTTCTGAATCGCCTCGCGCACCGGCGTGCGCCCATGGCCTGCCAATTCGATCAGTTGCTTTTCCGTGACCAGTGCACCCGGTTTCAGCGCCAACGTCACGATCCGATGCTCAAGGGCGAGATAAGCAAGATGGCTTTGCGAATTCAGCATTCTCGGGCGATTCCATTGATATATCACAAGTTGCCATGGCGTCGTCGCGATGGCAAGCGACGGTGATATATCAGGTGAGATCGGCCGGCTGCGAGCCCGCCTGCCGGACCTGTCAAAGTTCTGATTTGGTGGAATCGGACGGTCAAGGGCCGGGCGAGGGGAGCCCGTGACCGTGAGATAGGGTCAATAGCCGATTGCGGAGGATAGGCTCGGCGGCTTCCGCTTGGCAGCCATCAGCAAATCCAGTTCCGTCGAAGACGGTCCGAACTTGTCGAACAGCCGCTTGGCTTCCTTGTCGTCGAGGCGATATTTTCGTGCGAATTCGGCGATGCTGTAGGGGCGACCGCGTATTACTTTCCGGCCCGGCGTCTGATTGGCGCTTTGGGTCATGCTTCCAACCTCCTCTTCCGTCTACCCAACAAAAGTTAGGGCTGCGGATGCGGTTGAAAAGGGTTGTGAAAGGCAAAATGTCACATAAATACAATAAAAAAGGGAAGACGAGATATCCCCATCTTCCCTTTGAGCATCTCTGTCCGGACGGCTTTCTGCTCGCGCAGCGCGCGCCTATCGCCTGATCAACCGACCGACGAAGATCAGGATGCAGGCACCAATGAAGCCGGTGATCAGATAGTTGAGCCATGCGTTGAACGGCAATGCGATGTGCAGGGCCCCAAGGAGCCAGCTAGCAACAATTGCCCCGACGATGCCGAGGATGATGTTCATGATAACGCCCATGTTGCTTTCCATGAGCTTTTCGGCGAGCCAGCCGGCGAAGCCGCCAATAATGATCGCTGCGATCCAACCGACGTGTGCGTCTTCCATAAATATCCTCCTCAAGGAATCGGCAAGTTACTGATAAAAGTTGATATACACCAAAAGCGATTCGGCCCGCAAACAATTGCGTTTGGGTTGCGAACAGAGCCGCTGGCTGGCAAAGCGCGATTATTGGGGAAAAATGTTACCGTTGTTCCGGGGCGCCGAGACAGGCTTTGAGATCGGCTAACTGTTTTCTCAAATCCTCGGCGACTTCATCGGTCGTGTCGATGAACCGGTTGTTTTCCACGACATGTACGCGGATGCGGCCCTGTTTCAGACAATGCAGGTGGAAACGCAGAAATTGCTCCTGTGCCTTGCACCATTTATCGAGCTCGGATTTCTGCTTCATTGGCGCCCTCGACCCCCAGTGCCGGCCCAAACCTGATACCGGGCAGATATCTTAAGAATTCAGGCAACTAGCATTCAATAATGCCGTGTTCGCTCAAAAACATCCTATCAAAACCGTGGTAACATTCCGACGTGGCGCTCGCCGAGTCATTCGTTCGAATAAGAAAGGCGTAGTCGCCCCTCAAAAAGTCTGCGGCAATCTCCCGAAAAGGCAAGAATAATCTATAAGATAATCCTTAAATTGAGGAATCATGCCCTTCCGTATCATCAAAACGACCAATCCTTGCTTTTTTCCAGCTTGAAACCACTGCTTGATGCGCTGATCTTTCCAAGTCGCGCATCGAGACAGGCAGGTTTCACCACGTCGACATGCGGAAAAGCATTGTCCGTCGCCGCAACTGCGATTTTATGGGTTGACCGCAATAGGGCGTCTGCATATGTTCCGCGCACTTCCAGCCGGGGTGTGACCATCCGCGGACAGGGAGAGCGTAGCTCAGCCGGTAGAGCAACTGACTTTTAATCAGTAGGTCATGGGTTCGAATCCCATCGCTCTCACCAAAAAATCCAGGAAAGTCAGACAGTTTATAGGGCAGGGCCTTTTATCTCCGGCCTGTTCAGCCGTTTTCGTGTCTACCCTATGTCCGAATGAGAACGACCTGTGTCCGCCTCGACCGGGCAAGCGATTTGCTGCGCCGTCGCACCTGTCGGTCTGCTAGCCGGCGGATGCTCGTTCGACATAGCGGAAGATTCTGGTCACGGTCGATCGGCTGACGCCTGCCTCTTGGGCGATGCAATCCATCGACTTTCCCTCGGCCTTTAAGCGAAAAACGCTTTCCTCTTTATGCCTCATGGCCGTGGCCGACGAATCGTGCACCGGCGTCATGCCGACGGAGGTTTCGGAATGCTCTGTAACAACAGCCGCCATGATACGCTCCCTTGCAATCATTGGAGAGCTAGAAGAAATGACGTCAATGTTGCTGTGAGTAAATTCGGATATTAGCAGTATATGAAGCAATCTTTATTCGGTAGGGGTGCGGCCTTGTGCCCGCTTCGCCCGCGAAAAGGTGATTGGCGTTCCGGCCCCGGCAACGCTAGTAAGACGGCTGAATGACATAGCCGGAGTCTATCGTGTCGCTTGCCGATATCTCGCTTCTGAGCGCCTTGCTTGCCGGAGCGCTTTCGTTTCTCTCGCCCTGCGTCCTGCCGCTGGTGCCACCGTATCTCTGCTATATGGCCGGCATTTCTGTCGAGCAATTCCGCGGTGGTGGAGCGGCTATTGCGACGGGGCCGAGCGTTCGTGGCAATGTCCTGTTTTCGGCGCTGTTCTTCACGCTCGGCTTTGCGACCGTGTTCATTGCGCTTGGCGCCGGTGCGTCCTCGATCGGCATATTGCTACGCCAGCATCTCGATATCCTGGCGAAAATAGGCGGCCTGATCATCGTCGTCATGGGCTTGAATTTCCTCGGCGTTTTTCGGCTTGGCATTCTTGCTCGCGAGGCCCGTTTCCAAGGGGGCGGCAAACCGGCGACGCTGACGGGTGCTTATATCATGGGCCTCGCCTTTGCCTTCGGCTGGACGCCCTGCATCGGCCCGGTGCTCGGGGCAATCCTCGGCGTTGCGGCTTCGCGGGAGACGATCGGCGCCGGCGCCGGGCTGCTCGCCATCTATTCGCTCGGCCTTGCCATCCCCTTCTGGATCGCCGCCGGTTTTTCGGGCGCCTTCATGAGCTTTCTTGTCCGCTTCCGCCGCCATCTTGGCACGGTTGAGAAGGTTATGGGCGGGCTGCTCGTGCTGACCGGCCTGGCGTTCATATTTGGCTATGTCAGCGACATGGCGATCTGGTTTCAGCAAACCTTTCCAATCCTGATGCAAATCGGCTAAGCAACTCCCGTCCTGTCTCCAATCGCCAAAATGGATGTGCCCGATGGCTGACATTGTCGGTCTGTTGCTGCCGTTCTTCGGCTTGATCTTGGTCGGTTATATTGCCGCGCGCATCACCAAACAGTCGGCTGAGGCGCTTGGCTGGCTCAACACCTTCATCATCTACGCCGCGTTGCCGGCCCTCTTCTTCAAGCTCGTCTCGCAAACGCCGATCGAACAATTGACGCGAGTCGATTTCATCGCCACCGACATTGCCGCGACCTATCTGATCTTTCTGCTGGTGTTCCTGGTCGGATGCTTCCTGCGTCGCAATTCGCTGGCCGATAGCACGATCCAGGCCTTTGCCGGTGCCTACGGCAATATCGGCTACATGGGGCCGGGCTTAGCGTTGCTGGCGCTTGGCGAGAAGGCCGCCGTACCGGTGGCGCTGATCGTCTGCTTTGAAAATGCGCTGCATTTCATCGTCGCGCCGGCGCTGATGGCAATCGAGGGCGGCGATAAACGTTCGCCATGGCGGCTTGCCGCCGACATCGCGAGAAGGGTGCTGCTGCATCCCTTCATCCTGTCGACGGCCCTCGGCTTTGCCGCCGCGGCCTTTTCGGTCGGCCAGCCAGCTCCCTTCCAGCACTTCGTCGATTATCTCGCTCAGGCGGCCGCACCCTGCGCCTTGTTCGCCATGGGCGTGACATTGGCGCTGCGGCCGCTGAAACGCATACCGGCCGAGATCGGCTATATCGTGCCGGTCAAGCTCATTCTGCATCCGTTGGTCGTCTATGTCGTGCTGCAGGCGGTCGGCGGCTTCGATCCGATCTGGATCGAATCGGCGGTGCTGCTCGCGGCTCTGCCAACGGCGACGAATGTCTTCGTCATCGGCCAGCAATATGGCGTCTGGCAGGAGCGCGCCTCCGCGACGATCCTGATCACCACCGCTTGTTCGGTGGTGACGGTCTCGCTGGTGCTTTATTTGATCAAGTCCGGTGCCTTACCGGCGCAACTTTTCCCGTAGCATCGACGGAAAACCGCGCAAGCCGCCGCCTGGCTCGATGCCTTCGCGCATGACGATGTTGCGCAATGGCGGAATGGCTGAAAGGACATGCAGCCCTGCTGCTCGCAACATCTGGACGGGCAGGAAATCCGAAAGCAGGGAACGGTTCAGCAGATCGACGCTCGCCGTCCGGCTGATGATATCGACACGGCGGCGGCGGTCGAAACTGTCGCCGGCGGATGCTGAAATCGGCTGCCCTGTGGGGCTCGCCAGAATTTCGACGAGCGTCAGGATATCGCGCAGGCTGAGGTTCAGCCCTTGCGCGCCGATCGGCGGGAAAACATGCGCGGCTTCGCCGATCAGCGCGGCGCGGCCTTTGCCGAAGCGATAGGCCGTCATGCCGGAGAGCGGCCAGACCTGGACGTTGTCCTCGACAGTAACCTTGCCGAGCATCGATTGCATACGGTCCTCGATGAGGCGCCCGAGGTCTTCCAGCGATCTCTCAGCATTGGCGGCGGCTTCCGCCGGCTTTTGCACCCAGACGAGGCTCGAGCGATTGCCGGGCAGGGGGACCTGGGTGAACGGCCCGCTTTCCGTATGGAATTCGGTAGAGATGTTTTGATGCGGCAGCGAATGCGCAAAGTTCAGCACCATGGCCGATTGCGGATAAGACCACGTCTTGACCTTGATCCCCACCGTTTCCCGCACCATCGAATTGCGCCCGTCCGCACCGACGACCAAAGCCGTTTCAACGATATCGCCGTCTTCGAGAGTGATGGTGACGCCATCGTCGCGCACAGTCACCTCAGAAGCCGCCGTCTCGATAAGCGTGATATTGCCTTCCGCCTTTGCGGCTTCGCTAAGAGCGCTGAGCAGTGCGGCGTTCGGTATATTGTAGCCGAAGGCGTCGAGGCCGATTTCGGAGGCGCGGAAGGCGACGGTCGGCGCACGCAGCAGCCGTGTGGTGCCGTCAATGATCTGCATCGTGGTCAGCGGTGCGGTGGACGGCGCAATCCTGTCCCAGAGCGTCAACCGCTCCAGGAAGCGAATCGATTGGTCCATCAGCGCCGTCGTCCGCCGGTCGGCCTTGTTATGCGGCTGGGCTATGAGCGCAACGGCTCGTCCGCCGCGCGCCAAGGCGATCGCCGCGATCATGCCCGCCAGACCGCCGCCGATGACGGCCACTTCAACCTGCTTCATATCGATGCCTCAATTATCTTTCTTTCTGAAAATAGACGCTTAGCCTGTTGAAATCCATGGGATGAAACATCGCAGCGGGTGAAAATGACAAGAACTCGCGCTAGCCTATGGTACATGGACGCTTTTGCGCTGGCAGCGCCGGGCAAAGGGTGCATATTAGCAAGAAAAATCGCCTGCCGGGGCAGGTAGATAAGCAGGCGAGTAACGGGGCGGATGAAAATCTTCAATTACAAGCGGGTGCCTTACGCGGAAATCCGCGCCTTTTCCGTACATATCTTGACGGCATCCGGCTCATTCCTTGCCTTTCTCGGCGTTGTTGCAGCGGCGGAACATCGCTTTGTCGATATGTTCTGGTGGCTCGGCCTGGCGTTGCTTGTCGATGGCATCGATGGTCCGATCGCCCGTAAGGTCAGCGTCAAGGAAGTTTTACCGAATTGGTCCGGCGACACGCTGGATAACATCATCGACTACGTGACCTATGTGCTTCTGCCCGCCTTCGCGCTCTACGAAAAGGGCATGATCGGTGAGCCCTGGTCCTTCGTCGCCGCAGGCATGATCGTCGTATCCAGTGCCATTTATTATGCCGACACGGGCATGAAGACGGGGGAGTATTTCTTCTCCGGATTCCCTGTCGTTTGGAACATGATCGTCTTTACGCTCTTCGTCATCGACGCCAGCGCGGTGACTGCCATGGTGCTGGTCGGCGTTTCGGTTGTTTTGACATTCCTGCCGATCAATTTCCTGCATCCGGTGCGGGTCAAGCGGCTGCGGCCGCTCAATCTCGGCATATTCCTGCTTTGGTCCGCGCTCGGAGTGTATTCATTGCTCATGCATTTCGTCATGCCGGAATGGGCCGTTATCTTGTTTATCGTTACCGGCATCTATCTCTATTGCATCGGCGCCGTGCTGCAGTTTTTCCCGTCCCTCGGACGCCAGTAGGATTTGCGAGACATGAGCATGAAGAAGACCCACGCCATTCGCATTCACGAAAACGGCGGTCCGGAGGTCATGAAGCTGGAAGAGGTCGACCTGCCGCCGCCAGGCGCCGGCGAGGTGCAGATCCGCCATGCTGCGATCGGATTGAATTTCATCGATGTCTATTTCCGTTCGGGTCTTTACAAGGCGCCCTATTTTCCGCTGCCGCTTGGCAAGGAAGCGGCCGGCACGGTAACGGCCGTAGGCCCGGGTGTCAGCGATTTCGCGGTCGGCGATCGCGTTGCCTATGTCGGCAGCGATGGCGCCTACAGCGTCGAGCGCAATATCGAGACGCGTTTTATCGTCAAGGTACCCGATGATATCGAGCTCGAGACCGCGGCGTCGATGATGCTGAAGGGTATGACGGCCGAATATCTTCTCAACCGCACCTTCAAGGTCGGTCCGGAAACGGTGCTGCTATTTCATGCTGCGGCCGGTGGCGTCGGATTGATTGCCGGACAATGGGCAAAGGCGCTCGGCGCCACGGTGATCGGAACCGCCGGCTCGCCTGAAAAGGTGAAACTGGCGCTGGAACATGGCTATGACCATGTGATCGATTACAGCAGCGAGAGCTTCGTCGACCGCGTCCGCGAGATTACCGGCGGCAAGGGTGTCGATGTCGTCTATGACTCGGTTGGCCGTGATACGTTTCCGCACTCCCTCGATTGTCTGAAGCCGCGCGGCATGTGGGTGACTTTCGGCCAATCCTCTGGTCCGATTGAAAATTTTAACCTTGCCATCCTTAATCAGAAGGGCTCGCTTTTTGCTACGCGGCCAAGCCTTTTCGCCTATATCGCCACCCCTGAGGAAATGAGAGCCAGCGCAAAAGCATTATTTGCTGTTGTGCAAGGCAGCAAAGTGCGTATCAATATCAACCAGACCTATCCGTTGAGCGATGCGGGGCGCGCGCACACGGATCTGGAAACAAGAAAAACGAGTGGAACTACGCTGCTGATCCCATAGATCCGAAAGGGTAGGACAGTGGGAAGGAAATGAGGGGAACGTGTCGTCATTCGATGTGCCGGCAACCGGCGCGTTATTGTCGGTTCGCAAGCTGACGAAGCTGTTCGGTAGCTTTGCTGCCTGTAATGGAATTGATCTGGAAATTCGACCGGGCGAGATTCACGCTTTGCTCGGTGAGAACGGCGCAGGCAAATCCACTCTGGTGAAGATGCTGTTCGGCGTTTTGGAGCCAACCGAGGGCGAGATCGCCTGGCAAGGCCAACCCGTTTCCATTGGTTCGCCTGGCGAAGCGCGTAAGCTCGGCATCGGCATGGTGTTTCAGCATTTCTCGTTGTTCGAAGCGCTGACGGTCGCTGAAAATATTGCCCTTTCCCTTGATGACAGCATCCCGATCGGCAAGATCGCCGAGGAGGCTGCCAGCCTATCGCGAGCCTATGGCCTGCCGCTCGATCCCCATGCGCATGTGGCCGATCTTTCCGTCGGCGAGCGCCAGCGTATCGAAATCGTCCGCGCGCTACTGCAGAATCCGAAGCTGATCATCCTCGACGAGCCGACCTCCGTGCTGACCCCGCAGGAAGCCGATCGTATGTTCGAAACGCTCTTCCGGCTCCGGGACGAAGGCCGTTCGGTGCTCTATATCAGCCACCGCCTGGAGGAGGTGCAACGCATCTGCTCCCGCGCCACGGTGCTGCGCCATGGCAAGGTAACCGGTGCCTGCGACCCACGGCAGGAAACGCCCGGCTCGTTGGCTCGTATGATGGTCGGCAGCGATGTTGCCAGCGTGCAGCATGAAGGGCTTGGTAAAAAGGGCGACATCCAGCTCGAGATTGCCGGTCTTTCGGTGCCTGCCCGCACGCCCTTTGCCATGTCGTTGAAGAACGTTTCGCTGCGGGTACGCGCCGGCGAGATTCTGGCGATCGCCGGCGTTGCCGGAAACGGGCAGGGCGAACTGTTCGACATCGTTTCCGGTGAACACACCGTGCCATCGGACAATTTGATCTTCGTGCGTGGCCAAGCGGTCGGGACCAAGGGTATCAACGCGCGCCGCCTGTTAGGTGCCGGCTTTGTGCCGGAGGAACGTCATGGCCATGCGGCGGTTTCGGGGCTGAAGCTATCGGACAATCTGGTGCTCGCCCGCAGCAAATCGGACCGCCGTGCTTTTCTTGGCGGCGGCTTCCTGAAAGTGATTCGGCGTGGTGCGGTCAAACAGGCGACCAAGCGCATTTCCGAAGCCATGGACGTGCGCAAGAGCGGCGAGGACCCGACTGCCGGCTCGCTCTCCG
The DNA here is from genome assembly GCF_047445835.1 of Rhizobium sp. BR 317. Lineage (NCBI taxonomy): Bacteria > Pseudomonadati > Pseudomonadota > Alphaproteobacteria > Hyphomicrobiales > Rhizobiaceae > Rhizobium > Rhizobium sp. BR 317. Next base: position 232,931 of record NZ_JARWLB010000001.1, on the reverse strand, counting down.
GCGGCAATCTCCAGAAGTTCATCGTTGGCCGAGAGCTTGACCGACAGCCGACCGTGCTGGTCGTCAATCAGCCGACCTGGGGTGTCGATGCGGGTGCCGCGAGCCATATTCGTCAGGCACTGGTCGATCTTGCCCGCAACGGCTCGGCCGTGCTGGTCATCAGCCAGGATCTCGACGAAATATTCGAGGTTGCCACCGACATCGCCGTCATTTCCGAAGGGCGGCTGTCGCAGGCCTATCCAGCGGGCGAGCTGACGCGGGAAAAGATTGGCCTCCTGATGGGCGGCCTGCATGAATCAAAGACGCATTCGGAGCCTATGCATGCGCATTGAACTGGAAAGGCGCCCGCAGGCTTCGAAACTGTTCGGCTTCCTGTCGCCGCTGCTTGCCCTCGCGTTGGCGCTGATCGCCGGCACCATCATGTTCGCCGTCCTCGGCAAGGACCCCGTGGAGGCGCTGGACGCCTTCTTCGTCGAGCCACTGCTGGAAGTCTGGTCGCTGCACGAACTGGCCATCAAGGCCGGGCCACTAATCATGATCGCCGTCGGCCTTTGTGTCTGCTATCGTTCCAACAACTGGAACATCGGCGCCGAAGGCCAGTTCACCATCGGCGCGGTCGTCGGCTCGTATATCCCGATCGTCTACACCGATTGGCATTCACCGATGGTCCTGCCGCTGATGCTGATCGCAGGTGCCATTGGCGGCGCGCTCTATGCCGCGATTCCGGCGTTGTTGAAGGCGCATTTCAATACCAACGAGATCCTGACGAGCCTGATGCTCGTTTATATCGCGCAGCTCTTCCTGGATTGGCTGTCACGCGGGCCATGGCGCGATCCACAGGGCCATAATTTCCCGCAGAGCATCGATTTTCCGCCGGAGGGGGTGCTGCCGGCGATCTGGGCGGACTCCGGCCGGGCGCATTGGGGTATCGTCTTTGCCATCGTCGCGGCGATCCTTGCCTGGTTCATGATGAAATATACGCTGAAGGGCTTCGAGATAACCGTTCTCGGCCAATCGGAACGGGCAGGGCGTTTCGCCGGATTCTCTTCGCGAAAAATGGTCTGGTTCGGCTTCCTCTTCTCCGGTGCATTAGCAGGTCTTGCCGGCATTTCCGAGGTTTCGGGCTCGATCGGCCATCTGCAGCCGGCGATATCGCCTGGCTACGGCTTTACCGCCATCATCGTTGCTTTCCTGGCGCGTCTCAATCCGCTTGGCGCGATCCTCTCCGGCTTTGTACTGGCGCTTACCTATCTTGGCGGCGAGGCGGCGCAATTGTCACCCGGCATCTCCGCCAAGGCGGCGAGCGTCTTCCAGGGGCTGTTGCTTTTCTTCGTGCTCTCCTGCGATACGCTGATCAATTATAAGATCCGGCTGGTCTGGTCGCGGGTTCGGGGAGGTGCGGCATGACTATGAGTGTTTTTGAAGCGATTCTCCTGACCATCATCACCGCCTCGACGCCGCTCGTTATCGCCGGCCTCGGCGAACTGGTGGTGGAACGCTCCGGCGTGCTCAATCTCGGCGTCGAAGGCATGATGATCATGGGTGCTGTCGCCGCTTTCGTCGGCGCGCAGATGAGCGGATCACCCTATGTGGGCCTCATCACCGGCATTGTCGGCGGTGCGCTGTTTTCGCTGCTGTTCGGGTTCCTGACGTTGACGCTGGTGACCAATCAGGTGGCGACGGGTCTGGCGCTCACTATCCTCGGCCTCGGTCTCTCCGGCATGATCGGTGAAGGTTATGTCAGCGTGCCCGGCGTGCAGTTGCGGGAAATCGTCTTTCCGTTCCTGTCCGATATTCCGCTCATCGGGCCGGTGCTCTTCAAGCAGGACCTGACTTTCTATCTCTCGATCGCGCTGCTGATCGGCGTCAATTGGTTCCTCTTCCGCAGCCGGACCGGCCTGAAGCTACGCGCCATCGGCGACAGTCATGGCTCGGCGCATGCCCTCGGCATCAATGTCATCCGCACGCGCTATCTGGCCGTCATGTTCGGCGGCGCCTGCGCAGGCCTCGCCGGCGCGCAATTGTCGCTGGTCTACACGCCGCAATGGGTTGAGAACATGTCGGCCGGCCGGGGCTGGGTGACGCTGGCTCTCGTTGTCTTCGCGTCGTGGCGGCCAATGCGCGTCATGGCCGGCGGCTATCTCTTCGGGGCGGTGACGATCCTGCAATTTCATGCGCAGGGCTTCGGGGTTGGCATTCCCGCACAATTCCTGTCGATGCTGCCCTATGCGTCGACTATAGTGGTTCTCGTCATCATCTCTCAAAATCGCCGCGCGACCTTGATCAATACGCCAGCGTCGCTCGGCAAGGCCTTCGTTCCGGAGCGCTAAGAACAACAACCGGACGGATTTCGTAAGTTATGTCAAACCAGCAGGGGTAACCATGAAGAAACTAGCACTCACACTCGCCACCACGGCCGCCGCCATTATCGGCTTCGCTGCCGCGGCCGAAGCGGCACCGACCAAGGTCTGCTTTGTCTATGTCGGCTCGCACACGGATGGCGGTTATTCGCAGGCGCACGATCTCGGCCGTCAGCAGGTCCAGAAGGAGTTCGGCAACAAGATCGATACGCCCTATCTCGAAAATGTTCCGGAAGGCCCGGACGCCGAACGCGCCATCGAGCGCCTCGCTCGTTCCGGCTGCTCGCTGATCTTTTCCACGTCGTTCGGCTTCATGGATGCCACCGTCAAGGTCGCCGCGAAGTTCCCTAAGGTGAAGTTCGAGCATGCGACCGGCTTCAAGAGCGGCCCGAATCTCGCCACCTACAACTCGCGCTTCTATGAAGGCCGCTACATCCTGGGGCAGATCGCCGCCAAGATGTCGAAGAATCACGGTGCCGCCTACATTGCTTCCTTCCCGATTCCGGAAGTGGTGATGGGCATCAACTCCTTCGAGCAGGGCGCGCGTTCGGTCGATCCGAGCTTCAAGCTCAAGGTCATCTGGGTCAACACCTGGTTCGACCCAGGCAAGGAAGCCGATGCTGCCAAGGCGATGGTCGACCAGGGCGTCGATATCCTGACCCAGCATACCGACACCACCGCGCCGATGCAGGTGGCCGAGGAACGCGGCATCCATGCCTTCGGTCAGGCCTCCGACATGATCGCCTCCGGCCCGCACGCGCAGTTGACCGCTGTCGTCGACACCTGGGGTAACTACTACTCCAAGCGCGTCCATGCGCTGCTCGACGGCACCTGGAAGGCCGAACAGAACTGGGACGGCCTGAAGGACGGCATCTTGAAGATGTCGGACTACACCAACATGCCTGACGACGTGAAGAAGATGGCTCAGGAAACTGAAGCCAAGATCAAGTCCGGCGAACTCGCTCCCTTCACGGGCCCGATCAACAAGCAGGACGGAACGCCTTGGCTGAAGGCTGGCGAAAAGGCCGATGACGCTACGCTGCTCGGCATGAATTTCTACATCGAAGGCGTCGACGATAAGCTTCCTGCCGCAAAGTAAGCCTCTAAATTTGAGACGGTTGAAAAAGGGCGCCCCGAGCGCCCTTTTTTGTTGCAGTGCATCACACAATGTCGATTTACAAAAGTATTACTATATGATTTTTTGCCACTGGCCGTAAGAGACGGCCAATTGGGAGGACATCATGAAATTGAAGACTGCACTGGTGAGTGCCACGATTCTTGCTGCTTGCATGTTTACGTCTGCGTCGGCAAAGAATTTGGTTGTCGGCTTTTCGCAAATCGGCTCGGAATCTGGCTGGCGTGCGGCGGAAACGACCGTTACCAAGCAGCAAGCTGAGAAGCGCGGGATCGATCTCAAATTCGCCGATGCGCAACAGAAGCAGGAAAACCAGATCAAGGCAATTCGCTCTTTCATCGCACAGGGTGTCGATGCGATTCTGCTGGCTCCCGTTGTTGAAACGGGCTGGGACGCCGTTCTGAAGGAAGCAAAGGAAGCCAAGATCCCGGTCATCCTGCTTGACCGCACGATCAACGCACCGAAGGATCTCTATCTGACCGCCGTTACCTCGGACCAGATCCACGAAGGCAAGGTTGCCGGCGACTGGCTTGTGAAGACCGTCGGCGATAAGAAGTGCAACATCGTCGAGCTCCAGGGCACCACCGGTTCTTCGCCGGCGATTGCCCGCAAGAAGGGCTTCGAAGAAGCCATCAAGGGCCATGACAACCTGAAGATCGTTCGTAGCCAGACGGGCGACTTCACCCGCGCCAAGGGCAAGGAAGTCATGGAAAGCTTCCTGAAGGCTGAGAACGGCGGTAAGGATATCTGCGCGCTCTACGCTCATAACGACGACATGGCCGTCGGCGCCATCCAGGCGATCAAGGAAGCCGGCCTGAAGCCGGGCAAGGATATCCTGACCGTATCCATCGATTCGGTTCCGGACCTCTTCAAGGCCATGGCTGCCGGCGAAGCAAACGCGACGGTCGAACTGACGCCGAACATGGCCGGCCCCGCCTTCGATGCTCTCGACGCCTACCTGAAGACCAAGAAGGAGCCGCCGAAGTGGATCCAGACCGAGTCCAAGCTGTACACGCAGTCTGACGACCCGCAGAAGGTCTACGAGGAAAAGAAGGGCCAGGGTTACTGATGTAAGAAAGCAAACCGCATCGGCCGGCAAACGGCCGGTGCGGGCTTTTCGACGCGGAACTGCGGGCGCGCTGAAACTTCACGAATTCGGGTGAAATCACCTGAATGGGAGTAAGATGAACGCACGGCGCTCTAGCGAGCGGCGTATTTCGCGCTTTTGCATAGCGGCTCAATTCAAGGAAATTCTTGGCCCATGGCTCACGATGTCGAGCGTCTTCTGACAGCTACCGGCTTCTGCAAATATTTTCCCGGTTCCACCGCCCTGGATCATGTCGATTTCACATTGCGGCGGGGTGAGGTTCATGCGCTTCTCGGCGAAAATGGTGCTGGGAAATCGACGCTGATCAAGTGCATGACTGGCGCATATCGCCGCGACGCAGGCAGCCTCGTTCTCGATGGCGCCGAAATCGATCCGCATGATACGCTCGCAGCGCAGAAGCTCGGCATCGGGACGGTTTATCAGGAGGTGAACCTCCTTGCGAATTTGAGTGTCGCGGAAAATCTGTTTCTCGGCCGTCAGCCGAAACGCCTCGGCATGGTCAGCAGCCGCGTGATGAACAGCATGGCGAAAGACCTGTTGTCGCAATACGGCATAGACATCGATGTCAGCCGTCAGCTCGACCGTTTCTCCGTGGCAATCCAGCAGGTGATCGCGATCGCGCGTGCCGTCGATCTCTCCGGCAAGGTTTTGATCCTCGACGAGCCGACGGCCAGCCTCGACACCCATGAGGTCGAGATGCTTTTCGGTATTATCCGAAATCTGAAGCAGCGCGGTTTAGGCATTGTTTTTATTACGCACTTTTTGGAACAGGTCTATCAGATCTGCGACCGCATAACCGTGCTGCGCAACGGCCGCCTTGTGGGGACGCGCGATGCTGAGGGCCTTTCGCGGCAAACCCTGATCGCCATGATGCTTGGCCGCGAACTTGCGCACGCCGAAGCGACTGCGAAGCAGGCGGTCAGCGAAAGCGGGCCGGTGAGGTACCGCTTCACCAATTTCGGCAAGCGCGGCAAGATCAAACCCTTCGACCTCGAGGTTCGTGCCGGCGAAGTGGTTGGGATTGCCGGTCTGTTGGGCTCCGGACGCACGGAAACCGCAGAGGTGCTCTTTGGTGTCGAGCGCGCCGACAGCGGCGAGGCAAAGATCGAGGACCGGACGGTGGCTCTTTCGAGCCCGCGTGCCGCGATCAAGAGCGGCTTCGGCTTTTGCCCGGAGGACCGCAAGACGGACGGCATCATCGGCGATCTGTCCATCCGCGAAAATATAGTCATGGCGCTTCAGGCCCGCCGCGGCTGGGCACGCCCATTGCCGCGCAGCGAGCAGAATGCGCTCGCTGATCGCTATATCAAGGCGTTGGATATTCGTACCACCGACCGCGAAAAGCCGATAAGGCTGCTGTCCGGCGGCAATCAGCAAAAGGCCATTCTGGCCCGCTGGCTGGCGACCAATCCCAACTTCCTGATACTGGACGAGCCGACGCGCGGCATCGATGTCGGTGCGCACGCCGAGATCATCCGCTTGATCGAAGACCTTTGCCAGCAGGGAATGTCGCTGGTGGTGATTTCGTCCGAGCTGGAGGAGCTCGTAGCCTATAGTTCCCGTGTCATCGTGCTGCGCGACCGCGAGCATATTGCCGAACTGACGGGCGACAAGATTACTGCCAGCCATATCGTCGACTCCATAGCGACGGGCGAGAGCAAGCGAGAAGAAGCATGAGTTCCCAGATCAAGGCCCTGTTATTTCGATTGGCTCCGCAACTCATTGCGTTGGCAGCCATTCTTCTTTTGAATTTCATTATGTTCCCGCAGTTCTTTCATCTGGAAATGCAGAATGGCAGATTGTACGGCAGCATCATCGATGTTCTCAATCGCGGTGCGCCGGTAGCACTTCTGTCGATTGGCATGACGCTCGTCATCGCCACCAAGGGCATCGATCTCTCGGTCGGCGCGGTGATCGCAATTTGCGGTGCCGTCGCGGCATCCGCCATCGTCTCCGGGAATTCTCTCGCCTACACGCTGCTGCTGACCATCGGCGTCGGGCTTGCATGCGGGCTCTGGAACGGGTTCCTCGTCGCGGTTCTCGACATTCAGCCGATCATCGCTACGCTGGTGCTGATGGTCGCAGGCCGCGGGATAGCCCAATTGATCACCGAAGGCGTCATCATGACCTTCAATGACGATGGGTTGATCTTCCTGGGGAGCGGGTCTTTCGCCTCTCTGCCGATGCCTGTCGTCATCTGGCTGCTGGTGGCATTGGCGGTCATTCTTCTGGTGAGGCGCACGGCGCTCGGCATGCTTGTTGAGGCGATCGGCATCAACCGTCGCGCCAGCACGCTGTCGGGCATCCAGACGCCGGTGCTGCTGATCGCCGTCTATGCCCTGAGCGGCCTTTGCGCCTCAATCGCCGGCATCATCGTTTCCGCCGATATCAAGGGCGCCGATGCGAACAACGCCGGTCTCTGGCTTGAGCTGGACGCGATCCTCGCCGTTGTCGTCGGCGGCAATTCCCTTCTTGGCGGTCGTTTCAGCATTGTCGGCTCGCTGGTTGGAGCGATGATCATCCAGTCGGTCAATACGGGCATTCTGTTGTCCGGCTTCCCGCCGGAATTCAATCTGGTGATCAAGGCCGTCATCGTCATCATCATTCTGGTCATCCAGTCTCCAGCTCTCCAATCCGTCTCGGCGTTTTTCTGGCGTCGGCGGGGTGCGGCGCAGATGATCCATGAGGAGCAGGCAAAGTGAATTCGAAATATCTTCCCCTGCTCGTGACGATCGTCATTTTCCTGCTGGCCTATACCGGCTGCGTGCTGCAGTTTCCGACCATGCTGTCGACGCGCGTTATCGGCAATCTGCTGACGGACAACGCTTTTCTCGGAATTGCCGCAGTCGGCATGACCTTCGTCATCCTTTCCGGCGGCATCGATCTGTCGATCGGTTCGGTTATCGCCTTTACCGGCGTCTTCCTGGCGATCGTTCTGCGGGATACCTCGATCCATCCTTTGATCGCCTTCGCGCTTGTTCTGGCGATCACGACGATCTTCGGCGCGGGCATGGGTGCCATCATCCACTATCTCAGTATGCCGCCCTTCATCGTCACGCTGGCGGGCATGTTTCTCGCGCGCGGCATCGCATTCGTCCTGTCGATCGACAGCATCCCGATCGAGCATGATTTCTATACGCAACTCAGCGATCTCTATCTGCTGCTGCCGGGCGGCGGTCGTCTGACGCTGATCGGCGGTATCATGCTGATCGTCTTTGCCGGCGGCATCCTGCTGGCGCATCGCACCCGCTTCGGAGCCAACGTCTATGCGCTGGGCGGCGGGGTGCAGACGGCTCAGTTGATGGGTGTTCCGGTCGGCCGGACGACCATCCAGATCTATGCGCTGTCCGGCTTTCTCGCCGGTCTATCCGGAATCGTTTTTTCTCTCTATACGTCGGCTGGATATTCGCTGGCTACCGTTGGTGTCGAACTCGATGCCATTGCTGCGGTGGTCATCGGCGGAACGTTGCTGACGGGGGGAGCAGGGTTCGTTGGGGGAACGCTTATCGGAATTCTCATACAGGGCTTGATTCAGACTTACATCACCTTTGATGGAACACTTTCCAGTTGGTGGACTAAGATACTGATCGGGCTGCTGCTGTTTGCATTTATTCTGATGCAGAAGGGTCTTCTGCTGCTTTCCCGCTTCAATCGTCGTTACGCCTGAGGGAAGGACAGAGTGCTTGCGCAGCAGATTGCTTGAATCAAGAAAAACCGAAAGAAAGTCACGAACCAGCCATGCGCAGGTCGTGGATGATCTCGGAAAAGCGATCGTGTCGGGAGCCTTTCCCATAGGCAGCATTCTCCCCGGTGACAGCGAGCTTCTGCAGCGGTTCAAGGTGTCGCGTACGGTTCTGCGCGAGAGCATGAAGACCCTGGCCGCAAAAGGCTTGGTCGTTCCGCGCGCCCGCGTCGGAACCCGCGTCACCGAGAAGATCCATTGGAACATGTTCGACACCGCAGTGCTGACCTGGCACTTCGAAAGCGGTGTCAACGAAGAGTTCCTCCTTCATCTCTATGACATTCGCTTGGCATTCGAGCCGTTTGCCGCCAGCCTCGTCGCGGAGCGCGCCAGCGCTGAGGAAATCGAGGCGCTTCGGCGGCTCGCGATGGCCATGGCTGCGCCGGAGCACACGCCAGACAGCCTTGCCGTCGCCGACCTTCATTTTCATCTGGCAATCACGGAAGCGTCCCACAATCCCTTCATGCGCACGCTCGGCGGCCTGATCGAAGCAGCCCTCGTTGGCATGTTCCGGATGAGCGCGCCGCCCGCCAGCAACGGCTTCGGCAACATAGCCGATTCGCATATGGCCATCGTGGAGGCCATCGCCGCCCATGACGGACCGGCGGCGCACAAGGCGATGGAATTCGTTATTTTCGACGGCCGCCGGCATGTTCAGCAAACCTTCGCGGCACTCGTAGACGCTTGACGCCTACCTCTAAATTCGCCGTAGTTCACCGCTCAACTAGTTGCTATGAGGAGACGAAGCCTGTTCTTGGGCCGTGTCGGACCGCATCTTTCGGAGCTTGAAATGGAACGCACCTGCCTCGCCATCATCCTCGCCGCTGGCGACAGCACCCGTATGAAGTCGTCGATGTCCAAGGTGCTGCACCCGATTGCCGGTCGTCCGATGATCGCGCATGTGATGGAAGCGATCGCAAAGACAGATATTTCCGCTGCAGCGCTCGTCGTCGGCCGTAATGCGGAAGAGGTCACCGCCGCAGCCTCCGTCGGCGGCGTCAAGGTGGAAGCCTATCTGCAGAAGGAGCGTCTCGGCACCGGGCATGCTGTGCTCGCCGCTCGTGAGGCGATTGCTGAGGGCTATGACGATATTCTGGTGGCCTATGGCGACGTGCCGCTGCTCACCGACGCGCCGCTTCGCGCAGCGCGCCGTGGGCTTGCCGAAGGCAATGACATCGTCGTCATCGGCTTTCATACGGAAAATCCGAATGCTTATGGCCGGCTGCTCGTCAAGGATGGTGAGTTGATCGCCATCCGCGAAGCGAAGGATGCGACCGATGCCGAGCTCGCGGTCACCTGGTGCAACAGCGGCCTGATGGCGATCAACGGCCGCAAGGCGCTCGACCTTCTCGACCGCATCGGTAACGACAATGCCAAGCACGAATATTATCTGACCGATCTTGTCGAGATCGCCCGCTCCCTCGGCGGCCGTGCAGTCGCCGTCGACGCGCCCGAAGTGGAGATGACCGGCTGTAACAACCGTGCGGAGCTCGCCTTTATCGAACGCCTCTGGCAGGAGCGGCGGCGTCACGAGCTGATGCTTTCGGGCGTCACCATGATCGCGCCGGAAACAGTGTTTCTTGCCTATGACACGGTGATCGGCCAGGACGCGCTGATCGAGCCGAATGTCGTCTTCGGTCCCGGCGCCGTCATCGATGGCGGTGCGGTCATCCACGCTTTCTCGCATATCGAAGGCGCCCACGTCAGCGCAGGCGCCACGGTTGGCCCCTTCGCGCGGCTGCGTCCGGGTGCGGATCTTGCCGACGGTGCAAAGGTCGGCAATTTCTGTGAGGTGAAGAACGGCAAGATAGCTGAGGGCGCGAAGGTCAACCATCTGACCTATATCGGCGACGCGACCGTCGGGGCCGGCAGCAATATCGGCGCTGGCACGATTACCTGCAACTATGATGGCGTCAACAAACACGAGACCCATATCGGCGCAAACAGCTTCATCGGTTCGAACTCGTCGCTGGTGGCGCCCGTGCGCATTGGCGACAGCGCCTATGTCGCCTCGGGCAGTGTCATCACCGAGGATGTCCCGGCGGAAGCGCTGGCCTTCGGACGCGCTCGCCAGGAGGTAAAACCTGGCCGTGCCAAGGTCATCCGCGATCGGGCCTTAGCCATCAAGGCGGCGAAGAAGGGCAGCCACTAAGCCTAAAGTCCAGCGCAGGAGCCCTTAAATCGGAATCGATTTAAGGAAAGGATTGTGCGCTACTCTAAAGTCCTGCTGTGTCCGCAACGCATCCTTTGGATGCCTCGGCGCGGTAGGGTCGCGTAACGGTCAGAAATCGAAAGTGACCATCGCGGCGATTGAGAAAACGATTAGAATCATTAGGACTTGCTCCAATATTTTGGGCAGACGGAGAATTGCATGTGCGGCATTGTCGGGATCGTCGGAACGAAGCCTGTGGCGGAGCGATTGGTGGATGCCTTGCGGCGTCTCGAATATCGCGGCTATGATTCGGCTGGCGTTGCCACCATTCATAACGGCGTCATGGATCGTCGCCGCGCCGAAGGAAAACTCTTCAATCTCGAAAAGCGGCTGGACGTCGAGCCGCTGCCCGGCGCAACTGGCATTGCTCACACCCGTTGGGCGACGCATGGCGTTCCCAACGAAACCAACGCCCATCCGCATTTTGTCGAAGGCGTCGCCGTCGTCCACAATGGCATCATCGAGAACTTCTCCGAGCTGCGCGAAGAATTGAAGGCCGAGGGCAGGATTTTCGCCACCCAGACCGATACGGAAGTCGTTGCGCATCTCCTGGCGAAATATCTCCGCCAGGGCCTCGATCCGCGCGCAGCCATGCTGAAGATGCTGAACCGCGTCACTGGTGCATATGCACTGGTCGTCATGTTCCAGAACGATCCCGACACGCTGATGGCGGCCCGTTCCGGCCCGCCGCTCGCCATCGGTTTCGGCAATGGCGAGATGTTCCTTGGCTCCGACGCCATCGCGCTGGCGCCCTTTACCAACGAGATCACCTATCTGGTCGATGGCGACTGCGCGATCATCACCCGCGCTGGCGCCACGGTCGTCGACTTCAGCGGCCGGGAGGTCAACCGCGTTCGGCAGATATCGCAGGCGACCGCCTATGTTGTCGACAAGGGCAATCATCGCCACTTCATGGAAAAGGAAATTTACGAGCAGCCGGAGGTGATCTCTCACGCGCTCAGCCATTATGTCGATTTTGGCAGCCATCGGGTGCACCCGAATGCGTCGTCGATCGATTTCAACGCCGTATCCAGCCTCGCGATCTCAGCCTGCGGCACGGCCTATCTCGCCGGCCTGATCGGCAAATATTGGTTCGAGCGCTATGCCCGTCTGCCGGTCGAGATCGATGTCGCCTCCGAATTCCGCTATCGCGAGATGCCGCTCTTGCCATCGCAAGCCGCGCTGTTCATCTCGCAGTCCGGCGAAACGGCCGATACGCTGGCGTCGCTGCGCTACTGCAGGGACAATGGCCTGAAGATTGGTGCCGTCGTCAATGTCAAGGAATCGACCATCGCGCGCGAATCCGATGCCGTCTTCCCGATCATGGCCGGCCCCGAAATCGGCGTTGCCTCGACCAAGGCCTTCACCTGCCAACTTGCAGTCCTGGCGTCTCTGGCAATCGGCGCCGGCAAAGCGCGTGGTACGGTCAGCGCCGAGGATGAACAGGCGATGGTGGGCCATCTCGTCGAGATGCCGCGCATCATGGCCCGGGTGCTGAATATCATCCAGCCGCAGATGGAAAGCCTTGCCCGCGAGATCTCCAAATTCAAGGATGTGCTTTATCTCGGCCGTGGCACCAGCTTCCCGCTGGCCATGGAAGGTGCGCTGAAGCTCAAGGAAATCTCCTACATCCACGCCGAAGGCTATGCCGCCGGTGAGTTGAAGCACGGTCCGATCGCGCTGATCGACGAGAACATGCCTGTTATCGTCATCGCTCCCTACGACCGCTTCTTCGATAAGACCGTCTCCAATATGCAGGAAGTAGCGGCGCGCGGCGGCCGCATCATCTTCATCACCGACGAGGCGGGGGCAGCGGCTTCTACCCTGCCGACCATGGCGACGATTACCCTGCCTATTGTCGATGAAATCATCGCGCCGATGATCTTCTCGCTGCCGATCCAATTGCTCGCCTATCACACCGCTGTCTTCATGGGCACGGACGTCGATCAGCCGCGTAATCTGGCCAAGTCGGTGACGGTGGAATAGGCTGCATTCCCCGCTGTTTTCCTAAAATAACGTCGTCGTGAACGGGGCTCTGATCCCGCCGATGACGTGACTGGCGGGTTGTGCTACGTGCCGATTTCTGGCACGTTTCACATAGGAGATGGTGGGGGAATTTGCCGGTTAGCGGTGGCGACGGAACGGAGTTTTCGAACGGCGAATGACGGATAGACCCATCAAAGTGTCTGTGGCAACGCGGATCAGAAACAATTTCCTGGCGGGCCTGATTATCTGCGCGCCAATCGCCATTACGCTCTGGCTCACCTGGTCGGTGGTCCACTGGGCAGATAGCTGGGTCAGGCCCTATATTCCGGCGCGCTACGATCCCGAGAGCTATCTGAATTTCGCCGTTCCCGGCACTGGCCTAGTGATCGCTATGATCTTCATCACGATCGTCGGTTTCCTCGCCAAAAACCTGATCGGTCAGAGCATCGTCCGCTTCGGCGAATCGATCGTGCAGCGCGTGCCGCTGGTGCGAACCATCTACAAGAGCGTGAAGCAGATTTTCGAAAGCGTGCTGAAGGAGCAGGGCACGTCTTTCAAGAAGGTCGGCCTCATCGAATATCCGAGCCCCGGCCTCTGGTCGATGGTGTTCATCTCGACCGACGCCAAAGGTGAGATCGCTTCGAGGTTCAACGCCATGGGGCATGACATGGTGGCCGTTTTCCTGCCGCCGACGCCCGTCCCGACAGCCGGCTTCCTGGTTTTCGTGCCGCGTGAAAAAATCACGATCCTCGACATGAGCCCGGAAGATGGCGCCAAACTGCTGATCTCCGGCGGCCTGGTTTCGCCGGAATATCGGGAAAAGCTGATCGGCAAGGAACTGCCGCCGCCGGCGCCTGTCCCCGTAAAAACGCTGTCTTAGAACTACGCTTTTTCTGATCTCTTCCTCTCTCGCCCACGCGTTTGGGGCGAGTTGTCATGTCCTTATCATGTTGCCGTCTTAGACCGTCTGCCGGAAAGGCAATCGGGGCGCACCTCATTGTCGAAGTCCGGATCACTAGAACCGGATGCATCGTTCGACACGGCTTTGGCCGTGTCTGAAGGTGAATGCCGTTCCAGCAAAAAGGGCTTTTTCATCAGGAGGATATTGCCTTGAAAAACGTGCGTTCAATGACATTGCCGCTGCTCTCCGCAGCGCTCGCCACTTTTGTTTTCTCCGCGCCGATCGCTGCCCTCGCCGATAGCTCCGTCGCCGTCGGCGGCGTCATGTTGGTCAACAAGGGCCGCGTCGCCGTTGGCCGTATCCCGGCCAATCTGCGCGACAAGTTCGGCGAGACCTTCGGCTCCGGTTCGGGTATGTCCATCGACACCAAGAGCTGGGTGCGCAATGCCGATGGTTCCTACAAAGGTTCGCTGTGGCTATTGCCCGACCGCGGCTACAATGCTGTCGGCACGACCGACTATCGCCCGCGTCTCAACACCATCGATGTCCAGTTGACGCCGGTTGCTCCGGGCGCAACACCGCCGGTCGGCAAGGAACAGTCTGGCGTCGATGCCAAGCTCGCCGACACCGTGCTGCTGACCGACAACAAGGGCGCCGACACGACCGGTCTCGATCCGGCTAACGGCACCCGTCAGCCGGCTGATGGCATGCCGCTGCTGCCTCAAGCGCCGAACGGCAAGATTTCGCTCGATACCGAAGCCGTCGCCCGACTGCCCGATGGCACCATGTTCATCAGCGATGAGTATGGCCCCTATATCTATCGCTTCGCCGCCGATGGCCGCATGATGGCCGCAACCCCGCCGCCGACTGCGCTGCTGCCGATGCGCAATGGTGCCGTCAACTTCGCCTCCAACAATCCCGGTCCTGGCGAATCCGCTCCGGACCCGAAGGATCCGACCAGCGGCCGCCAGAACAATCAGGGCCTAGAAGGCATGTCCCTGACGCCGGACGGCAAGTTCCTGATTGCCGTGCTGCAGTCCGCAACCCGCCAGGATGGCGGCGATTCCAGCTCGACGCGCCAGAACACCCGCACTTTGGTCTACGATGCCACCGATCTGGCCCATTTGAAGCTGGTGCATGAATATGTCGTGCCGCTGCCGGTCTTCACCGACGCCAAGGGCAAGACGGCCGTCGCCGCCCAGAGCGAAATCGTGGCTCTCTCGCCGCAGACCTTCCTCATGCTGGCCCGCGACAGCAACAACGGCTACGGCGTGAAGGGCGATAAGTCGCTCTATCGCAGCATCGACATTGTCGATGTCTCAGCCGCAACCGATATTCACGGCACGGCATTCGATGCCGATAAGCCGGTCGCTCCCAAGGGTGTCGTCGATCCCTCGGTGAAGCCGGCGGCTGTGAGCCAGTTCATCGACATCAACGACAGCGCCGATCTCGCTCGCTTCGGCCTCCACAATGGTGCGCCGAACGATCGCAACAATCTCTCCGAAAAGTGGGAAGCCATGTCGCTCCTGAGCGTCATGGATCCGAAACTGCCGGACGATTACTTCCTGTTCGTCGCCAACGACAACGACTTCCTGACCCAGGACGGTTTCCAGGTTGGCGCGGCCTATAAGGGCGATGGTGGAGCTGATGTCGACACCATGTTCCAGGTGTTCCAGGTCACGATCCCCGGCCTTTCGGCCAAGTAACGGCCTATGATTTGGATGGACGCGATTGCCGCGTCCATCCACCTATCCCGCTCTCAGAAAACGGATCGCCTCGTCGCGGCGGAAGAGATAGAGCAGGGTACGCACAGCCATGCCACGCTCACCCGTCAGCTCCGGATCGCGCTCGATCAGATAGGCGGCGTCCTTGCGGGCGATTTCCAGGAGATCGGCATGGGCCTCGAGGCTGGCGATGCGGAAGCCGGGCGTTCCGGACTGGCGCGTGCCGAGCAACTCGCCCTCACCACGCAGCTTCAGATCCTCCTCGGCAATGCGGAAACCGTCCTCGGTGTCGCGCATGATCGACAGCCGGGCATGACCAGTTTCACCCAACGGGCCCTTATAGAGCAGGATGCAGGTGGACGCCTCGTCGCCACGTCCGACGCGCCCGCGCAACTGGTGCAACTGCGCCAGACCGAAACGCTCGGCATGCTCGATCACCATGATCGTCGCGTCCGGCACATCGACGCCGACCTCGACCACCGTTGTGGCGACCAGCAGGCGGATATCTCCATTCTTGAACGCCATCATCACGGCATCTTTTTCCGGTCCGCTCATGCGGCCGTGAATGAGCCCGATCCCAGGCCCCAGCGCCTTGGTCAAGCTCGCATGCCGTTCTTCGACCGACATTAAATCAGATTCTTCGGTTTCCTCGACAAGTGGGCATATCCAATAGGCTTTTTTGCCTTCGGACAAAGCGCTCTTCAACCGTGCAACGATATCGCCGGTTCGCTCGGTCGGAATGGTGATCGTCTGGATCGGCTTGCGGCCGGCGGGCTTCTCGGTGAGCTTGGAAACGTCCATATCGCCGAAGGCGGCAAGTACCAGTGTGCGTGGGATCGGCGTGGCGGTCATGACCAGCATATGCGGCGAGATGCCCTTCGCCGTCAGCCGCAAGCGCTGGTGCACGCCGAAACGGTGCTGCTCGTCGACGACGGCCAGCATGAGATTGGCGTAGCTCACGCTATCCTGAAACAGCGCGTGCGTGCCGATGACGATCTGCGCTTCGCCGGACGCGATGCGTTCCAGGATGGCGTCGCGCTCGCGGCCTTTGGTACGGCCCGTCAGCACTTCGACGGTAAGATTGGCACTGGCGGCAAATTTCGAGATCGTCGCATGATGTTGTCGCGCCAGGATTTCGGTCGGCGCCATCAACACCGCCTGGCCGCCGCTTTCGATGACCGCGGCAATCGCCATCAATGCCACCAGCGTCTTGCCGGCGCCGACATCGCCCTGCAGGAGCCGGAGCATGCGCTCCGTGCCCGCCATGTCCTTGAGAATATCGGCCACGGCTTCCTTCTGACTGTTCGTCATGGAGAAGGGAAGGGATTCCAATATGTTCCGGCTGATTGTTCCCGTAGGACGCACGGGCTGGCCGGCAACCTTGCGCAGACGCTGGCGCACAAGCGACAGCGACAACTGCCCAGCCAGGAATTCGTCATAGGCAAGCCTGCGGCGGGCTGGCGCCTGCGGATCGATATCGGCAGCATCCCGCGGCGCATGCAGCATGTGGAAGCCGTCTGAAATCGAGGGAAAGCCTTGCTTCTGTGTGAGCGCCGCATCGTCCCATTCCGGCAGTTCCGGTATGCGCGTTGTGGCCGCTTCGATGGTCTTGCGCAGGAATTTCGGCGAGAGCCCGGCGGTAAGGGGATAGACCGGCTCGACCAACGGCAGGTTCTCCGCCTCGCTTTCGCGCATGATGTAGTCCGGATGCACCATCGACGGCCGGCCGTTGAACCAGTCGACCTTGCCGCTGACGGTCACTACTTCATCGATCGGCAGTTGCTTTTCCAGCCATTGCGCCTTGCCGCGGAAGAATACCAGACCGAGTTCGCCGGTTTCGTCATGCAGGAAGACGCGGTAGGGCACGTTGCTGCGCGCATTCGGCGGCGGCTGGTGGCGGTCGACGCGGCCGGTGATGGTGACGATCGCGCCCTGCGGCGCCCGCGCAATGCCCGGCTGCTCACGCCGGTCGATGATGGAATGCGGCGCATGAAAGAGCAGGTCGATGACCCGGCAGTCGTCGATGCTTTCCCGATCGAGCAGCTTCACCAGCAGTTCGGCAATCTTCGGCCCGACGCCGGGCAGCGAAGAGACGGAGGTAAACAGCGGATCGAGGATGGCGGGTCGCATGGCCGGCAAAATGCGACGGGGAGGGTGGCTTGGCAAGGCCTGAGGGTCATGCGAGCTTCTAGGAGGCACATACTCCCCGGAAAATTGCGCTCGGCATGCTTTTTTCCGAAAAACCGGTTCCCACCTTTCAAGGCTGGTTTTATAGAGACCCATCAACATAAAGGTGTTTTTGATGACTGGGCTGACTCTCAGCAGTGCCGATCTCGATCCCCGCCGCCGGCGCATTCTCTTTCGCTGTTGGCACCGCGGTATCCGCGAGATGGATCTTGTTTTCGGTCAGTTCGCCGACAACGAATTGCCCCGGCTTGCCGAGGCCGAACTCGATGAACTCGAGCGCATCATGGCCGAGGAAGACAACGATCTCGTCAAATGGATACTCGGAACGCAGCCGGTGCCGGAGCATCTGCGGACGCCGTTATTCATACGCCTTGCCGCCTACCAGCCCGATTTCGAGCAGGTCGCCGAAAAGCTTGGGATAACCAGATGATCCCTGGTTTCGACGCGAAGAAACTGATCGCGGCAAGCGAGCCGCTGACGATTGGCCATGTTCCCGCCGGCCTGGAGCCTTTTCTGCTGGCCGAGCTGGCGAAAACAGGCCAACCGGTTGCCTATGTCATGTCCGATGGCCAGCACATGGCCGACGTCGAACAGATGCTCGGTTTCATCGCGCCCGATATTCCGGTCCTGACGCTGCCCGCCTGGGACTGCCTTCCCTATGACCGCGTTTCGCCGAGTTCCGACACCTCGGCCCGCCGCCTGGCAGCGCTCTCCGGTCTGATCGCCCACCATCACAAGCCGCATGCCGCGATCGTCCTGGTGACGGTCAATGCCATGCTGCAGAAGGTGGCGCCGCAGGATGTGATCGAGAGCCTGGCCTTCTCTGCCCGGCCGGGCAATCAGGTGCATATGGATGACATCGCCGGCCGTCTGGAGCGCAACGGCTTCGATCGTGTCGCGACGGTGCGCGAAGTCGGCGAATATGCCGTGCGCGGCGGCATTCTCGATGTTTTCGTGCCGGGTACGGAAGAGCCGGTGCGCCTCGATTTCTTCGGCGACACGCTGGAAAGCATCCGCAGTTTCGATCCCGCCAGCCAGCGCACCACCGGCCAGATCCGCTCCCTCGACCTCAACCCGATGAGCGAAGTGACGCTGACGCCGGATACGATCAGCCGTTTCCGCAAGAACTATCTTTCAGCTTTCGGCGCGGCGACGCGCGACGACGCCCTCTATGTCGCTGTCTCGGAGGGACGTCGCTATGCCGGCATGGAACACTGGCTGCCGCTGTTCTATGAGAAGCTGGAGACGGTTTTCGACTATCTCCGCGGCTTCCGGCTGGTCACCGATCACACGGTGCGCGAAGCGGCCGAAGAGCGTTCCAAGCTCGTCTTCGACTATTACGATGCCCGTCTGAATTCCGGGCAGGCGGCCAAGGGGCAGATGGCGCAGGGCACGCCCTACAAGCCGGTAACGCCCGGCCAGCTCTATCTTGACGGCAATACCTTCGCCAAGGCACTCGATGCCTTCAATGCTATGCGCATCTCGCCCTTCAATGAACATGAGGGCGAGGCGCGCCGCGTCGTCAGTGTCGACGCCCGTCAGGGGCCGCGCTGGGCACGATCCTCCACCGAGAGTGCCGATAGCGAGCGCGTCAACGTCTTCGATGCCGTGGTCAAGCACATCGCCGACCGCCGCGCCGCCGGCGGCAAGGTCTTGATATCGGCCTGGACGGAAGGTTCGCTCGATCGCCTTTTACAGGTGCTGGCCGAACACGGGCTTGCCCGCGTCAAGACGATCGAAGCCTTCAAGGATATTGGATCGCTGGAGAAGGGCGAGGCGGCCGCCGCCGTGCTGAGCCTGGAAGCAGGCTTCGAGGCCGGCGATCTCGTCGTCATCGGCGAGCAGGACATTCTTGGCGACCGCATGGTGCGCCGCTCCAAACGCCGCAAACGCGCCGCCGATTTTATCTCCGAAGTGGCTGGTCTGGACGAGGGTTCCATCGTCGTCCATGCCGAACACGGTATCGGCCGTTTCGTCGGCCTCCGGACCATCGAGGCGGCCGGCGCGCCGCATGCCTGCCTCGAGCTGCAATATGCCGACGATGCCAAACTGTTCCTGCCGGTCGAAAATATCGATCTCCTGTCGCGCTACGGCGGCGAGGGCACGGAGGCGCAGCTCGACAAGCTGGGCGGCGGCGCCTGGCAGATGCGCAAGGCCAAGCTTAAGAAGCGCCTGCTGGACATGGCCGGCGCGTTGATCCGCGTCGCGGCCGAGCGCCTGACGCGGCATGCGCCGGTGCTGACCTCGCCGGAAGGGCTTTACGACGAGTTTGCTGCCCGCTTCCCCTATGACGAGACCGAAGATCAGATGAACGCCATCGACGCGGTGCGCGACGATCTCGGCGCTGGCCGGCCGATGGACCGCCTCGTCTGCGGCGACGTCGGCTTCGGCAAGACTGAAGTGGCGCTGCGCGCCGCCTTCGTGGCCGCCATGAATGGCGTACAGGTCGCCGTCGTCGTGCCGACGACGCTGCTTGCCCGCCAGCATTTCAAGACCTTCTCGGAGCGCTTCCGTGGCTTGCCGATCCGCGTCCAGCAGGCCTCGCGCCTTGTCGGCGCCAAGGATCTGGCGCTGACCAAGAAGGAAGTGGCCGATGGCAAGACCGATATCGTCGTTGGCACGCATGCGCTGCTTGGCTCCGGCATCCAGTTCGCCAATCTCGGCCTACTGGTGATCGACGAGGAGCAGCACTTCGGCGTCAAGCACAAGGAGCGGCTGAAGGAGCTGAAGAGCGACGTGCATGTGCTGACGCTGTCGGCAACGCCGATTCCGCGCACGCTGCAGCTCGCCATGACCGGCGTGCGTGAACTGTCGCTGATCACCACCCCGCCGGTCGACCGCATGGCGGTGCGCACCTTCATCTCGCCCTTCGATTCGCTCGTCATCCGCGAGACGCTGATGCGCGAGCATTATCGCGGCGGCCAGAGCTTCTATGTCTGCCCGCGCCTGGCCGATCTCGCCGACATCCACGCCTTCCTGCAGTCGGATGTGCCGGAGCTGAAAGTGGCTGTCGCGCATGGTCAGATGCCGGCCGGTGAGCTCGAAGACATCATGAACGCCTTCTATGAAGGCCGTTATGACGTGCTGCTGTCGACTACCATCGTCGAATCCGGTCTCGACGTGCCGACGGCCAATACGCTGATCGTCCACCGCGCCGACATGTTCGGCCTGGCGCAGCTCTATCAGTTGCGCGGCCGCGTCGGTCGGTCGAAAGTGCGCGCCTTCGCCCTCTTCACCTTGCCGGTCAACAAGGTTCTGACGACGACCGCGGAGCGCCGCCTGAAGGTGCTGCAGTCGCTCGACACGCTCGGCGCCGGCTTCCAGCTCGCAAGCCACGATCTCGATATCCGCGGCGCCGGCAATCTGCTTGGTGAAGAACAGTCCGGTCACATCAAGGAAGTGGGCTTCGAGCTTTACCAGCAAATGCTTGAAGAGGCTGTCGCCGAGGTCAAGGGCGTCGACGAGATCCAGGATACCGGCTGGTCGCCGCAGATTTCCGTTGGCACGCCTGTCATGATCCCCGACGATTACGTGCCGGACCTGCATCTGCGCATGGCGCTCTATCGCCGCCTCGGCGAGATCACCGAGATCAAGGAGATCGACGGCTTCGGTGCCGAAATGATCGATCGATTCGGCCCGATGCCGCTGGAGGTGCAGCATCTCCTGAAGATCGTCTACATCAAGTCGCTTTGCCGCATCGCCAATGTCGAAAAGCTGGACGCCGGCCCGAAGGGCGTCGTCGTGCAGTTCCGCAACAAGGAATTCCCGAACCCGGCCAACCTCGTCGGCTATATCGCCAAGCAAGGCACCATGGCAAAGATACGCCCCGACCAGAGCGTCTTCCTGACCCGCGACCTGCCATCACCGGAAAAACGGCTCCAGGGCGCGGCTGTGGTGATGACGCAGTTGGCGGAATTGGCGAAGTAGTGGGTGCGATGGTATGTAGCAAATACCATCAGCAGCAACTCGCGATTCGATACGGATACTGGCGTGTTGGGCCGAGGACAAAAGTCAATAATATTCCCCGTCAAGGGTCTGGCTATGGGAGCTCATGCTATAGGCAACCTTGTCACTCCACGTGTATTTTAAACCTCCAAGAGTGAGCTAGCTCTCGCAATACAGACTGCACTCAAGTCGATTGCGGCTGCAAATATCGGTCGCGGAGATGAACTGTAGTTTGATCTATGCTCGGGTAAACCGTTGTTGCATTAATATTGATGCTGTCGAGTTGGGCGAGGATATGCTTCTTGTTCGTGATCCCTATTCGAGCGATTTCAATCCCGTCGGTGCCAACTTCCGGCAATATCGCCTCATGTCCAAATAGGAGGAATGCACCGGACTGAGATTTTATTCTACTGTTCGTCCTCTTAGCTTTGACACAGAGGATGGAGCCGAGATCATCGGGCTGGATGCGACCTTCAAAGTAGCTTTTTTCCGATTTGATATGGTGAAGTAGCTTGTGAGCGACATCTTCATTGTTAAACTGGATCAACTCCATACCGAGATTAATTTCGCTCTTTTGGCTGTTAGTGAGATTGGACAAATTGGATAAGCAACTCACAGTATCAGAGTCGTAGTATTTGATCTTCTCACGCTCGATACGGAATATGATGACTTCTCCGTCACTGTTCATAAGATCTTCCCTGCAATAACAGGCAAAAAATAGCGCCATTAGTGGATTGCCGGAGATATCCAACAGGCGGGTGGGTAGCCCGTAGTGCTGCATACGAACCAGGCGGTCAAAGCAATATTGATCGCCTTGGAATTCGTCATAATGCGCTATGAGTAATTCCTTACAGAGCCGATCCTCGTTCGGCATGTATTTCCATGCTCCATCCGGCCATTTCCTGAGAAGCGAAGGCGTCAACTCAAAGCTCGCATCCTCATGTCCACGATAGAAGTTTTCCATCGAGGTATTAACGGGCAATCCATGGAGTAAGCCAAGGAAAATCTCAACGCTATCTGCTACACCGATGATATTCTTCTCGCGCACCGGAGGCTCGGCAACGACGGTTGTCTCATCGGGAGTTAGCTGTTGTTCGATAGCGCCATGAAACTCTGGATAAGCTTGCGCAATCTTCCTAAGAATGTCTCGAAAATCACCCGATCGAACGGCCCAGTGCGTCCGGTAGAGCTGAAATCCGTCAGCCCCGAAGAGCTCTTTAGCCTCTTCTACGCTATCAAACTTTACCTCTCCAAAATCGATCACCACCTTAAAACGGGTCGAAACCTCTTTTCTGTCTGCTTGCGTCTGTCCTATGTGACCGTACTTGATCAGCATCGACACGAAGCCCAAATCTTTTGAAATCTCGCTACATAAGAATGTCGGCAACTTCTCAAGAAAGTCTATGGCGGTCGATCCAACCCCCTCGAGCCGCTTCTCGATATCTGTAGGGGTATATTCGAACATGCGACCTCTGCTCATGGTGAGGTCAATTTCATCCCCGTCTAGATAGTCCCGGTTGCCAAAGGAGATATAATTGAAGTTCTCCGACACGCCAGCGCTCCTCTGCGGCATATGCAGCCCTGCAATAGTCTGGGCTAGTATTCACATCTATCACCCCTACAATAAGATCTGGCTAACGGCCATAATATTGGAGCGGTGAAATTGGCGACGCGATACCTAACAAGATGAAGATCTTTTTCCGGGAGGCTGCGCTTACCTTAAGCCGAATTTTCGTGCCTCCGAGGAAAACTACGCACTGATTGCAATCTATCTGACCACGAGAGAAAACTGGAATGCGACGGGAAAGCCTCGAATCTAGAAATTAAGGCTCCACAATTGGCACAAAGCGGTCTCCCACCTCTCTAAAATGGTCGTCAACCTTTGCTCCCTAACGATGGAAATAGGAATACGCTCAATTCATCCCAGCCCGCGCTTCCGCCTTTAGCTTGGCGATATCCCGCAGCGCCCCAACCAGAACGTCAGGCGTTTGAGCACCGCTCACCGCATATTGCTGGTCGAAGATGAAGAAGGGCACGCCGTTGACGCCGATCTTTTGGGCGGCGTCGATTTCGCCGACGATGAGATCGCGGTCGGCGTTGGAGGAGAGCAGGGTGGCGATGACGGAGCGGTCGAGGCCGGCCTTTTCGGCGATGTCCAGCAGCACGGCATGATCGCCGACATTGCGGCCTTCTTCGAAATTGGCCTTGAACAGGGCGGTGACCACCTTTTCCTGCTTCTCGCGGTCCTCGGTGCCTGCCCATTGGATGAGGCGATGGGCGTCAAGCGTGTTCGGGCCGATCTTGATCGCTTCGAAATCGAACTTGATGCCCACTTCGCGGCCGAGATCGGTCAGCATCTTGTGCGCCTGCGCGACGCGCTCGGCGCCGCCGAGCTTCTGCTCAAGCGCCGTCTTCTGGTCGACGCCTTCGGGCGGATAGTCGGGATTGAGGCGATAGGGCCGCCAGTTGATGTCGACGCCCACTTCGTCCTGCACCTCGGCGATTGCCAGCTCCAGCCGAGCCTTGCCGAGATAGCACCACGGACAAACGACGTCCGAGACGATATCGATCGTGATGCGTTCCATGGCTCAATCCTTCCGATCTATGGGGCTTTAAGGTGCCATCTAGGCCTTTAGGGCGGAGGCTTCAACCAGTTACCGAAAAGGAACCGGGTAACAATTGGCGGCGGAAGCCTTTATTGCACCGATGCATCCCACCAAACGGGCAACTGATAGCCATAGAGCGGCAGGACATCGGGATGGGCGATACGGCTGCGCCGCGCCACCCATTGCTGACCAATATGGTAGAGCGGCACGACATAGTAGCCGGAAATCAAGATACGATCGAAGGAGCGCACCGCATCCCGGAAATCTTCGGCGGAGCGGGCGGCAAGGAAATGATCCATCAACATGTCGACGTCAGGATCGGCGACACCCGCAAAATTGAGGCTGCCCTCGGTTTTGGCGGCAACAGACCCCCAACGCCCTACCTGCTCGATGCCAGGCGACAGCGATGACGGGTAGGCTTTCAAGATCATATCGTAATCGTAGCTTATCGTCCGGCGCTGATATTGCGAATCATCGACGGTGCGGATGGTCACCGCGATGCCGAGCAGCGCTAAAGATCGGCGATAGGCGATTGCGATACGTTCCTGGTCGGGATTCTGCGTCATGATCTCGAAGCTGAGTTGACGCCCGGTGCTATCGACCATCTTTTCGCCTTTGATCGTGTAGCCGCCCTGCTTGAGCAGATCGACGGCCTTGCGCAAAATGGCGCGGTCGCGACCAGAACCGTCGCTGACGGGCAGCCTGTAGGTGCCATCAAGTACATCTGGATCGATGCGATCCTTGATCGGGCCTAGCATGGCAAGCTCGCGTGCATCCGCGGGCACGCCGAGCGAGGAGAGGTCGGAGTTCTGCCAATAGCTCTGCGTGCGCGTATAGGCGTTCGAAGAGAGGCTCCGGTTCACCCATTCGAAATCAAAGGCAAGTGCTAGGCCCTGGCGAACCTTCTTGTTGGCAAAGATCGGCCGGCGCGTATTGAAGACGAAACCGAACATGCCACTCGGCAATTCCGGCTTAAAAACGTCTTTGACGACAGCGCCGGAGGTCACTGCCGGGAAATCATAGGCCACCTGCCAATGGCCGGGGCTGCCGTCGGGATAAATGTCGATGTCGCCTTTCTTGAAGGCTTCAAACAGCGTGGTTTCCTGCAGGAAATAATTGACTGAAATCTCGTCGTAATTGTCGACGCCGACTTTCACGGGAATGTCCTTGCCCCAATAATCGGGATTGCGCTCAAACACGATGCGCTGGCCGGGATCGATGCTCTTGACCCTATAGGGGCCAGAGCCGATCGGAATGCTGAGCGTCGTCCGGTCGAAATTATCGGGGTCGATCGCATGTTTCGGCAGGATCGGCAGCGACGAGGCGATGATCAGTGGCGTTTCGCGATTGGCCTTTTCGTTGAAATGGATCAGGACGCTATGCTCGCCGACCTTCTCCATCTTGCCGATCGTTTCCAGCCAGGACGAAAGCGGCACGCGACCCTTATCGTGCAGCAGTTGGAGGGTGAAGATCACATCCTCGGGCGTTACCGGCTGCCCATCCGACCACTTGGCATTCGGATTGAGGTTGAACTGAATATAGCTGCGGCTGTCGTCCCATTCGACCGTCTTCGCCAGCAATCCGTAAAGCGTGAAGGGCTCGTCACGCGAGCGCTGCATCAGCGATTCGTAGATGAGATTGCCGTAATCCGGATCCCACATGCCGCGCGCCGTCGTGCGCATGCTTTTCAGGATGAAGGGATTGAGATTGTCGAATGTGCCGACGACACCATAGTTGATATGGCCGCCCTTTTTTACGTTCGGATTGACGTAGGGAAAATGCGTATAATCCGCCGGTAGGGCGGGATCTCCATGCATAGCGATACCATAGAGCGGCTGAGCGAGCGCGGCACCGCAGAATGCTGAGAAGAACAGGAAAATAGCGATCCGGAGCGCTTGCATGGCATCCTTTCCGGTAAGGGGCATGATTCTGCGGAACCTTATCATGAGAGTGCCGAATCCAACACGCGCCTACGGGAATTCTTAGGTCTCGACAGAAAAGACCAAAGAAAAGCTGGATATCCGCGCCGGTGCGATGTAACAGGGGTGCCGGGTTTCTCGGGTCATGCATTTGCCTTAATCTTTCGACAGGTGGACGGCGGTTTGACCCGATTGGCATGGGGCGGCAGGCTGTCGTCCCGCATCGGATTTCAGGAGGCGGTTTCGCTATGACGTTCAAGACTGACAACAAAATGCGGGCAGGACTTTCTGCTCTGGCTCTCATGATCGGTGCAGCGCTTCCGGCTGCTGCTTTCGCTCAAGATGCCTCGGATGCAGCTCCTGCTGATGGTGGCGGTAACGCCGCTCAGCCGCGCCTCGGCTGGTACAAGACCTGCACCAAGCAGGACGACGCCGACATCTGCATCGTTCAGAACCTGATCATGGCCAACAACGGCCAGTTGGTGACTGCAGTCGGCCTCATCTCGGTCGACGGCAAGGTCAACCGCAAGATCCTTCAGATTTCCGTTCCGACCGCACGTCTGATCGCTCCCGGCATCACCATGCAGGTCGACGGTGGCAAGGGCCAGAAGATCGATTACGCCGTATGTCTGCCGGACAAGTGCACGGCCGAAGTGCCGCTGACCGACGCCATGATCGCAGCCTTGAAGAAGGGCACCGACGTGACCTTCACCTCGATCAACTTCCGTCGCGCTCCGAACCCGATCAAGATCTCGCTCGAAGGCTTCGGCGCTGCCTATGACGGCGCGGCAATCTCCGACTCGAAGCTGGCCGAAAGCCAGAAGAGCCTGCAGGACAGCATGCAGAAGAAGGCCGAAGAAGCTCGCAAGAAGCTGGAAGACGCCCAGAAGGCTGCAAAGCAGCAGTAAGCCGCAGGGCTTGCAGGGGTTGGCGATTGGCTGATCCCGCCTGGCCAGATCCGGGAAGTGATTCCCGACTAAAATCAAAAACCGCTTGCAACCGATTGTTGCGAGCGGTTTTTTCATTTGCCGGATGAAGGTATTCAAGCTTGACGCATCATACTGCCGCTTGCGGAGCTACAGGTGAGTCGAATGCAAGCCCCTGAGGAATTTCTGACGTCGATCGTCATCGCCGCGAACTGTTACTGGATGCCGGCAATTGGCCGGTGTCCGCTCAAAACGAAAGGGAAGACGTTGGGAGCGTCTTCCCTTCGAAAACTTGCATGAAATTGACGCTTAGTGGGCGAAGCTCATCTTGGGCTTGAACTCGCCTGTGGGCGCTTTATCGAAGATCTGAGCAATCTGCGGGTTACGGAGCGGGACACCGCTTTCGTCGCTGATCAGGTTCTGCTCGGACACGTATGCGACATATTCCGTCTCGTCGTTTTCGGCGAGAAGGTGGTAGAAGGGCTGGTCCTTGCTGGGCCGCACTTCTGCCGGGATGGAATTCCACCACTCTTCAGTGTTGGAGAATTCCGGATCGACGTCGAAGATGACACCGCGGAAGGGAAACATCCGGTGCCGAACCACGTCGCCTATGTTGAATTTTGCGTAGCGTTCTTTCATGGCGCGACTTCC
Organism: Rhizobium sp. BR 317; assembly: GCF_047445835.1. Taxonomy (NCBI): domain Bacteria; kingdom Pseudomonadati; phylum Pseudomonadota; class Alphaproteobacteria; order Hyphomicrobiales; family Rhizobiaceae; genus Rhizobium; species Rhizobium sp. BR 317. Next base: position 205,529 of record NZ_JARWLB010000001.1, on the reverse strand, counting down.
TTTCAAGCAATCATGTGGTGAATTCCACCGCCGATATCAAGGATTTTGCCCCGTTTCCTTCATGCAATCGTCACATTCGATCAACGCTGTTCGCCCTACATTGTTCGATTGCGCGATACACGAATTGTAATGTCCAGTAAGGCAGCCGCGACCGAAAATACGTCTGCCTTACGCTTGCCAGCAAGCAAAAGCCCCGGCTGACCGGGGCTTTCACCTCGGTTCTTATGCCGAGTAGTACATATCGTATTCAACCGGATGCGGGGTCATTTCAAAGCGCATGACTTCCTGCATCTTTAGCTCGATGAAGGCATCGATCTGATCGTCGTCGAAGACGCCGCCGGCGGTCAGGAACTTGCGGTCCTTGTCCAGGCTTTCGAGCGCTTCGCGCAACGAGCCGCAGACCGTCGGGATCTTCTTCAGCTCCTTCGGCGGCAGATCGTACAGGTCCTTGTCCATGGCCTTGCCCGGATGGATCTTGTTCTTGATGCCGTCGAGGCCGGCCATCAGCATGGCGGCAAAGGCGAGATAAGGGTTGGCGGTCGGGTCGGGGAAGCGAACTTCGACGCGCTTTGCCTTCGGGTTGGAGCCGAACGGGATACGGCAGGAAGCCGAGCGGTTGCGAGCCGAGTAGGCGAGCAGAACCGGAGCCTCATAGCCCGGGACGAGACGCTTGTAGGAGTTCGTCGACGGGTTGGTGAAGGCGTTGATCGCCTTGGCATGCTTGATGATGCCGCCGATGTAGAAGAGGCAGCTCTCGGAGAGACCAGCATATTCGTCGCCGGCGAAAGTCGGCTTGCCGCTCTTCCAGATCGACTGGTGAACGTGCATGCCCGAGCCGTTGTCGCCGAAGATCGGCTTCGGCATGAAGGTTGCCGTCTTGCCATAGGCGTTGGCGACCTGATGAACGACGTACTTGTAGATCTGCATCTTGTCGGCGTTGCGCACGAGCGTGTCGAACTTGATGCCGAGCTCATGCTGGGCAGCCGCGACCTCGTGGTGATGCTTTTCGACGACGACGCCCATCTCGGCGAGAACCGTCAGCATCTCCGAACGCATGTCCTGGGCGCTGTCGACCGGCGGAACCGGGAAGTAGCCGCCCTTGACGCGCGGACGGTGGCCGAGGTTGCCGGTTTCATAGTCGGTATCGTCGTTGGACGGCAATTCGCTGGAGTCGAGCTTGAAGCCGGTGTTGTACGGATCGGCCTTGTACTTGACGTCGTCGAAGACGAAGAATTCGGCTTCCGGGCCGAAGAAAGCGGTGTCGCCGATGCCGGATGCCTTGAGGTAGGCTTCGGCCTTCTTGGCGGTGCCGCGCGGATCGCGGTTGTAGGCTTCGCCCGAGACCGGATCGAGAATGTCGCAGAGGATGACCATGGTGGACTGCGCGAAGAACGGATCCATGTGAACCGTGTCGGTATCGGGCATCAGCACCATGTCGGACTCGTTGATGGCCTTCCAACCCCCAATCGAGGAGCCGTCGAACATGACGCCATCGGCGAACATGTCTTCGTCGACGCAGACGACGTCCATCGTGACGTGCTGCAGCTTGCCCTTGGGATCCGTGAACCGCAGGTCAACGAACTTGACGTCGTTATCCTTGATTTGTTTGAGAATTTCGCTTGCGGTCGTCATTAAAACTACTTCCCTTGACTTAGATGACGATTACGAGCCTCGGCGTTGACGGCCGGGCCGGTTAGATGGCGTCTATACCTGTTTCTCCGGTGCGGATTCGAATGACCTCTTCCACATTGGAGACGAAAATCTTTCCGTCGCCGATCCGGCCGGTTTGCGCAGCCTTGCGGATGGCGTCGATCACCGCTTCCGCATTTTCGTCCGCCAATACGACTTCGACCTTCACCTTAGGCAGGAAGTCGACGACGTATTCGGCGCCACGGTAAAGCTCCGTGTGGCCTTTCTGACGACCGAAGCCCTTCGCTTCCGTGACAGTGATGCCCTGCAGACCGACTTCCTGAAGGGCTTCCTTCACTTCGTCCAGCTTGAAAGGCTTAATGATCGCTTCGATCTTTTTCATGAGAAAATGTCTCTCCGCTTCTCCCGTTACAGCAGGACCATTCCCCGCTTGGCCAACCTGATGCATGTATCATGCCAGTTTACGGAGGCCTGCCGTAAAAAATCCCGGCGAATTGATGCCGAGACCCCGGATTGATGAGGATTTTTCGGAAAAATGGAAGCGATTTCGCACCGAAATGCACGAGATAAGCAAAATTTTGCAAAAAAGTGCTGTATTTCTCACAATTGTACTTCGGGAGGATTTTGGATGTGTTTGCGTAATTATTATGCAAATGCGCGATATGTGGGCAAATGATGCCTCGGAATGGCGATTGTTTTTCAGGCAGGTTTCGCATTCAATGGCGTCCATCATGATGTCACCGCTCGCCGATCTGCTTCTTTCGCCCGAGGATATGGCCGCTGTCGATCAGGCGGCTGCCGCCTCTGGCATCGACTCCTACGGACTTATGGAAAGGGCAGGCCAGGCGGTGGCTGCGAGCGCCCTTCGGCATTTCCCGGAGGCCCTGCGATTTATCGTGCTCTGCGGCCCCGGCAATAATGGCGGCGACGGCTATGTCGCGGCGCGCGCCCTACGGCAAACCGGTGCGGAGGTTCGGGTCTTTCACCTTGGCGATCCCAAAATATTGAAAGGAGATGCCGCCCGCGCCTTTAAGGATTGTCCTGATGATGGAGAGGCGCTCGGGCGGTATGCGCCGCGCCCGGGAGACATCGTCATCGACGCCATTTTCGGCGCTGGCCTGTCCCGTCCCGTCTCCGATGAGGTGGCGGCGATCATCGCAGAAATTGCCGAGGCCCGCATTCCCGTCATCGCCGTCGACTTGCCCTCGGGTCTCGACGGCCGCAGTGGGCAGGTGCTGGGTGCTGCCTTTCGCGCCGTTCGCACGGTCACCTTCATGACCCGCAAACCCGGTCACCTGCTGATGCCAGGTCGCGACCTTTGTGGCGCGCTGGAAGTTTTCGACATCGGCATTCCCGCGCGCATTGTCCGCGCCCATGCGAACGGCCTGATCGCAGAAAACATGCCGGTGCAATGGCAGGCGGACCTGCCCCCGGCTGACACGGACACCCATAAATACAAGCGCGGTCATCTGGTGGTCTTTTCCGGCGGTGCGACCGCCACGGGTGCTGCCCGCATGTCGGCCATGGCGGGGCTGAGGGCGGGGGCAGGGCTCGTCACCATCGCCTCGCCGGAACAGGCGCTGTCCGTCAATGCCGGGCTGCTGACGGCGATCATGCTGCGCGCAGTCGACGACGAGGCCGCCTTGCGCGCCTGGCTCACCGACCAGCGCCTCTCGACTTTCGTCCTCGGTCCCGGTTTCGGCGCCGGCGAGAAGGCCCGGCAATTCGCGCTGGCTGTGAGTGACCGCCATCTGGTCCTCGACGCCGATGGCATCACTTCGTTTCGCGATGAACCGCAGCACTTGTTCGATGCTTTCTCGGAGGGCCCGACACGCCTGGTCTTGACGCCGCATGAGGGCGAATTCGCCCGCTTATTTCCCGATCTTGCTGCCGATGACGCATTAAGCAAGGTCGAGAAGGCGAGGGCGGCAGCAGCGCGCGCCCATGCCGCCATCATCTATAAAGGTGCCGACAGCGTTATCGCCGCACCCGACGGCCGGGCTTTGATCAATGCCAACGCGCCGCCATGGCTTGCCACCGCCGGCTCCGGCGACGTGCTCGCCGGCATCATCGGCGGGCTCCTGGCGCAGGGCACATCTGCGTTTGAAGCGGCGGCGGCCGGTGTCTGGCTGCATGGCCTTGCCGGGCAGCGCGCAGGCAAAGGGCTGACGGCCGAAGATCTCGTCGCCCATGTTGCTCCCTTCTAAGAGCAATTCCAGGAAAAGTGCGAAGCGGTTTTCCGTCCGGAATGCGTAAAAGCAAAGGGATAGAGCGATTACTTAGCCACTTCCTCCTGCAGCGCGATCGCGCCATGCGGAGCATTGACCTTGCCTTCATGGATCATGAAGGCAAAGACGTCGCGCGGCTCAGCCTTGACCTTGCGATCCCCATCGATCAGCGCCAGGTCATCGGGTATCTTGCCCTCCGCCCAGGTTTCCAACCGCTTCGCCCAGGCCTTCAATTCTTTCGGCGGATAACAGGTCTTGATGTCGTCGGATCCCTTCTGTAGGCGGGCATAGACGAAATCGGCGGTCACATCGGCGATCATCGGATATTCGAAATGCTCGGCGCAAACCGGCGCGACATTGTATTTGGCGAGCAAAGCGATGAATTCCGGCACTTTGAACGAGTCATGCCGGACCTCGACAACATGCTTCAGCGCCAAGCCGTCCTGCTTGTCCGGCAGCAATTTAAGGAACGCCTCGAAATCATCCGGATCGAACTTCTTGGTCGGCGCGAATTGCCAGAGAAGCGGCCCGAGATGATCGCCCAGTTCGCTGATGCCGGATTCAAGAAAGCGCTGCATCGATTCACCGGCCTCGGAAAGCACCCGCCGGTTGGTGACGAAACGTGTCGCCTTGAGTGAGAAGATGAAACCACCAGGAACATCGGCAGCCCATTTGGCAAAAACCTCCGGCTTCTGCGTGCTGTAATAGGTGCCGTTGACCTCGATCACCTTCAGCTTGCGGCTGGCAAAATTGAGTTCGTCCTTCTGCTTGAGCGTGTCGGGATAGAATGTCCCGCGCCAGGGCTCAAAGGTCCAGCCGCCGATACCGGTTCGGATCGTGCCTGCAGTGGTCATTCTCTCCTCCATTGATCGGCGAGGCTAACTTACTCCGCCGCCGCTACCTTCTTCATTGGCCGCCGCTCCAGCAGTTCCTTCAGAAACTGGCCGGTATAGGATCGCTTCTCCTTGACGATCGTCTCCGGCGTGCCCGCGGCGACGATTTCGCCGCCGCCGTCGCCGCCTTCGGGACCGAAGTCGAGGATCCAGTCGGCCGTCTTGATGACCTCGAGATTATGCTCGATGACAACAACCGAATTGCCCTGGTTGACCAGTTCGTGCAGCATTTCCAGCAGCTTGGCGACGTCGTGGAAGTGCAGGCCGGTGGTCGGTTCGTCGAGGATATAGAGCGTGCGCCCGGTCGATCGCTTCGACAGCTCCTTGGCCAGCTTGACGCGCTGTGCTTCGCCGCCCGAAAGCGTATTGGCCTGCTGACCGACCTTGATGTAGCCGAGACCGACATCCTTCAGAGATTGCAGTTTGTCGCGCACGGCAGGAACAGCCGCAAAGAAATCGACGCCTTCTTCGACCGTCATGTCGAGCACATCGGCGATCGACTTGGTCTTGAAGGTGACGTCCAGGGTCTCCCTGTTATAGCGCTTGCCGTGGCAGACGTCGCAGGTAACGTAGACGTCGGGCAGGAAGTGCATTTCGATCTTGATGACGCCATCGCCCTGGCAGGCTTCGCAACGGCCGCCCTTGACGTTGAAGGAGAAGCGGCCCGGCTGATAGCCGCGCGCTTTGGCCTCCGGCAGGCCGGCAAACCAATCGCGGATCGGCGTGAAGGCGCCGGTATAGGTCGCCGGGTTCGATCGCGGCGTGCGGCCGATCGGCGACTGGTCGATATCGATCACCTTGTCGATATGTTCGAAGCCATCGATGCGATCGTGGTCGGCCGGGATTTCGCGTGCGCCCATGACGCGGCGTGCGGCTGACTTATAGAGCGTCTCGACCAGGAAGGTGGACTTGCCGCCGCCTGAAACGCCGGTGACCGCGGTGAAGACGCCAAGCGGGATCGAGGCAGTGACGTTCTTGAGGTTGTTGCCTCTCGCGCCGATAACCTTGATCTCCTTGCCCTTCTTGGCCTTGCGGCGCTCGTCGGGAACGGGCACGCCGAGTTCGCCGGAGAGATATTTGCCGGTCAGCGATTTCGGATTGGCCATGATGTCCTGCGGCGTGCCATGCGCCACCACCTGGCCGCCATGTACGCCAGCGGCGGGACCGATATCGACGACATCATCCGCCGTCAGGATCGCATCCTCGTCGTGTTCGACGACGATCACCGTATTGCCGATGTCACGCAGATGTTTCAGCGTTTCCAGCAACCGGGCATTGTCGCGCTGATGCAGGCCGATCGACGGTTCGTCGAGGACATAGAGCACGCCCGTCAGGCCCGAGCCGATCTGCGAGGCCAGGCGAATACGCTGGCTTTCGCCGCCGGACAGCGTGCCGGAATTGCGCGATAGGCTCAGATATTCGAGACCGACATCGTTGAGGAAACGCAGTCGATCGCGGATCTCCTTGAGGATACGCACGGCGATCTCGTTCTGCTTGTCGGTGAACGTTTCCGGCAGCACATTGAACCAGTCGCGAGCGACCCGGATCGACATTTCCGCGACCTGGCTGATATGCAGCTTGTTGATCTTCACCGCCAGCGCTTCCGGCTTCAGGCGATAGCCGTTGCAAGCCGGGCAGGGCGCGGCCGACATGAAACGCTCGATCTCCTCGCGCGCCCAGGCGGAATCCGTTTCCTTCCAGCGCCGCTCGAGGTTCGGCACGATGCCTTCGAAATTCTTGTGCGTCGTATAGGAACGGGCACCGTCGGCGTAGTGGAACTCGATCTTATCCTCGGTGCCATTCAGAATAACGTCCTGCGCCGTGTCGGACAGGTCGCTCCAGCGGCTGCCGAGCTTGAAGCCGTAATGCTTGCCGAGCGCTTCCAGCGTCTGATTGTAATAGGGCGAGGTCGATTTGGCCCAGGGCGCGATCGCGCCGTCGCGCAGCGTGCGCTCCGGTTCCGGTACGATCAGGGCCGAGTCGATCTTTTGCAGTGAGCCAAGCCCGTCGCAGGAAGGGCAGGCGCCGAAGGGATTGTTGAACGAGAAGAGCCGCGGCTCGATTTCCGGAATGGTGAAGCCGGAAACCGGGCAGGCGAATTTTTCCGAAAACAGCACGCGTTCATGCGTCTCGTTCAGCGACTTGTTGGCGGAGCCGCCGGCCGCGGTTTCTTCCGGCGGCAACGGCTTATCAGCGAATTCTGCAACGGCAAGGCCGTCGGCGAGACGTAGCGAGGTTTCGAAGCTGTCCGCCAGGCGAGCCGAGACATCGGGTCTGACGACGATACGGTCGACCACAACGTCGATGTCGTGCTTGTATTTCTTGTCGAGCGCCGGGACATCGGCAATCTCGTAAAACTGCCCGTCGACCTTGACGCGCTGGAAGCCCTTTTTCATGAGCTCCGCCAGTTCCTTCTTGTATTCGCCCTTACGGCCGCGCACGAGCGGCGCCAGGATATAAAGCCTGGTACCTTCGCCGAAGGCGAGCACGCGGTCGACCATTTGGCTCACCGTCTGGCTCTCGATCGGCAGGCCGGTTGCCGGTGAATAGGGCACGCCGACGCGGGCAAACAGAAGACGCATATAGTCGTAGATTTCGGTAACGGTGCCGACCGTCGAGCGCGGGTTGCGCGACGTGGTCTTCTGCTCGATCGAAATCGCCGGCGACAGGCCGTCGATCTGGTCGACATCCGGCTTCTGCATCATCTCCAGGAACTGCCGCGCATAGGCCGACAGGCTCTCGACATAGCGGCGTTGTCCTTCGGCATAGATCGTGTCGAAGGCGAGCGAGGATTTGCCCGAGCCGGAAAGGCCGGTCATGACGATCAGCTTGTTGCGCGGAAGATCGAGATCGATCCCCTTGAGATTGTGCTCGCGTGCGCCACGTATGGAAATAGTCTTCAGTTCACTCATCGTCGTCTGCGGTCCCTTGGTGTCTGCCCTTATTTAGTGATGCTCGCCCGTGAGTCGAGGCTGAAATGAAGGACAGCGCCGGGTTTTCGATTCGGTTGACAGGATCATAGAGGTGAATTAGAACAAAGAAAGAACAAATTTGCCTTTGGGTCAAGGCCACATGTGATTTCGCATGTCATATAATGTCTGTGGATGAGCGCGGCAGATGGTGCCGCATAAATAGCGCCTGATGGCGGCAATGGTCTAAGGTGCTTGGATAGAATTTGGGAAGCCGTCGATGGGCGGCAAGCAGGGTAGGTAATCATGGCCGGTAGTGTGAACAAGGTAATTCTGGTTGGAAATCTCGGGGCGGACCCGGAAATCCGCCGTACGCAGGACGGCCGTCCGATCGCCAACCTCAATATCGCGACGTCGGAAACCTGGCGCGACCGCAATTCCGGCGAGCGCCGGGAAAAGACGGAATGGCACCGCGTCGTGATCTTCAATGAAGGTCTCTGCAAGGTTGCTGAGCAGTATCTGAAGAAGGGTGCCAAGGTCTATATCGAGGGCGCGCTTCAGACGCGTAAGTGGCAGGATCAGAACGGCCAGGATCGTTATTCGACCGAAATCGTGTTGCAGGGCTTCAATTCGACACTGACCATGCTGGATGGCCGTGGCGAAGGCGGCGGCGCTGTCGAAGGCGGTCGCGGTGGACGAGGCGGCGGTGACTTTGGCGCTGGTTACGGTGGCGACTATGGCGGTGACGACTATGGCCAGCCTTCGTCGCAGTCCTCCGGTCGTGGCGCTAGCGGTGGCCGTAGCGGCGCCGCAAGCAGCGGCGGCAGCAATTTCTCGCGCGATCTGGACGACGATATCCCGTTTTGATCGCCGCCTTGTTCGGTGGTCATGCCAATTGAGTTGAACAGGCCCGCTTTTCCGGCGGGTCTTTGCTTGTATGCTTCAGTCTATGTGAGCTTCAGTGCCGCTTTCGCGCCGTCCACCACGAATTGGGCGGCGAGCGCGGCGAGGATGACGCCGAGCAGGCGCGTCAGGATGGCGCGGCCGGTTGATCCCAGCATGCGGTCGAGCCGGTCCGAGATCGCCAAAGCCCCGTAGACCAGCCCGAGATTGACGGCGATAACGACGATCAACTGGGCTCGGTCGAACATTGTCTGAAGCGAACCGGCCAGCAGGATGGTTGCCGAAATGGCGCCGGGACCGGCGATCAGCGGCAGAGCCAGGGGAAATACCGCGATATTCTGGATATGATCCTTGGTGATTGCGACCTCCGTCGCTTTTTCCTTTCTGTCCTGCCGTCTCTCGAACACCATCTCGAAAGCGATCCAGAAGAGCAGCAGGCCGCCGGCAATGCGGAACGCGCCGATGGAAATGCCGAGAATGCCGAGCACGCTCGCGCCGAACAAGGCAAAGGCCGCCATGATGAAGAAAGCAATCAGCGAGCCGCGCAGCGCCACCTGATGGCGCTGGGCCCGGTTCATACCGGCTGTAAGGCCGATAAAGAGTGGAGCAAGACCTGGGGGGTCGACCGTGACGAGCAGCGTTGTGAAGGCATTGATCAGCGTATCCGCGCTCGCCATATAACCCCCGGGACATTTGTTTCTATTCGTTATTAGCCCATTGATATGCGAGGAATGACGTTTCGCAAAGCGCAATGCGGTGTAACCAAAACCTTCTGCCACGGAAATGTGCGATTTAGCGGGTTAAGAGGGCAAAAGCCTGTTTAAAAGCACCCGTCAAAATTGGCGCTTGCAGGGCCTTTCGGCTATAAATTTCGCAGTGATTCTAAAAGAGATCGTGATCTGTTTTGACTGAGCAAACACCACCCGGTGGCGGGAAGCTCCCGCCAGGCATCGAGCCAATTTCCATTATGGAGGAAATGCAGCGGTCGTATCTCGATTACGCGATGAGCGTGATCGTCAGCCGCGCGCTTCCCGATGTTCGCGATGGTCTCAAGCCCGTCCATCGGCGCATTCTGTACGGCATGTCGGAACTCGGGATCGACTGGAACAAGAAATATGTGAAATGCGCCCGCGTCACCGGTGACGTGATGGGTAAATACCATCCGCACGGCAACCTGGCGATTTACGACGCGCTTGCCCGCATGGCGCAGCCTTGGTCGCTTCGCCTGCCGCTGATCGATGGTCAGGGCAATTTCGGCTCCGTTGATGGCGACCCGCCGGCGGCTGAACGTTATACGGAATGCCGCCTGCAAAAGGTGGCTCATTCGCTGCTCGACGACCTCGATAAGGAAACCGTCGATTTCCGCGAGAACTATGACGGCACGTTGAGCGAGCCTGTCGTGGTGCCGGCAAAGTTCCCGAACTTGCTGGTCAACGGCTCCGGCGGCATCGCCGTCGGCATGGCGACCAATATCCCGCCGCATAACCTCTCCGAAGTGATCGACGGCTGCATTGCGCTGATCGACAATCCGGCGATCGAGCTGCCGGACATCATGCAGATCATCCCGGGTCCGGATTTTCCGACCGGTGCCAAGATTCTCGGCCGTGCCGGGATCCGTTCGGCCTACGAAACCGGACGCGGCTCCATCGTCATGCGCGGCGTCGCGACGATCGAGCCGATGCGCGGTGACCGCGAACAGATCATCATCACCGAAATTCCCTATCAGGTGAACAAGGCGACGATGATCGAGAAGATGGCCGAACTCGTGCGCGAAAAGCGCATTGAAGGCATCTCCGACCTGCGCGACGAATCCGACCGTCAGGGCTATCGCGTGGTGATCGAGCTGAAGCGCGATGCCAATGCCGACGTCATCCTCAATCAGCTTTATCGCTACACGCCGCTGCAGACCTCCTTCGGCGCCAACGTGGTCGCGTTGAACGGCGGCAAGCCGGAGCAGTTGACCCTGCTCGACATGCTGCGGGCTTTCGTCTCCTTCCGCGAGGACGTGGTCAGCCGCCGAACCAAGTATCTGCTGCGTAAGGCGCGCGAACGCGCGCACGTCTTGGTCGGTCTCGCCATCGCCGTCGCCAATATCGACGAAGTCATCCGCGTTATCCGCCACGCGCCCGATCCGCAATCGGCCCGCGAAGAACTGATGACGCGTCGCTGGCCGGCCGCAGACGTCGAATCCCTTATCCGGCTAATCGATGACCCACGTCACCGCATCAATGACGACGGCACCTACAATCTTTCCGAAGAGCAGGCGCGCGCAATTCTCGAACTGCGTCTTGCCCGCTTGACGGCACTCGGCCGCGACGAAATCGGCGATGAATTGAATAAGATCGGTGCCGAGATCAAGGACTATCTCGAGATACTGTCGTCGCGCGTCCGCATCCAAGCCATTGTAAAAGAAGAGCTTATTGCCGTTCGCGACGAATTCGGCACGCCGCGCCGCACCGAGATCGTCGACGGCGGCCTGGAGATGGACGATGAAGACCTGATTGCTCGCGAGGATATGGTCGTCACGGTTTCGCATCTCGGCTACATCAAGCGCGTGCCTCTGACCACCTATCGCGCCCAGCGCCGCGGCGGCAAAGGCCGCTCCGGAATGACCACGCGCGACGAGGATTTTGTTACCCGGCTATTTGTTTTGAATACGCATACGCCGGTTCTATTCTTCTCGTCGCACGGCATCGTCTACAAGGAGAAGGTCTGGCGTCTGCCGATCGGTACGCCGCAGTCGCGCGGCAAGGCGCTGATCAACATGCTGCCGCTGGAGCCCGGCGAGCGCATCACAACGATCATGCCGCTGCCGGAAGACGAGAGCACCTGGGACAATCTCGACGTCATGTTCTCGACGACGCGCGGCACAGTGCGCCGCAACAAGCTGTCGGATTTCGTTCAGGTCAACCGCAATGGCAAGATCGCCATGAAGCTGGAGGAGGAGGGCGACGAAATCCTCTCCGTCGAGACCTGCACCGAACATGATGACGTGCTTCTGACGACGGCGCTCGGCCAGTGTATCCGCTTCCCGGTTTCGGATGTTCGCGTCTTTGCTGGCCGCAATTCCATCGGCGTTCGCGGCATTACGCTGGCGTCGGGCGACAGCATCATCTCGATGACCATCGTCAATCACGTCGACGCCGAGCCGTGGGAGCGTGCCGCCTATCTCAAGCGCGCTGCCAGCGATCGCCGCTCGACCACGGGCGAGGATGAGGAAATCGCGCTGGTCGGTGAAGAAGTCACCGAAGAGGGACAGCTTAGCGATGAACGCTATGAAGAGCTGAAGGCGCTGGAACAATTCGTGCTGACGGTCTCGGAAAAAGGCTTCGGCAAGCGCTCGTCTTCGTACGATTTCCGCATTTCCGGCCGCGGCGGCAAGGGTATCCGCGCCACTGATACGTCGAAGACCGGCGAGATCGGCGAGCTTGTGGCCGCCTTCCCCGTTGCGGAAGGCGATCAGCTCATGCTCGTCTCGGATGGCGGCCAATTGATCCGTGTTCCTGTCAACGGCATCCGCATTGCCAGCCGTGCGACCAAGGGTGTCACCATCTTCTCGACCGCCAAGGATGAGAAGGTCGTTTCGGTCGAGCGCATCAGCGAGCCGGATGGCGAGGACGATACGGGTGACAATGGTGCCGAGGACGAGGTTCCGAACGGTGATGCGGAAGTCTCGAACGGTGATGCCGAGGGCGGCAGCGAGGAGTAAATCCTTCGCTGAGTTCCAACGAGGGAAGCTTGCAGCCTAACAGGCGCTCGTAAGTACCAATGGAATGTTTTCAATCGCATGAGCCTCACCACAGGCTCATGCGATTGTTTTTGGGGCATAGCCCAAGCAGAGCTTGCCGAATGATCGCGGTAGTTCCTATTCCGATTGCTTGTTGCTTTGGGAAAAGGGAGGAAGAACCTCCAGGCTTCCTCGCTCCAACTGTGCGAAAATCTCATCGTAGCCGAAGCGCGAGTGCCATCTGAGGGCGGTGCCTGCAGATTTCGATGCGTAAACACGATCGATGCTTTGCGGCAAAGGCCAGCTTCGTCGCGTGAATTCGGCGGCAAGCCTTGGCGCGCGCAATTTGATGATGGAGGCCGCATCGACGGCGAGCGCCTCGCAATCCTCTGGTATAAATGGCGTGCCGGCGGAGATGATATGCCGTTGAAAATGATCACCGTTGTTCGTCAGTGCCGCAGCATGAGCATCCGCGACATCTCGGATATCGACGCCGCGATGCAGCCGATAGGCAGCCATTACATTTGCCGGTTCTGGAAAGCTGCGAGACATGCGCAAAATCCGCACTTGCAGATCCGGGCCGGCCATATCCTCCAATATCCGCTCGGCTTCCAGCTTCGTGCGATGATAGATGCTTCTGGGTTGTGGCACGGTGTCTTCGTCGATCCACGTGCAGCGGCCCGGAAGAACCGTGTGGCCGTAAAGCGCCGTCGTGCTGGTAAAGACCAGTCGCTTCACGCCGGCTGCCAAGGATGCCTCAGCCAGCAGACGTGTTCCTTCGACATTGACGCGATGGAACTCGTCATCGGAGATCGTTCCGACATGAGGCGCGTGCAGGGCTGCGCAATGGACGATCGCATCCGCGCCCGTCAGCGCTTCGCGCAACAGCACCGCATCCGCAAAATCTCCGACGAGATGCGTTGTCGAAAACGGTGAGCGATCGACCGCTACAACCGCGTGATTTGGCGCCAAAGCGTTGAAGATCGCACGGCCGAGCCGCCCTGAGCTGCCGGTAAGAACAATGCGCACGTCGATCCCCTATGAAAACTGAATAGCCATAGCACGTTTGACGCGATTGCCGCGTGTCTTCGCGCAAACCAGCATCTTGCGGCAGCGGTAAGAGGCTCGCGGTGTAATGGGCACAAAAAACCGGACGCTGGGGGAGCGTCCGGTTCAAATTACCCCGAGCGATTGGAGGGCCGCACTCGGGATGGGGAGATATCGGAATACTTTGTCGTTCAAAGCGCCTTATGGTGCTTGTTCAGCTTCTTGCTCTCTTCGCTTTCGCGATGGAGCGCTGAGATTGTGGACGCGACGGACACAACGAACATGCTGCTGATGAAGAGCGTAAGCACCGTTAATATCGTGAACATGATCGCTCCCTTCCTCTCGTGGAACTAGCGTTCAGATCCCTTAATACTGGCTGGTGGTAACGAAGGGACGAGCCGAAGCAAAGGGACCGTAGATCTTCGACTGGTCAGGCTTTTGATCATAGAGAGCGATTGTCGCTGCAAGCATTCCCGAAATTACGGTCATCCAAACAACATTAATAAGGGTGATCTTATCGGGCATACTCTGTTTCCTTCTTACCGCAATGAGCAAATCTAAGGTTCGGGCTTTAACGCAGCGGCTGGTGATTGGTTCCGCCTGATGTTGAGCCTCTGTTTACCAACGTCCGTCTGAAGCGACCTTGAATGCCTTGTTCATCTGGCGTTCAGATTCGCGATTTCGCGATGCGTTTTACGCATGGCAATGACGATTTCTTGTGCAGAATTGGTGGTGTCGGCCTGGGGCGCCCATTCTATTTCGTAGTTGTCCGCGAAAAGATGAACGAGGTATTCGACGACGAAAGAGCCGATAATGGCAACTGCAACAATGAGGACCAACATGGCCTGATCTTCCCTAAGCCGGAGGCGGTGGGCCGATGAAAGCGGCCCGTTTCGATGTTGATGCGAATAAAGCATTGTTGATCTGAAACGGGCTTGAACGCCGCATTCATCTGCTGTTCAGAGGCAGCCAAGGGGTTGTAAATGACTTGCGATACCGGCCCATCCGTGACAAAAGGCGTCGAAACAATGGGCCGGTTTGGTATGACGACAGCCTTTTATCCTGGATCCTTCGATCCGATGACCAATGGACATCTGGATGTCCTCGTGCAGGCGCTGAACGTCGCCTCCAAGGTTATCGTCGCGATCGGCATTCATCCTGGCAAGAAACCGCTTTTTTCCTTCGAGGAGCGGGCGGAACTGATCACCCGATCGCTCGCCGAGGCGCTGCCGCAGAAGGTCGGCGATATTTCCGTCGTCGCCTTCGACAATCTGGTGGTCGATGCGGCTCGCAAGCATGGCGCGAGTCTCTTGGTGCGTGGCCTGCGCGACGGCACCGATCTCGACTATGAAATGCAGATGGCGGGCATGAACCGCCAGATGGCGCCCGATATTCAGACCCTGTTTCTGCCGGCCGGCACGGCATCGCGGCCTATAACCGCCACATTGGTGCGGCAGATCGCATCCATGGGCGGCGATGTCAGCGCTTTCGTGCCAGCAGCGGTTCTTGAAGCCCTGATGGGCAAGTTAAAAGATACGGTCCAATAAAAGACTGGCCGAAATTCATCTTCCGAACGGAGCACCCATGAAACTCTTTCATCTCGCATTGGCAGGTTTTCTCAGCCTCGCCGCCTTCGCAGGCAGCGCCTTCTCGGCAGCGGCCGACGATTTTCTGACGATCCAGCTCAAGGATGGTCCCGTCGTCATTCAGTTGATGCCGGATGTTGCTCCGAAGCATGTCGCGCAGATCGAAGCGCTGGCGAAGAAGGGTGCATACGACAACGTCGCCTTCCATCGTGTCATCGACGGCTTCATGGCCCAGACCGGCGACGTGCAGTACGGCAACATGTCGAAGGGCTACAATCCCCAGAAGGCCGGTACCGGCGGCTCCGATATGCCCAACCTTCCGGCTGAGTTCTCCAAGGTTCCGTTCAAGCGCGGCACGGTCGGCATGGCCCGCGCCCAGGATCCGAATTCCGCCAACTCGCAGTTCTTCATCATGTTCGGTGACGGCGACTTCCTGAATGGCCAGTACACGGTCGTCGGCAAGGTCGTTTCCGGCATGGAGCTGGTCGACAAGATCAAGCGCGGCGAAGGCCAGAACGGCGAAGTGAGCAACCCCGACCGCATGGTCAAGGTTACGGTCGGCAAGAAGTAAGATTCGAGAAGAGAAGAGGAAACGAAAATGGCTGAGATCAAGGATCCCGAAAACACCCTCATCCTGGAAACCACCAAGGGTCAGGTCGTCATTCAGTTGCTGCCGCAGGTAGCGCCCGAGCATGTCGCCCGCATCAAGGAACTTGCCCGCGAGAAGGCTTATGACGGCGTCGTTTTCCACCGCGTCATCGACGGCTTCATGGCCCAGACCGGCGACGTTCAGTATGGCAAGCAGGGCAGCGAAAGCTTCAATCCCGGTCGCGCCGGCATGGGCGGCTCCTCCAAGCCGGACCTGAAGGCTGAATTTTCCGCCACGTCGCACATTCGCGGCACCTGCTCGATGGCCCGTTCGCAGAACCCGAACTCGGCCAACTCGCAGTTCTTCATCTGCTTTGCCGATGCTCCGTGGCTGAACAAGCAGTACTCCGTTTGGGGTCAGGTTATCTCCGGCATGGAATTCGTCGACCAGATCAAGCGCGGCGAGCCGGTGCGTGATCCGGATTCGATCGTATCCGCACGGGTTGCCGCCGACGTCTGATCGTGATTATTCCTGAAGCCCGCCTCTCGCGCTTCGGCGTTGGGGGCGGGTTTCGCTTTGCTGAGATTGCCTGAATGCGCGTTGACCTTTTCGATTTCGACCTGCCGGATGAGCGCATTGCGCTGAGGCCCGCCGAGCCGCGCGACAGCGCGCGCCTGCTCGTCGTCGATCCGAATGGTGGTGAAGCGACTCTGCGCGACTATCAGATCCGCGATCTGCCGTCGTTCCTACGACCGGGCGACGCTGTCGTCTTCAATGACACAAAGGTCATCCCGGCTCAGTTGGAAGGCATTCGTCATCGCGATGGCGCGCCCGGCCAGCAGGTGTCGGCGACGCTGCATATGCGCGCGGCACCCGACCGTTGGAAAGCCTTTGCCAAGCCGGGCAAGCGTATCAAGATCGGCGATCGCATCCAGTTCGGCCATGGCGAAAATGTCTGCATCCTTGGTGCACTTGATGCTGTGGTGGAGGAGAAGGGCGAGGGTGGAGAGATCACGCTGCGCTTCGACCTTTCCGGTCCGGCGCTGGATGAGGCGATCGCCACTGTCGGCCATATTCCGCTGCCGCCCTATATCGCTGCCAAGCGCCCCGAGGATGAGCGCGACCGCGCCGACTACCAGACGATCTACGCTCGCGAGGAGGGCGCCGTCGCTGCCCCGACCGCGGGGCTGCATTTCACCCGGTCGCTGTTTGTCGCGCTGGATGCCATGGGCGTCGAGCGGCATTTCGTGACGCTGCATGTCGGCGCCGGCACCTTCCTGCCGGTCAAGGCCGACGACACCGAAGATCACAAGATGCATTTCGAGATCGGCTATGTCGACGCGACGACGGCGACGAAGCTGAATGCCGTGAAGGCGCGGGGAGGGCGCATCGTCTGCGTCGGCACGACCTCGCTCCGCTTGATCGAAAGTGCGGCTGGCGACGATGGAACGATCAAGCCCTGGCATGGCGCGACCGGGATCTTCATCACGCCCGGCTATCGATTCAAGGCGGTCGATCTTTTGATGACCAATTTCCATCTGCCGCGTTCGACGCTGTTCATGCTGGTATCGGCCTTTGCCGGCCTTGATACCATGCGCGCGGCCTACACCCATGCTATTGAGACAGGCTATCGCTTCTATTCCTATGGCGATGGCAGCCTGCTCTACCGGAAAGACTAAGACGAAATGAGCGAGAGCTTTCAGTTCCAGTTGAAGAAGACCGATGGCGGCGCCCGTCTCGGCGAAGTTTCCATGCCGCGCGGCGCGATCCGCACGCCGGCCTTCATGCCGGTCGGTACGGTCGGTACCGTCAAGGCCATGTATCTCGATCAGGTACGCGAGACCGGTGCCGACATCATCCTCGGCAATACCTATCACCTGATGCTCCGCCCGACCGCAGAGCGCGTCGCCCGTCTCGGCGGCCTCCACGAACTGATCCGCTGGCAGCACCCGATCCTAACCGACTCCGGCGGCTTCCAGGTGATGTCGCTCTCCGGCCTGCGCAAGCTTGATGAGAAGGGCGTTACCTTCAAATCGCATGTCGACGGCAGCACGCATCATATGTCGCCGGAGCGTTCGATCGAGATCCAGGGCCTGCTTGGCTCCGACATCCAGATGCAGCTCGACGAATGCGTGGCGCTGCCGGCGACGCCCAAGGAAATCGAGCGCGCGATGGAAATGTCGCTGCGCTGGGCGGAACGCTGCAAGGTGGCTTTCGGCAATCAGCCCGGCAAAGCCATGTTCGGTATCGTGCAGGGCGGTGACGTTCCGGAGCTTCGCGTCCGTTCCGCGCAGGCGCTGAGCGGCATGGACCTCAAGGGTTATGCGGTCGGCGGCCTTGCCGTCGGTGAGCCGCAGGAAGTCATGCTGCGCATGCTCGAGATCACCCTTCCCGAACTGCCGAAGGAGAAGCCGCGTTATCTCATGGGCGTCGGCACCCCGGACGATATTCTGAAATCCGTCGCACGCGGCATCGATATGTTCGATTGCGTGATGCCGACCCGCTCCGGTCGCCACGGCCTGGCCTTCACCCGTCGCGGCAAGGTGAATATCCGCAATGCCCGGCACGCCGAGGACATGCGCCCGCTCGATGATCAATCGAACTGCCCGGCCTCGCGCGACTATTCCCGCGCCTACCTGCACCATCTCGTCCGCGCCAATGAGGCGCTGGGCGGCATGTTGCTTTCCTGGCACAATCTCTCCTACTACCAGGAGCTGATGCAGGGCATCCGCCAGGCGATCGCCGAAGGCCGCTTTGCCGATTTCATGGCCGAGACCCAGGAGAATTGGGCGAGAGGCGATCTGGAGCCGGTGTAAAAATTTTTCGCCGTTGAACGTAAATGCGGCTAATGTCTTCCGTTCGCAGGTTTAAAAAAATAGTAAATTATACCAATAGGGTACGGTGTAATTCTCGATTTTTAAATGAGGAAGTGCGGCGGAAATGTGCCGACCTTTCCCAAGCGGGCCATGATGATGCCGCAATATAAAAGCATTTGGAAAAACAGTGAATCGAAATAAACATCGTTCGCCGATGATAAGATTCGCTGGCCATTTTTTGATGCTTTACGTTTGAAATTCCTTAGAACTTCGGCTACAAAGCATCCCACTTAATCGATAAGGGCTCACTAATAAAATAGGAGGCACCTGCCGTTGAGGGCGCAACGCGCATTGGGGACCTGTCTTTCCGGACTAATTTTTGTCGGATTGGCGGCCACGGGCTGTACGACGGTGGCGAAAGCACCCTCGGCCAGCAACAACTCTTCCAAGTCCATTCGACCGACGAAGGTAACTTACAACTACACCGCAAAAGATCGCGACTGTTTGAAACGGGCCATGTATTTCGAGTCGGAGCACTCGGACCATGCCGGATACCTGGCAGTAGGAACGGTCGTGATGAACAGGTTGACCTCGGGCGCTTATCCGCCGTCAATCTGCGGCGTAGTCTCGCAACAAAGGCAATTTGCGCCGGGAGTCATGACGAGGGTGGTCAGCGATCTGGCCGAACCCGAGCTCGACCAAGCGGCATCGGCGGTTCTCGGCGGACAACGGCATCCGGACGTAAAGGATGCTATGTTCTTCCATACCGAGGGCCTGAAGTTCCCTTACAATAACATGCACTATGTTGCCGTGGCCGGCGGAAACGCTTTCTATGAGAAACGCGGGCAGGACGGGGCACTTGAAACGCCGGCGCCGCTGCCGGCCTATGAAGTTGCGATGAACTACGTGCCTGTGAAAACGGTCGCGACAACGCAATTTCCGATTTTGTTGCCAACTGCAGACCAGATCCCGATCCCAAAGCCGGATCCGATGACGACTGCAAGTATCAGCGCAACGCCAACGTCTAGCGTAGCCGTTCCCTTACCCCGGCCTGCGTTTGATGGGGCGACGGTTCAGCCCGTCAGTTTCATCAAGGCGGGCGGCTAAAGCTCATCTAAGCGTGATGGGGATTTGATCGATGTTAGCAGACGCAACTCCGGTCAAATTCCCTCGCTCGTCGTGTTCGGCAGGATCTGCACGCCGTTTATCTTGTAACTGCCATCGGGCTGATGGGTGATCTGATAGATCGCCGTCCAGTCCTTGCCGTCCGTGCCGGTGATCAGCACTTCCTGATAGACGACAGCGCCGTTGTCGAGGGCGCGGCTCTTGCCGAAGGCGTAGTTGCCGGGATGGTAGACCGGCTGATAGCTTCTCTTCACCATTGCGAAGAAGGTGTCCTTATCCGGAAAGAGCGCCTGGATGTCGGGTGCAGCGAAGGAATAGGCCGAAGCCGCATCATCGCGCAGGAAAGCTTCGATCTGTTGCTGAATCAGCGTCTGGGCCGACTGCACCGGATCTTCCGCTCGTGCGGCCGGCGCGAAGGCGAGGGTGATGCAGAAGGCGGCTGCGAGAGATAAGGCGCGCATGGACGATCTCCGGCAATATCCGGGAGAGCATAGCGCGCTTTGAGCCTTCGCAGAAGGGACGACTGAGGGGCGCCGGCATCAGCGCCTATGGTCCGATGGTCGCCGAAGCCAAGCCCGACTAATGCCAGCGGCGGAACAGAGCGCTGGCATTCACGCCACCGAACCCGAAACCGTTGGAAATGGCATATTCCATTGCCATCGGTCGCGCGGTCGCGCCGACAATATCGATGCCCTGAGCCGCCGCGTCCGCCTCCTGCAGATTGCGAGTTGGAGGCGCAATCTGATCGCGCAATGCCATGATGGTGAAGACCGCTTCCAGGCCGCCGGCCGCACCCAGAAGATGGCCCGTCGCCGCCTTCGTGCCGCTGACGGCGATGCCGCCATCGCGGCCGAACACCGTCTTGATCGCCTCCATCTCGCCGCGGTCGCCAACCGGTGTGGAGGTGGCATGCGCGTTGAGATGCTGGACCTCACCGGGCGAAATGCGGGCTTGAGAAAGAGCCGCCAGCATCGCCCGGCGCGCACCGTCGCCATCTTCCGGGCCGGCTGTCATATGATAGGCATCGGCGGCGGTACCGTAGCCGACGAGTTCGGCAAGCGGGACAGCGCCGCGCGCCAGAGCATGGTCCAGCGTCTCGATCACCAGCATGCCGGCGCCTTCGCCCATGACGAAACCGTCGCGGCCGACGTCGAAGGGACGGGAGGCTTCTTCGGGTCGGTTGCTGAAGCCGGTGGAGAGTGCGCGCGCCGCCGCAAAGCCGCCGAGGCTGACCTTGTCGATGCAGGCCTCCGCACCGCCGCAGATCGCCACATCGGCTTCGCCGGCACGGATGAGCCGCGCCGCATCGCCGATCGCCTGGACGCTTGCCGCACAGGCCGTCACCGGCGCGCCGAGCGGCCCCTTGTAGCCATAGCGGATGCTGACCTGGCCGGCCGCCAGATTGACGAGGAAGGAGGGGACGGTGAAGGGCGAGAGCCGCCGCACGCCGCGCGTCTCGGCAGTGCGTACAGCATCGGCGATCGCCGGAAAGCCGCCGATGCCGGAGGCGATGACCGTGGCAGTGCGTTCTAGCTCTTCGGGATTGGTCGGCTGCCAACCGGCTTGTTTGATCGCTTCTTCGGCGGCCGCCATGGCGAAGAGGATGAAGCGATCCATCTTCTTCTGGTCTTTCACCGGCACGTAGCGATCGACATCGAAGCCGGCTTCGCTATCCTCTTCCAGGGTCGGTACGACACCACCGACCTTGGCGGCAAGATCGCCGACCATTGTCTCCGGCAGAAGCCTAAGACCCGAGCGTCCTTCGATCAGCCGCTTCCAGGCGGCGTCGACACCGACGCCCAGTGGCGAAACCAGGCCCATGCCCGTTACGACGATTCGATCCATAGTCGGGTACTCCTATTTTATCAGGCGTCGAAGCCCAGGAACCAAGCCTTCATCTGCGCTATCCGTTCGTGGACAGCCTCATCGGCCGCCGGTCCGGGCACCAGAATCGTGTCTTCGGGATGAAAGGCGCGTCCGGTCACGCGGTCGATCAGAAGGGGATCGCGATCCTCGCCCGTCGCCGGGTCGGCCAGACGCATTGCCACTTCCCCGGGCGGCAAATGCCGGTTGCCCCAGGTAAACAGCGCCATGAGAACAGGAAAGAAGTCGCGCCCCTTTTCTGTCAGCACATATTCGTAGCGCGGCGGCCGCTCGCTGTAGAGGCGGCGCTCGAACAAACCTTCATCCGTCAGATGTTTTAGCCGGCGCGTGAGGATATTCGGCGCAACGCCAAGATTCTTCTGGAATTCATCAAACCGCGTCAGCCCCTGCAGCGCATCGCGCAGGATCAAAATGCTCCACCAATCGCCGACGCTTTCAAGCGCACGGGCGGCGGGACATTTGAAGGCACTGAAGCTTGTTCTCTGCATGGCCGAGGCGAATAGCATGAGTGACTATCATCATGCAAGTCACTAGGCTCGAGTGGCGCGGTGTCCCGCTGCACAGCGTAAATACCGAAAATAGCCTAGCCGGCCCAAAGCCGAGATTCCGGCCACGTAAAAGAACATATTATGGACCTCGCATTTGCGAGGATGGCAGACGGAAATGCACCTAAAAAAGCTCTATTCTGGCAATCCACCTAACCGCGTCCGCCACTTTCCATTCCTCAGCCATCTCCTGAATCATGCAAGTCGGCTCCGCTTTTTGCCGAAGGCGCAATGCCACCAATGCCCATGGGTGAACCGTATGTTGCCAATTCCGCGTCTTGCGGAGATGCGTGAACGTCTGCAATGGGCTTGAGTTTTCCTTGGTATCTGAAGGAAATGAGAAAAATATAGATCAATAATAAGAGAAACGGTGTTGAGCGGACAATGCCGAGCCAAATCTCGGTTGGCGCATACAGAGCTAAGAATGCGTCTAGCGTTGCTAACACCAATGCCCAGGCAAAAAGCATCAAGTAGATTTCGCGCCACACCTCATCCGCAAATAATGAGCTTTTCTCGAACAATATTGTTCTGGCAAGGGATCTCCAGAAGGCAAGCATGAGGAAGATCAGTGCGAAATATGTGGCTCGCAAGACCGGTTCGAGCTTTATGCCGAATTCCGTAAGTCCGAAGAAGTGTTGAAATATCTGATCTGGAGCGCCGTTAAATATTACTCCTCCAATGAGTACGATCTGAAAAACTCTCCACAGTATCGACAGCGACGCTTTTGCATAGCGTCTGAAAAATGTGATCAACTCTTAAATCTCCATGTGTTCGGTTTTAAAAGGAATTGCTAGGTACGCGATTCCACTGGCACAGATGCCACGACTTCCTCTTCGGGAATATCGTCGAACGAGGCGTAGTTGAGATTATAGAGCTTCGAATAGAGCTTGCCGTTGGCCATGAGCTGATTGTGATTGCCGCTCTCGATCAACTGGCCGTTCTGCAGCACGATGATCCGATCAGCCTCGCGGATGGTGGCGAGGCGATGGGCAATGACGAGGCCGGTGCGTCCCTCGAGCAGCTTCACCAGCGCCTTCTGGATCAGCATTTCGGTGTAACTGTCGATATTCGCTGTGGCTTCGTCGAGCACGAGTATTTTCGCGTCGGCGATGAGGGCGCGCGCAAAGCTGACGAGCTGGCGCTGGCCGAGCGACAGGCCACCGCCACGCTCGCCGAGAACGGTGTCGTAGCCGTCGGCAAGCCGCATGATGAACTCATGCGCGCCCACTGCCTTTGCAGCCTCGATGATCTCCTCACGCGTCGCCTCGGCTTTGTTGTAGCGAATGTTCTCCAGCACGGTGCCCGTGAATAGGAATGGCTCTTGCAGCACCATGGCGATCTGTCGGCCAAGCGAATCCTGGGTGAGGGAGCGCACGTCATGGCCGCCAACGAGCACCTGTCCCTGCTGCACGTCGTAGAAACGATGGATCAGGGCCATGGAGCTTGACTTGCCTGAGCCGGTCGGCCCGATCAGCGCCACGGTCTCACCGGGATTGACCTTGAAGCTGACATTCTTCAGCACCGGATGCTTCGAATTATAGCCGAAGACGACATCGCGGAATTCGACCGAGCCGTCCATATCAGACGACAGCACCTTGGCATCAGGCGCATCCTGGATGTCGATCGGCACGTCAAGCACATCCGTCAGCCGCTGGCCGGAGGCCATGGCGCGCTGCATGACGGAATATTGCATGGTGAGCGAGCGGATAGGGTCGAAGAAGCGCTGAATGTAGAACAGGAAGGCGACCATGACGCCGACATCGAGCCGATGGTTCAGTACCATCGACCCGCCAACGATGATGACGATGGCCATGGCCATGCCCGTCAGCGTATCGACGATCGGCACCATGATCTGTGCGTATCTCGCCGCAGTCAGATGCGCCTTGAGATTGGTATAGGCCTTATCGTCGAAGAGGCCGAAATTGACGCTCTGCCGGTGCATGCCTTGAACGGCGCGTACGCCGTGGATCGCCTCGGCCAATGCGCCGCTGGTGACGGAATTTGTCTCGTGCGCGTTCATGAAAGCGACACGCGCCTTCGGCAGCCAGAAAAGACGGACAACGAAGAGGATAGGCATGACCGACAGCGTCAGCAGACCAAGCCGGAAATCGAGCAACAGCATGACGACGATGATGCCGAAGAGCAGGGCAATATCGCCGACGGAAAGCACTGATGTTTCAAGGAATTCCTGCATGGAGTTGACGTCGCCCTGCAGGCGTGACATCAGCCGCCCGACCTCGGTCTTGTCCATGAAGGAGAGCGATATCCGCTGAATATGCGCGAACATCGCCCGGCGGATATCGAAGAGCACTTCTTCCGCTACCTCGCCGACAAAGGTCTCCTGCACGTAGCTTGCAGCGTAGTTGACGAGAATAGCTGCGGCGAAGATCGCCAAGGCCAGCCAAAGTGCCGAATAATTGACAGCGCCAGCCGCCATCCCATGGTCGATCGCATAGCGGATAACGAGCGGGATGATGATCTGCGACCCGGTGAAGAGAAGCACGGCGCCGACCGAGATGTAGATCTGGCGGCGATAGGGGCCGACGAAGCTCCAAATGCGGCGGATGATCTTGCCATCGAAGACCTTGCCGAAAATCTCTTCCTCGACGCGATGGGAGCCGACCACGGCGCGGGGAGGGCGCCGCCCGTCCTCGCGCACGTCGTTGCGCTCGGTTTCCATGGTTTCCGACATTGTCAGGCCTTCCTTTTCGCCTCGGCGACCCTGTCGCTAGACACTTTCGCGTCGTCGTCGTCCGGGCGAACCTGCAGGTCGTACAGCGCCTTGTACCGTCCCCCGGCGGCCAAAAGCTGCTCATGGGTTCCGCGCTCGACAATCTCACCGTCTTCGATAAACAGGATCTGGTCGGCATGCATCAGCGAGCTCAGCCGATGGGCGACAATGAGGGTCACCCGGTCGCGGGCAAAACGCTTCATGGCGCTGCGGATGCGTTGCTCGGTTGCCGCGTCGATCGCCGCGGTGGAATCGTCGAACACCATCACTGCCGGCTTCAGCATCAGCGTACGCGCGATCGTCAAACGCTGGCGTTGGCCACCGGAAAGCGACACGCCGCGTTCGCCGACGACGGTGGTATAGCCGGCCGGCAGGCCGAGAATATAGTTGTGCAGTTGTGCGGATTCGGCGGCGCGCTCGATGCGCTGTTCCTTCGCCCAGGGATCGCCATAGGCGATATTGTTTTCGATGCTGGTGGTGAACAGGAAGGAGTCCTGCTGCACGACGGCAACCGACTGGCGCAGCGATTGCAGCGTCGCCTTGCGGATGTCCTGGCCATCGATAGTGATGCGGCCGGATGTGACGTCATAGAAGCGCGGAATCAGGTGGGCAATGGTGGATTTGCCGCTGCCGGGTGGGCCGACGATGCCGATCGTCTCGCCGCGCCGCGCCTCGAAGCTGATATTCCTGAGGACGGGGCGCTTTTCCGGGCCGGGATAGGTGAAGCCGACATTTTCGAAGCGCAGAACGCCGTCCTTGACGACAAGCGGCTTGGCGTCCGGAGCATCCTTGATGGCGATGTCGAGGTCGAGCAGAGCGAACAGCCGCGACCCGCAGGTCGAAGCGCGGGCAAATGCGTTGACCATCAGGCCGAGCTGGCGCACCGGCATCTGCAGAATGGTCATGAAGGTCAGGAATGAGGCGAGGGTACCGACGCTAATCTCGCCCGCAATCACCTTGCTGCCGCCGACCCACAATATGAGGCCCATGGCTGCGAAAAAGGAAAAGTTCATGGCGCTGGTATTGGCGACGCGGATGCCGACGCGTTTGTGGGCGAGGGTAAGCGCATTGTGCGACGCCCTGTCGAACTTCATCAGTTCATGGGCCTGTGCGGCGAACGCGCGCACGACGCGAATGCCGCCAAGGTTCTCTTCCATCACGCGGGTCAGCACCGAAAGCCGTTCCTGGAGGTCGAGCCAGGTCGCACGCAATCTTAGCTGCGTCACGGAGGAGCGCCAGGCAACGAAGGGCACGAAGCTCAGTGCCAGAAGCCCAAGCAGGACATCCGTCGACAGCAGCATATAGGCGCCAACGCCGATCAGCATGGTGAGCAGTATCATGCGTACCAGCGCCGTCGAAAAATACATGCGCACGCCTTCGAGATCCAAAAGGCCGACGGTGATGAGATCGCCCGAATGCACCTTGTCGTGGAAGCTGAAGGAGAGCTGCTGGATCTTTTCGTAGCAAGCGAGCCGCAACTCATAGCCCATATGGTGCCCGACAGATTCGCTGTAATAGTTCTGCACCATCGTGAAAAGGCCACGCATGATGCTGACGACCAGCAGAAGCAAAGCGGTGGTCACCAGCGCGTTTTCCGCGAGCTGGCCGGCCGCGCCGCCGGCAATCACCGTTTGCGTCTGGTCTACTGCACGGCCGAGCAGGCGTGGGATCAGGAGCTGAAGCGTCGCCGCAACGAACGTCGAGCCGATCGCCAGACCGGTTTGCCAGGGATGGCGTAGCGTCATATGCGTGATCCGCACGATGGTGGAGAGACCTCGACCCCAACCAGCCGCATTGACATGCGCCAACGAAGCCAATGGCTTCGCCGCGCTTCTTGATGAATCGCTGCTCACGCTCTTATCCAGGCATTTTTGAACGAGGCGGGCCCGAAATCGGGTTCGGATCGCAAAGGGAACATTGGTAGGACGAATGTCGCCGATTCCAGCCCGTCATTCAAGAGTCAATTGGTCACAAGTGCCACCTGGGCGTTAGATTGCGTGTTCGGTGATGAGGGTGTTCGGCTATGCCGCGGCGCCGCGAATTTGCGCTCGGACATGGGGCTAGCGCGGCAGGGATTGCCGACGAAGAGTTTCAGACAAAATTCCAAGCTCCTGTCGGTTTCACCCGAGGAGAAACGTCCTCGGATCGACAAACCCAAATCCAAGGAGAACATCATGCGCAGGATCATCGCAGCCACATTCGTCAGCCTCGACGGCGTCATGCAGGCGCCGGGCGCTCCGGAAGAAGATCCAACCGGCGGCGGATTCCAGTTCGGCGGCTGGACGTTCCACTATTTCGACGAAGCAACAGGTGCGGCCTTGGATCAGATATTCGACAAGCCGTTCGATCTGCTGCTTGGCCGCAAGACCTACGACATTTTTGCCGCACATTGGCCCTATGCCGGCGAAGACGATCCCATCGCCGTGTTGTTCAACAAGGTCACAAAATATGTTGCGACCCGCGGCGACACCGCACTTGACTGGAATAACAGTCGATCACTCGGCACTGACGTTCCGGCAGCGCTGACCGAGCTTAAGAAAGGCGAGGGGCCGGATCTTCTGATCCAGGGGAGCAGCGATCTCATTCAGACCTTGCTTCGCCACGGATTGATCGATGAATACACCGTGCTGATCTTCCCTCTGCTGCTCGGCAAGGGCAAAAAGCTTTTCGGCGAAGGAACGGTTCCGGCCGCGCTGAAACTCATCCGCTCCCAATCCTTTCCGAGCGGCGTCATCATGGCAACTTATCAGCCGGCCGGCGATATCAAGACCGGTTCCTTTGCCCTTAAGGACCCGTCCGAGGCCGAGCTTCGGCGCCGAGAAAGCTTGAAGTAGCCGGCCAATGACTCGGGATCCCGCCAGCCCTACGTCCGTCGGGCATGGCGGGGTGACCGGAATATTCGGCAACGACTGGAATGGCGTTTGATCCGGCACGCGACGGACGGCAAGGGGCGGATTTTGCCGTACTTCAGCCGGAAACATCGGTGATGACGATGCGGCCTGCCACTTCCACCGCATTTTCGCCAGCCACGGCATTGCGGTCGTCTTTCGCCTCTCGCAACCCGAACCATTCCGGAGAACATTTATGACAGACGCCGCAGCATCCTCGAAACTGCGCATCGCCTTGCTTTTCGGCGGGCGCTCCGCCGAGCACGCAGTCTCGGTGCTGTCTGGGACGAATGTCATGCGTGCTCTGCAGCCCGCCAAATATGATGCCGTGCCTATCTTCGTCACCCGCGAGGGCAAGTGGCTCTTGAGCTCCTTCGAAGACGGCAAACTATCGACGCCGGAGAGCGGGACGGAGGTTTGCCTTGTGCCCGGTGGACGCGGACGAATGATTGCGCTTCCGGCCGCCGACAGCGCCTACGAAATGCCGAAGATCGATATCCTGTTTCCTGTCCTGCATGGACCGCATGGCGAGGATGGTTCGGCCCAGGGACTTGCGGAAGTCGCCCGTGTGCCGCTGGTGGGCTGCGGCATTCTCGGCTCTGCCGCAGCTCTGGACAAGGACATCGCCAAGCGGCTCCTGAAGGAGGTGGGGCTGGCGACAGCGCATTCCGTCACCATTCTAGAAGACAGCCGGCCCTCCTTCGCTGATCTGGAACGCAGCCTCGGGCTACCCGTCTTCATCAAACCGGCGCGGCAGGGGTCCTCTGTTGGCGTCAGCAAGGTTACGACGGCCGGCGAGTATGAAGCGGCGCTGGTTGAAGGCTTCAAGCATGACCGCAAGCTGCTTGCGGAGGAGTTCATCCGCGGCCGCGAGATCGAGTGCAGTGTGCTCGAGGATACGGCAGGCAATCTCTTCGTTTCGCGTCCCGGCGAAATCGTGCCGGCGGAAAGCCACGGTTTCTACAGCTACGACGCAAAGTATATCGACGAGAAAGGTGCGGCTTTGAAAGTGCCGGCCGAGCTGCCGGAGGAGCTCGAGCGCCGGATCCGTGAGATGGCTGGCAGGGCTTTTCGGGCCGTTGGCTGCGATGGCATGGCGCGCGTTGATTTCTTCCTGACCGCGGACATGCAGTTTCTCATCAACGAGCTGAACACGATCCCTGGATTTACCGATATCAGCATGTATTCCAAAGCCATGGCAGCGAGCGGCGTCAGCTACGCTGAAACCATCGACCGGCTTGTGGCGCACGGGCTCGCACGCGCCGCTCGATAAGCATGGCGCCGTGCCGCCGCAAATCCTCTGAATTTCTTGCGGCGGTTGACAATCAATGGGCGAAAAAAGGCTCGAAATGCCTATCTTGGAGGGTAGGGGATCGGGTTCCCTCGTACAAATGTGCGGTCTTATATTGACTGTGGAACCCCTTCATTTCACTGCGCTTATGGCGCCCCGATAGGATCAACGCCGTACAATGAATGCACAACGGGCTGGGATATCTGGTTCTAGTTGTGTTATCCTCCAAATACCAAGGATCCATCTACCGTTGGCTGCAACTGGTCTGATGCCCCTTAAGGACCTTGGAAATACCTGGACGCATTAGGTCAAGCTGGGAGGAAACCGGGATGACCCATGATGCGCGTTTGACGCGTGAGCGCGACTTTCACAATGAACGCTTTGGTGCTGTTGAAGAACGCAAGCAGGACTCGTTCTATTTCGCCGCCCAGCCCGCTATGGACGCCTATTGGCGGCTGGCCAGGGCCGCTTGCCCGGGAAGAGAAGTACTGGAATACGGATGCTCAAACGGTATGAGCAGCATCGGTCTCGCTCGTTTCGCCAAGCGGATCACCGGTATCGACATTTCGGATGTCGCTGTTCAGCAGGCCACGAATGCGGCGGTTCGCCGTGGAATCAGCAACGTGACGTTCCAGGTCGACAATGCGGAGAACATGAATCTGCCATCAGCGGGTTTCGACGTCGTCTTCGGTAGCGGTATCCTGCACCATCTCGTCCTGGAAAAAGCGCTTGGCGAAGTCCGACGCGTGCTGCGCCCGGGCGGCAAGGCCTTCTTCTTTGAGCCACTCGGCCATAACCCTGTGATCAATCTCTATCGCAATTGGACGCCCACGGCGCGCACCGTCGACGAACACCCATTGTTGAAATCCGACTTCGAGATCGTGCGCAAACATTTCTCGAATTGCGATTTGGAATTCTTTGCGCTTGCTACGCTTGCCTCCATTCCGTTTCGCAGAAGCCCGCTCGGCGCCGCGATCCGGGCGGTCGGCAAGCAGATCGACATGCCGCTGCTGAAAATCCCCGGCGCCAAATGGCAGGCCTGGATTGTCGTTATGGCCTTGGAAGCATAAGCGGTCTGCCAAGCGACTGAAGTTCCGACCTGCCGTTACCGTAGCTGCTCAATCAATCTACGAACGTCCGGCGATCGGCGAGGGTTGGCTGCGAATAACATCAAGACATGCCAAAATCGCTAAAGTGAAGCCATTGAAATCATTAGCATGTCGCACTTGGAAATAGAATGTACCCCGCCACATCTGAAAGTCACATAAGATAGATTATGGAACTAAAATCCATGTGAAGGAGGCAAGCTAAGCTCGCCTCAAACCGCCTTTACGCGGATAATCTGGGCTCCAGTCTTCTCCGCCAAGGTTTTTGGATCGCAAGCAAAGATGCTGTCCGGCCGTCCTGCTGCGCACCACACTTGGTCGTAGCTCAACAGGCTTTCGTCGATAAAAACCGGTAGTTTCACACGATGGCCGATCGGTCCGACGCCGCCGATGGCGAAGCCGGTTTCGTCGCGAACCCGGTCGATGTCAGCGCGCTTCAGGCGCAGTCCGTAAGTGGTCGCGATATATGCTGTATCGGCATTGTGGGCGCCGGAAACAAGAAGCAGCGTCAGGCCGTGAGTCTCTGCATTGACGAAGACCAGCGATTTGACGATCTGGCCAACAGCGCAGCCGGCCGCATTGGCAGCTTCTTCCGCCGTGCGGGTCGATTGCTCCATGCGTTTGATGACGATGTCGAGGCCGAGATCGCGAGCTGCCAGTTCGACGCGCTCCAGGCTTGAAAGCTTCTTGCTGTCCTCGCTCATAGATCATCATCCTCCACATCGAGTTCGATCCGCATTTGATCGTAGGCCGGCTCGACATTGTCGGGTGTTTCAGCAAGCACGGTCGCATAGTCGAGCGGTGTGTGCATATGCGTCAGGATCGCGTGCCGTGGCTGCAGCCGTTCGATCCAGGCAAGCGATTGCTCCAGCGAGAGATGGCTCGGGTGTGGCCGGTATTGAAGCGCATCGATGATCAGGACGTCGAGGTTTTGAACTCTCTCGACAGATTCCGCCGGGAAGTCACTGATATCGCTACAATAAGCAAGGTTGCCGATGCGAAAGCCAAGCGAGTGGATGTCGCCGTGCTGCTGCTTGTGCGGCCAGAAGGTGATCGGGCCGCCCGGCCCTTCGACCGTGAAGCTTTTGTCCAGGCTTTCAATGATGATCGGCCGCACGATCGGCGGATAGTTGCTGCCTGGCGGCGTCTCCAGGCAATAGCCAAAACCCTCACTGATGCGGTCCATGGTCGGCTGATCGGCATAGATCGGAATGCGCTCATGAGAATTGTGGAAGAAGCCGCGCAGGTCGTCCAGGCCGTGGATATGGTCAGCGTGGGCGTGCGTATAGAGCACTGCGTCGATGGAGCCGACGCCGGCACGGATCATCTGCTCGCGAAAATCCGGCCCGGTATCGATGACGACAGTGGTAACGCCGCCATCCGGCGCGATCTGCTCAATCATGAAAGCAGCACGCGTACGCCGGTTTTTCGGATTCTTCGGATCGCAAGCGCCCCAATCGCCGGTGATGCGCGGCACGCCCGGCGACGACGAGCAGCCCAATATGGTGAAGCGCCGCCGATGGGTCACGCCGTCAGACCCTCGTCATCCGGGAGAAGCAGCGGAACGCATTCTCGGTGGTGACCGCAGCGATCTCGTCCATGCTGACGCCGATCGTATCCGCCAGCACCTCGGCTGTATTGACGACATAGGACGGCTCATTGCGCTTGCCGCGCCAGCGTTTGGGCGCGAGATACGGCGCATCGGTCTCGACCAGCAGCCGGTCATGCGGGATCGTCTTGGCGATCTCGCGCAACTCCTCGGATTTCGGGAAGGTGAGAATGCCGGAGAAGGAAATATAGCCGCCAAGCTCGACGCCGGTGCGGGCGAGGGCCGGGCCGGAGGAGAAACAATGCAGGATGAAGGGGAAGGCCCCCTTCCCTGTTTCGTCGGTCAGGATCGCGGCCATGTCCTCGTCGGCGCTGCGGCTGTGAATGACCAGCGGCAATTGCGTTTCGCGCGCAGCCGCGATGTGACGCAGGAAGCCGGTCTTCTGATCTTCCGGTTTCACGGTGTCGTAGAAATAGTCCAGCCCCGCCTCGCCAATCGCGATGATCTTCTCGTGCTGCTTGGCCAGCCGCACGAGATCTTCCGTCTGGATATCCAGCTCCTGATCGGCGCTGTTCGGATGCGTGCCGACCGAGCAGAAAACCGACGGATAGCGCTCGGTGAGTGCCAGCAATCCATCGAGCTTCCTGACCTTGGTCGAGATGGTGACCATCTGCTTGACGCCAACCTCATGGGCGCGCGCAACGATCGCGTCGCGTTCCTCCTCGAAGTCGGCAAAATCCAGATGGCAATGCGTATCGATCAGCATGGAAAACCTTATTCGGCAGTCGGCGCGACGTAGCGCGGGAAGACCGGTTTCGGGGCTTCTAGCGGCGTTCCGGCAACAAGACGTCCGGCCTCGCCGAGTGCGGCGAAATCGCGCTTATCGGCAGGAATGGCGATCAGATCCAGCAGCTTGGCCGAAGACTCTGGCATGAAGGACTGCAGGAGAATGCCGATCTGGCGCACGACATCGGCGGTGACGTAGAGCACGGTCGCCATGCGGGCCGGATCGGTCTTCTTCAGCGCCCACGGCTCCTGGCCAGCGAAATAGCGGTCGCTTTCGGAGACGACGGCGATGATCGAAGCCAGAGCGCGATGGATGAGCTGCTTGCCCATGTCTTCGCGGGTCGACGCCAGCAGTGCATCGGCCTGCGCCAGCAATGCCTTGTCCTCGTCGGTCAGCTCTCCGCATTCCGGGATCTTGCCGTCGCAATTCTTGACGATCATCGACAGCGAGCGGCTGGCGAGATTGCCGATACCGTTGGCGAGATCGGAGTTGATGCGCGTGCCGATCGCCTCTTCGCTGTAGCTGCCGTCCTGGCCGAAGGAAACTTCGCGCAGGAAGAAATAGCGCACCTGGTCGAGGCCGAAATGGTTCACCAGATTGACCGGATCGACGACATTGCCGAGCGACTTCGACATCTTCTCGCCCTTGTTGAGCAGGAAGCCATGGGCATAGACGCGCTTCGGTAGCGGCAGCTTCGCTGACATCAGGAAAGCCGGCCAGTAGACGGCGTGGAATCTGATGATGTCCTTGCCGATGATGTGAACATCGGCCGGCCAGTATTTCGCCCGCGGATTGTTCCGGTCCTCGATATAGCCGGTCGCCGTGATGTAGTTCGTCAGCGCATCGACCCAGACATACATGACGTGAGCCGGGTCGTTCGGGACCTTGATGCCCCAGTCGAACGTCGTACGCGAGATCGACAGGTCTTTGAGGCCTGATTTGACGAAAGAGATCACCTCATTGCGGCGTTCGGCCGGCCCGATGAAATCCGGGTTCTCCTCGTAGTGCTTCAGCAAGCGGTCCTGGTATTCCGAGAGCTTGAAGAAATAGCTTTCCTCCTGCACCCATTCGACCGGCGTGCCTTGAGGCCCATAGCGCACGCCGTCGGCGCGCAGCTCGGTTTCGTTTTCCTGGTAATAGGCTTCGTCCCGCACCGAATACCAGCCCGCATAGGAATCCTTGTAGATGTCGCCGGCGTCGGCCATCAGGTTCCAGATGTTCTGCGAGGTCTCGTGGTGGCGGGCCTGTGTGGTGCGGATGAAGTCGTCGTTGGACGCGTTCAGCAGCTTGCCCATCGCCTGGAATTCATCGGAATTGCGATCGGCTAGCTGCTGCGGCGTCAGGCCTTCGGCGCGCGCCGTCTGCTGCATCTTCTGGCCGTGTTCGTCCGTGCCGGTCAGGAAAAACACATCACGCCCGTCCAGCCGCTGGAAACGCGCCATGGCGTCGGTGGCAATCAGCTCGTAGGCATGGCCGATATGCGGCTTGCCGTTGGGGTAAGCGATCGCGGTGGTGATGTAGAACGGGGTCTTTTCGGTCATATCAGGCAATGGTCCGGTTTACGGTTTCGTCATTGTTATTCTTGCTCTCGCTCGCTTTAGCGCATGTTTGCCGGGAGCGAAACATCAAGTTTCGCGCACGCAGCATTCCTTGCTTTGTGGGCGTCTCTCGCTTGACTCGATCTCACCTCGGCTTTACCCCTTCAGAAAACCAAAGAGCAGGACAGGGGCCGTCGTGAATTCCATTTTCATTTTTAGCAGCCCGTCCAACGGCTTGAAAGGGCCGTGGCTTTGAGTTTTCCTGCGTCGTTCCAACCCCTCTATTCTTTTTCCGGCTTCTTCGTCGGCATGCTGGTGGGCATCACCGGTGTCGGCGGCGGGTCGTTGATGACGCCGTTGCTGGTCCTGTTGTTCGGCGTGCATCCGGCTACTGCCGTTGGAACCGATCTTCTTTATGCCGCGATCACCAAGACCGCCGGCACTGCGGTTCACGGCATTCACGGGCGGGTGAACTGGAAAGTAGTGGGCTTGCTCGCCTCGGGAAGCGTGCCCGCTGCGCTCGCGATGCTGTGGATCATGGCTGGCGTCAATCGCGAGAGCCCAGCGGTTGCCCATGCGATCACCGTGTCCCTGGGCTGTCTCCTGTTTCTGACGTCATTGATGCTGATCTTTCGCGGCCAGGTGCTGAGCGCTATCCGGAAATGGCGGGGCGAGCGCGGGACGCTGACGCCCCGCACCGTCGCGCTGCTGACGCTCGTCCTTGGTCTTATGCTCGGCACGCTCGTCACCATGACATCCGTCGGCGCCGGCGCGCTCGGCGTCACCGTGCTGCTGGTGCTCTATCCGCACCTCGATGTGCGCGAGATCGTCGGCTCGGACATCGTCCACGCCGTGCCGCTGACCTTGATCGGCGGCATGGGCTACTGGTTCATCGGCGAGATCAACTGGACGATGTTGTTCGCACTGCTGCTTGGCTCGATTCCCGGCATCGTCGCAGGCAGCCTGCTGGCGCCGCGCCTGCACGAGCGGCTGATCCGGATGGTTCTAGCCGTCACCTTGATGATCGTTGCCTGGAAACTACTCTTTCCTTAAGCGGAAAGCTGCTGCTTCAGATCGCCGAGAATAGTGATGATCGTTTGCTTGCGGTCGAGGTTATAAGCCTGTGATACGGTAAGCCGCTCGGTGACATCGGCATAGAGCCGGGCAAGTCTTTCGGCCACGGTGAGGTGTCCCTCCAGAGCAGCCGCCCTCGCCCGGGCCATGATGTCGTCGCCGATATGGGACACGAAGAAGCCGAAGATCGTGTCGCTTTCCTTCGCCGAAAGGGCGTCGGCGAGGCGATGCATTGCCCGGCGTGCCGCAGGACCATCCGTCGAGATGACCTGCTCATAGGCCGCGACGATCTCGCCGCCGCCATAGTTCAGCAATTTCAGGGCTTCGCTGACGCTCCCCTTGGCCGCAGCAAGCAAATCCGCGCCCTGCCCCGGTGACAAGCCAATACCGAGATGTGCCAGCGCCTTCCCCAAAGCATCGTCGCTCAGCGGCGCCAGTTTTAGCGGTAGGCAGCGCGAGCGGATGGTCGGCAGCAGCTTGCCCGGCGCATGCGACAGTACCAGGAACAGCGCCCGCTTCGGCGGCTCCTCGAGGATCTTCAAGATGGCATTGGCAGCGCTGCGATTGAGATCGTCGGCCGGATCGATGATGACGATGCGCCAATTGCCGGTGCCGGAGGTCTGTGAAAAGAACTTGCCGGCACGGCGCACCTCATCAACGGTGATCGCGGACTTTACCTTGCCGGTCTTGTCGTCGACCGGACGGGCAAGATGCAGCAGGTTGTGCGAGGCTCCGCCGGAAATCTGCCGGCTGATAGCGGAAGCCGGGTCTGGGTCGCCGATCGTCTCGGGCGCCGTGGCAGGATCGGGGTAAGACAGGACATGATTGGCAAAGCGAAAGGCGAGCGTTGCCTTGCCGATGCCTTCCGATCCCTCGATCAGAACGGCATGGTGACCCTTGCCCGAGCGATAGGATTGCGCCAGGAAGGCTTCGGCCTCCTCATGGCCGAAGAGACGCGTGTTATCCTGCGGCGCAATCGCACCGTCGAGAACGCCTGGCCGCTCTTCGCTCATTGCGCCACTTCCGGTCTGACGGCTGGCATACCGTCTGCTGATGTCAGCCGCTCTTCGACGATGCTGGCAATTTCATCGGCAATGTCATTTTCGGAGCGCTGCGCATCGATGACGTGACAGCGGCCGGGGTCGCGCGCTGCTATGTCGAGAAAGGCCTCGCGGCGCTTCTCATGCGTCTGCATTTCCTCTTTCTCGAAACGATCCGGTGCAGCGCTTGCCGAAGCACGCTTGCGGGCACGCTCCAGGCCGATCTTGGCGGGAATATCAAGGATCAGCGTGCAGTCCGGCACCACGCCGTTGACCGCGACGCGTTGCAGAGCCTCGATGAAATCAGGTTCGAGATTGCCGGTAACGCCTTGATAGACGCGCGAGGAATCCATGAAGCGATCGCAAAGTACGATCGTACCGCGCGCGAGCGCAGGGCGGATGACCTCTTCGACGTGATCGTTGCGCGCGGCGGCAAACAGGATCGCCTCCATGCGCGTGCCGAACATTTCCGCTGCACCCGAAAGCAGGACATGCC
Source organism: Rhizobium sp. BR 317 (assembly GCF_047445835.1). Classification (NCBI taxonomy): domain Bacteria; kingdom Pseudomonadati; phylum Pseudomonadota; class Alphaproteobacteria; order Hyphomicrobiales; family Rhizobiaceae; genus Rhizobium; species Rhizobium sp. BR 317. Next base: position 169,127 of record NZ_JARWLB010000001.1, on the reverse strand, counting down.
GCACCGCCTCCGCACCCGGCGAGCCGCCCGGTTCCCGCGTCACCAGCACGTCATGACCGAGCCCGCGCAACCGTTCCGCCAGGCGGCGAATCTGGGTCGATTTGCCTGCCCCTTCCCCGCCTTCAAAGCTCACGAACAATCCGGTTGCATCAGCCAATGATCATGTCCTGCACTTGTTTTCCGCATTTTTGCCGTAGCGTGACCTGTGCCCTGTTTAACCCAAGATGTTCGCCGGCGAAACCACGCAAACTATCCGAGCCTGACATTCTATATAGGCTGTAAACAAGGGATTTCACAGGACGGGAAACAATCAAGTCGGCGTCGGCGTGTCCCAAAGCCAGGAGAACAGCAGCGATTCCGTCAGCTCCATGAAGGCATCGAAGGCGCGGCTGCTGAGCGTCCCCTGGGCGACTGCATCTTTTGTATAGAGCGGCAATTCGCGCAACAGCCGCGCGCCGGAAAAGACGCGAAGCGTGCCCGCTTCGTAGCCGGCTGCGACGGGCGCCGTCAGCGGCCAGCGATAGACGATGCGGGCCGACAGGCGGTCGGGATTGTTGAGCGGCACATAGACATCGACCGGGACCTTGGCGAGCAGGCCGACCGTCGACTGCGCGCCACCATAGACGCTGGCATCGCCGATCACCTCGCCATCGGCAAAGATGCGCTGGCTCTTGAAGTTGCTGAGGCCCCATTCCAGCACGCGGCGGGTTTCCTCGGTGCGTTCCTTGTCCGATTTCAGGCCGCCAAGCGCCAGGAACAGCCGCCGGCCGTCGCGCTGGATGGAAGCGACGATCGAATAGCCCTCGCCCTCCGTAAAGCCGGTGCCGAGGCCGTCGACGCCGATATTCAGCAAGAGCAGCGGATTGCGGTTGCGCTGGTAGATCCTGTTCCAGGTAAAATCCGCCTGGCCGAGGTATTTGTAGAGATCGGCGTGTTTCTGCTGCAGGTCCTGCGCCAGCGTCACCAGTTCGTGTACGGAGACCTTGCTGCCGCCATTGGGATCGTCAGGATCCGGAAGACCGGTGGAATTGGTGAAGACCGCTTTCGGCATGCCGATCTCGCGCGCATGCGCCGTCATGCGCCGGGCGAATTCCGTTTCATTCACGGAAATGCCTTCGGCAAGGATCATGCAGCCGTCATTGGCCTGCTGCACGGCGACACCCTGGATCAGGTCGCCGACACGCACGCGCGATTTCAGCGCTGCGAACATGGTCGATGCGCGCGACGGTGCGCCACCCTTGCGCCAGGCATTTTCGGAAACGGGATATTCCGTATCGAGCGAAATCTCCCCTCGCCCGACAGCATCGAAGATAACATCGAGGGTCATCAGCTTGGCAAGCGAGGCCGGGGAAATCGGTTGATTCTCATCCTTGGCGAGCAGGATCGTGCCGGTGGAGGCTTCGATCATGAAGGCCTGTGCGGCCTTGGTGTCGAAAGCGGGCGCCGGTGCCTGTTGCGCGACGGCTGGCAGGCACTCAATTCCGATAAGGAAGAAGGAAAACGCGAAAAAGAGGCGTCTTAGCATGCCGGCTCCCCAATCCGATCGACCCCAAAATCATATTAGCCAGGGGTGAAGATTCAGGCAATGACGCCGATCATTCGACTTGCGTTTGAGCTTGATGCTGACGGTGATAGGCGGAGAGGATCGATTCCTGCGTCAGCCCGTCATTGCGCACCATGACAGCATCGAAAGCGAGATCGACATAGACTGTCTTGACCGGTGCGTCCTGATAGGCAGCGAGTGACGACGGCGCATCGAGGCTCGCCATGCCCGGTGCGAAATCCGGACGCTCATAGGGAACGGGGCCGATCTGCGGCAGAACGACCATCGTCGGCTCGACGGGATCAACCGACGGCATGGCGCCGCCGTTCCAGGTCATCGGCGGCGGATTGTTGCGCTTGTTACCGTTGTAGGAGGTCGGCGTCGAGCCGGCAAAGGCGGTCGCGGAATAAGGCGACTGCCGCAGGATCGGCGCGAGCGATGGCGCGGTGTTGAAGCTGCGCTGCTGGCGGTTCGGTCGGCGGACACTATCGGAATCAGGCAGTTGATCGGCGGTAATGCCGCCATTCGAAGCGACCATCACGCCCGTTGCGATCTGGCCGCCGGGATTGATGCTCGGCAGGCGCGAGCCCTTCGGAATGTAGGAGGCCATCAGATAGGGGTCGTCATGGCCGTCCATGCGGGCGCGGCCGACATATTGCACGCGCACGTCGCCGGTGCCGCTGTGTTGAAGGTCGAGCATCTGCGCCGTCTTATTGGAAAGATCGATGATGCGGCCAGGATGATAAGGCCCGCGATCGTTCACACGCACGATGATGGAGGAACCGGTTTCGACGTTGGTGACGCGCGCATAGCTCGGCAGCGGAAAGGTCGGATGCGCGGCGGTGAGCGCCTGCTGGTCGTAGACCTCGCCGTTTGCGGTCAGGCGTCCGTGAAAGGCCGAGCCATACCAGGAAGCGATACCGACCTTGTTATAGGCATAGTCTTCCTTGGGATAATACCACTGGCCCTTGACCTGGTAGGGATTGCCGACCATGAACCGGCCGCCGCCCTTCGGGATCGGTCCGTTGAAGGCAACCCGCGGGCTCGCCTTAACGCCGTATTCTTTTTCAGAGAAATATTCTTTGCCGTGCTGACGCTTCGTCGCAACCTGCTGGGAGGTTCCGCAGGCGGAAACGGTGGCGCACATCAGAGAGAGAGCAAACCAACGCATACCCGTTGCGTATGTCACCGCACGATTCTCGAATTTCATCTGTCCCACGCCGTTAATCAAATTACTATGGCAAGGCATGCACCGGCATATCCCTCAACCGGTTTCCTGCTACGCCTCAATCACCTAACGGTACTTTAATCATGATTGCATGTTGTCGAATTTGCGATCGGATTTAAGCGGAAACGGATATTTCTGAAGATTATGGTTAATGAATGACTAAAATTGGCTAAGCTGAAGTAGTGGCGCTGAGTGTATTTCCAGTCCACTGATGGCTTCCCCGGATCGCGACAGACGCGATCGGATTGCTATTGCACTCGGCATATTTGGGGGCAGTTCTTTCAGGCGCCTGTCTCAAGACGCATCAGTATTTTGTCGTGATAGATATCGCCAACTATCAGTGTGGCATCGCGCCGATAGCATGCCGCAGCTTGTCCGGATTGCGCGTGCAGTAGATGGCAACGACCTTTTTCTGCTCTATGTGCAGCGCGGTCGTCTGCACGACATTGCCGCCTTCCACCGTTACGAAACCTGGTAAGCCATCGATGACGGTATAGTGGATCAGTTGTGAGGGTTGCGCCCGGAAAATTCGTGCCAACTGCTCATGAAGCAGCATGACGGCTGTGAGCCCGATGTGTGGCCGCCGCGACGTCGCCACCTTGCCGCCACCGTCGGCATAGACAACGACATCCTCGGAAAGCAAGGCTTGAAGGGCTGCCATGTCTCCCGTTCTCGACGCAGTGAAGAAGGCGGTGGCAAGCTTGAGCCCCTGCTCCTTGTCGACGGCAAAACGAGGCCGGGCCTCAGCGACATGCGCCCTCGCCCGGCTTGCAAGCTTGCGGCAAGTGGCAGCTTCGCGACCGATTGCTGAGGAGACGTCGTCGAAATCCATGCCGAACACGTCATGCAGGAGAAAGGCGGCACGCTCCAGAGGTGAAAGACGCTCCAGCGCTAGCATCAGGGGCAAGGTTATGTCATCGGCCGCATCGCCGTCCTCCGGATCGAAGATCGGTTCGGGCAGCCAGGACCCCACATAGGACTCCCGGCGACGGCGAGCGGATTTCAACTCGTTCAGACAAAGCCTGGTGACGATGGTCCGAAGGAATGCCGCCGGTTCGCGAACGGAGGCATGATCGGTCCCAAGCCAGCGCAGCCAAGCATTCTGCACGATATCCTCCGCGTCCGCGACGGATCCGAGCATCCTATAGGCAAGCCGGACGAGGCGCGGGCGCTGTTCGGAAAAGATCGGATCGGAAGGCGCCTCAGTCATGGGCGGCAAGAGCGTATTGGAGCGGGGCGGCTTGGCGGCCACGAACGAACTGCAGCGTCGTCACAACGCCACACGCCGCCCAAGATAGCGCGCAGTCGCGAGATCGGATGCTGGCGGCGCGGTCTCCGGGCCTTCATCCGTGTTCGCCTGTGCCGCCGCACCGAGCCAGAAACCGAGACGGTTCATGTCCTCTTCGGAGCCGGTTGAGGAGCAGTTCGCCGGCGGAAGATCGAGGCCGACCCAATGCATTCCGTGCTGCGCCGCAAAGATCATCATCTGAATCAACGTCGAAAGCTTGTCACCGGATCGTGACCCGGAGGTGGTGAAGCCAGCCGCGATCTTGTCCTTCCACAGATAGCCGCTGGCGAGAACGGCATGCGATGTTGCCTCCTGGAAAGCTTTGAACGACGCGGAGACTGAGCCCATATAGGTCGGCGACCCAAAGATGATCGCCTGCGCCGCATTGAGATCATCCCAGTGGCGCTCCACCTTGTCCACACTCAGCAGAAGGGCCTCCATCCCCTCGACCTGCTCAACACCCGCCGTCACGGCTTCGGCCTGACGGCCCGTATGCCCGTAGCCGCTATGATAGACGATTGCGATACGCTGGCGGATCATTGTTTTCTCCTTCGAAAATGGTGTTGCGAAGGACATGACAAGGTAGGGGGCTGATTGTGACATGGTCAGGTGTTTTTTGACGGTCGTCGGCTGTCCTCATCATGACACCTTGGATTCTCTGTTCGCATGTTTTGCCGGGAATGCAGGCTGATGCAGCCGAACAAGTTGACGCGGCGTTGCAAGTCGCTATAAGCGCAAATCGGAAACTGAAGTAGCTGCGACGCGCGTAATCAATCACGGCGGCAGCACTTGATATTAGAAGAATAAAATCCTTTAATATCAAACTGATGGAAGAGTGTCCGAGTGGTTTAAGGAACCGGTCTTGAAAACCGGCGTGCGGGAAACCGTACCGTGGGTTCGAATCCCACCTCTTCCGCCAAAAGCCCAATCTATCAATCGTGGATCACGAGGCATCTTACTTATCCGGTTGGGCCGGTTTCAGATGCCTAGTTTGGCTGGGGCTTTGACAGCCATACACATTTATTATTTTGCATTGAACTGCTTTTGGAACGTCGTGAGCGCATCGCGATTTTGGTTGCTCAACTGAACGCTCTGATCACTTTTCTTAAGGAGATCTTCAAAAAATGTAGGTTGGCTGTATTTTCCCCAGTCGAATTTTACTGGTGGCTTAGCTCCCCCGTCTTGGGGGGCTGGATTTTGCGACGTCTGACCACCCGCTTCCAGCCTATTAAGTCGCTCATTTGCAACTTTTAAGGCTTCCGTGGTCTGCTTTATCGTTTCATTAGCTTGTATGTTGTCCTCAGCCAATTTTTTAACTTGACTAGCAAGATCAGCAGTCTCATCGCGCCGGGTATATTTGAGGCCACCATTAGACCATTCAAAATTGGAGACTGATGGAAGAAGCATCAGCGCAGCGCCCGCAGCCAGCACCATAGCGTGGCCGGAAGAAACTTCTCTACCTTGAAAGATCAAAATAAGCGTGATCGCTACGATGACTATGCCTGACAATGAGGCAATATTATCAGATGTGAAGATGCCCATCACGACTACTCCCCCAAAGTTGTGAACATAGATAATGCCTCAACGATAGGAAAAGTAAATTGGTGGAGTACCAGCTCAAATTCCGCACATTTTCCATATGGCGTAACGGAAACCGGCAGGCTTGATGAAGTGAGTTTCTTTCCACTACTGAGCAATTTTTGGCCCGTCGCCAGCATTTTCCCTGCACGCGTTGGCGCGTCTAAGGTGTTGACGCTCAAGCAGAAGAACTCTGCGTCCAACGAATTCGCTCACGCAGATGGTGCCGCTATCTCCTTGGTTCGCCGCCGGGCGCATAGTGAGATTTCTGCTTGAACGGGAAGACGCTGCCACAGCGGCAGCGGATCATGTATTTCGCCGGATCGTTCGATTTGCGTTCGTCGGAAAAGCCCGACGGCATTTCGTCCACGAGAAAACCGGGGTTCTCGCGGCGGGGATTGTCATCCTCCGAGACCTCGGCAAAGCCGTTATTGCCACAACGAGAGCATTCGAGCTTTCTTGAATATCGATCCCGCGCAGCCATTTTCTTCCAGTCCGAGTCTCACACGCCCCTTCCCTATCAGAGAACATTTCGTTTCTGAACCCGCATAAAGAAATGATACAGATCGATGCGATGAAACCCATCCGGCCATGATCTCCGCGACAAAATTCCCGAGATGTGAGAGCCTTGCACACAAGACTCGGCATCGAATAACCAACGGACGCCGCCCTCGCCTATGACGCCCAGCGATCAGCCCCTATCAATCGGCCCCAAGCCTCTGACTGGCCCTGCCCTCACAGCCTTCTTTTCCCGCGACGCAACTATCATTGCGTCCGAGCTGATCGGCACTCGTCTCACCGTTGCCGGCGCCGGCGGTCGCATCGTCGAGACAGAGGCCTATCGGCCTGATGACGAGGCATCCCATAGCTTTCGCGGGCCGACGGCGCGCACGGCGGCGATGTTCGGTCCGGCGGGGCGTGTCTATATCTACCGGTCATACGGCATTCACTGGTGCCTGAATTTCGTCTGCGCAGGTGCCAGCGCCGTACTCATCCGTGCGTTGGAGCCGGAGAGCGGCATTGAGGACATGGTCCGGCGGCGCGGTGTTGCCGACTTCGTCGATCTCTGCAACGGGCCGGGAAAGCTGACGCAGGCCTTGGGCGTGGATATCAGCCTGAACGGGCTGGCGCTGGATGCGGCACCCTTCGAATTCGCCTTGGCCGAACCGATACCGGTGGTGGCCGGCAAGCGGATCGGGATTACGAAAAACATCGAGCCGCTATGGCGCTTCGGCGCCGCCGGCTCGCGCTTCGTTAGCCGCCGCTTTCCTTAAAAAAGAAAAAGGACCGCCGGGGTGGTGCCCGGCGGCCCATGCTGCCGCGCAGTGAAACTGGAAAGACTGCGCGGTTACTCCATCGCGATGCTGTGGTCGACGGCCGGCGGCGCCTTGGGCTTGCGCAGCAGCACAAGCAGCGGCATGGCGCAGATCGACATCAGCATCAGCAATTTGAAATCGTCCATATAGGCTATGATCGTCGCCTGCGTGGTGATCACGCCGTCGAGCGCGGCGCGACCTGCCAACGTGACCGGGCTGACGGCCTGAGCGACCGTCGCATCGAAAGCATGGTTGAACGGCGTTACATAGGCGGCGATCGATTCGTGATTGACCTGGGTATTCTCGGTGATCAGCGCCGAGACGACGGAGATGCCCACGCTCGAGCCGATATTACGCGAAAGATTGTAGAGGCCGGTCCCCTCGCCGCGCATATGAGCCGGCAGCGTCGCAAAGGCGATCGTCGTGAGCGGCACGAAGAGGAAGCCGAGGCCCGCGCCCTGGACGAAGCCGACCGAAATCAGCGTCCATTGCGAGACATCGGGCGTCCAGCCGGTCATGTCGTACATCGCCCATGCGGTCAGGGCGAGGCCGAAGAACAGCAGCCAGCGCGTATCCACCTTGCCGATCAGCCGCCCGACGACGAACATGCACAGCATCGTGCCGAGGCCGCGCGGCCCCATGACGATGCCGGCTGTCACGACTGGGTAGCCCATCAATGTCTGCAGATAGGGCGTCATCAGCGCCAGCGATGCCAGATAGGTGACGCCGACGATGAAGATGAACAGCATGCTGACGGCGAAATTCTGGTCCAGGAACAATCGCGGGTTCACGAAGGACCGCTCCGCCGTGAACGTGTGCACCAGGAAGAGATAGAAGGCCGCGGCGCAAACCAGAGCCTCGACGATGATTTCGCCTGAATAGAACCAATCGAGCTGCTCGCCGCGATCCAGGAAAAGCTGCAGGGCGCCGATGGCGACCGACAGCATGCTGAAGCCGAATATATCGAGCTTGGCGAGCGCGTCGAACTTGGTTTCCGTCACATAGATGACGATGCCGGCAAAGGCGAGCGCGCCGATCGGCACGTTGATGTAGAACACCCATCGCCAGCTCATATTGTCCGTCAGCCAGCCGCCGATAACAGGCCCGAGCACCGGGCCGACCATGACCGAGACGCCGAACAATGCCATGGCCTTGCCGCGCTCCTCGACATTGTAGATGTCGAGGAGAATACCCTGCGACAGCGGCACGAGTGCCGCACCGAACAGGCCCTGCAGCAGGCGGAAGCCGACGATCTGGTTCAGCGATTGCGCCAGGCCGCAGAGAACGGAGGCGACGACGAAGCCAGCGATCGCAACCAGCAGCACGCGCTTGCGCCCGAACTTTGCCGACAAGAAGCCGGATGGCGGCGTCATGATGGCGGCGGCAACGATATAGGAGGTCAGAACCCAGTTGATCTGATCGGCGCTTGCCGAAACGTCACCCTGTATATGGGGCAGAGCAACGTTGGCGATAGTGGTGTCCAGCGCCTGCATGATGACCGCCAGGATGACGCAGGCGGTGATCGCGCCGCGATTGGCGATCGGGCCGGAGGGTGAAGCCGCGGCGTTACTCATGGTCCTGACCGCGGGATTGACCCAACAGGTTTGCAACGAAGTCCGGCAGGCCGCGGGCATGACCGGTATCCACATCGGCGACGACGCTCATGCCGACGCGCAACGGCGGCTTGCCCTGCATATCGTCAATGCTGACGATCATCGGAATGCGCTGCACGACCTTGACCCAGTTGCCGGTAGTGTTCTGCGCCGGCAGCAGCGAGAAGCTCGAGCCCGAGGCCGGCGAGATGCTGGCGACGGTGCCCTTCCAAGTTACGCCCGGATAGGCATCGACCGAGATCGAGACCTTCTGGCCGGGCCGGACATGCGTGAGCTCGGTTTCTTTCGGGCTGGCGTTGATCCACATATGGGTGGTGGAAACCAGCGAGAAGCCCTGCTGCGCAGCCGTCAAATAGGCGCCGACCTGAAGCGACGGAACATTGGCGGTGATGCCGTCGAATGGCGCGCGCACGACCGTGTCGTCGAGCTCGCGCTGCGCATTGTCGACGGCCGCCTTGGCCTGCAGGTAGACCGGATTTTGTTCCACCGGCTGGTCGGCATTGCCGCCGAGCTGCGCGAGTGTGGTTGCCGCCTGTGCCTGGGCGACGGAGACCTTTTGCTGGGCCGCATCGAGATTGTGCTTGGCCTGGTCATAGGCCGCCTTGGAGGCGACCGAGCTGTTGATCAGGTTCTGCTGGCGGTCATATTCGGTCTGGTAATAGGGAATGTCGGCCTGCGCCTGGGCGATTTCCGCCAGCGACTGCTTGTAGCTCGCCTGCAGGTTCAGGATCTGGTTGCGGGCAGTGCCGAGCTGCGCCTCAGCGCCGTCCAAGGCAATACGGAAGGAATCGGGCTTCAGGCGGAAGAGCACCTGCCCCTTCTTCACCGTCTCGTTTTCATGCACGTCGACCGAAATCACCGTGCCGGAAACATCGGTCGAAACACCGACCATATCGGCCTGAATATAGGCATTGTCGGTGGACATGATCTGCCCGCCGGTGACGTAGTAATAGCCGCCGATGACAAGGGCGACCGGCAGCATCGCGAAGAGGATCGGCCGTGTCGGGCTGCGGCGCTTGCGCGGCTTCTCAGGGGGAGCAACTGGAACGGCGGCACCGGCAGCAGCGGGCGCCGGCGCCGGATTGGAAGACGGCGCCTCGGCGACGGCGGCTTGGTTCTGCCCGATTGCGGTCTGTTCGTTAGCGGAATTTGCGTTCGCGGGTACGCGAAGCGAAGAGGATGCATCAGCCATGATTTGTCTCTTTGTCGCCCACCGTCATGCGGCAGGCCTGGACGAGGTTCGATTTCATAACGGTGAGCAACTGATAAAGGCGCTCATGATCTTCGGCAGAGACCCCATCCAGGGCCTCCTTGCGGGTTTGGTCGCCCATGCTGCGCATGGTGTCGAGCAGCGGCCGCGCTTCCTCGCGCAGGTAAAGCAGCCAGCTTCGGCGATCGTTCGGATGCTGACGGCGCTCGACCAGGCCGCGCTCGCCCAACTTGTCGAGAATTCGCACCAAGGTGATCGGCTCGATTTCCAACATCTCGGCAAGACCCGCCTGATGGATCCCCTCATTGTTCGAGAGATAGGCGAGCGTTTGCCACTGCGAACGCGTCAATCCCATATCCTTCGCGCGCTGCTCGAACCGCTTGCGAAGAAGCCGGGCAACGTCATGCAGGAGAAAGCCGAGAGTGGGTGTCGCATTCATGATATAAGAAGCCTGCTATTCATAAGCAACCTTATAATGCTTGCTACGTATAGTAAGTGACCATGCGATACAAGGGGCCAAGGCCCGATGTTGCGCAGATCGTCAAAAATGTCGCAGGGAGTGTCGCAAAGAAGTCGCAGGGGCGCGGGTGTTAGGTGCGCCTAACGGGAAAGCGTGTTTTCCGTTACATGTCGGGCGACAATCAGCCCGATTAGCGCCGCATAGACCAGGGCGTTGATCGCGGCAAAGATAAAGAAGCCTTGGGCAGTCTCCCGGTCGAAAGCAAAGGCCATCGCCTGCGCGGAACCGAGGCTGAGCACGATATAGGGCGCCAACACGCGAAGCAGCAGCGCTTGCCCTGCTGCCACCCTCTTCGGCGCAACGTGGAAATCGCCTCGGGAATGTGTAAGACGGTCGCGAATAGCGGCTGCGCAGCCAATGAGCGACCAAGGCCAGCGCAGGAGAAGAAATGCCACGCTCTCCCAGCTTGCGATCTTGGCATTGGCGGGTCGGAACGTGCCCGTCGCACGCCAGATGAAGACCAGCGCGATCAATGCGGCAACGATCGGCAGGAAATGCAGCAGGAAAGCGGGATAGGTAACGTCGACAAAGCTATGGCCCGTCAGAAGCGCCACGATCGGCAGGATGAAGAGGACAGCCAAGCCCAGGGAAAACAGCGGATAGCAAAGCTCGGAGAACAGGAACTGGAACTTCAACCATCCGGACAGTTTCGGCATGTAATCCGGCGCATGCCGCAGCAGGGTCGTCATCCGGCTGCGTGACCGGTCAAATTCCTGCATCATCAGATCGGTGAAAGTCGCCGGACCGTTGCCGTGGGCGATCGCATCCAGCGCATGTATCCCGCGCCAGCCGCCGGCGTTCATCGCCAGCGTCGTCGAAAGACCTTCTGCCGGTTCCTGTCTCGGCCCACCGATTTCTTTCAACGCCGCTGTGCGTACAGCGTAATGCGTGCCGACGCAGAGTGGCGCCCAGCCGTTGTTGTAGCCGGACTGCACCAAACCCTGAACGCCGGCTTCGGCAAAGAGCATGCCCCTCGCCGCCCAGCTCGATGCCGCATCGGCGTCACAGATGCTCGGCGCCGACACATAGCCGATGCCGGGGTCGCGGAACGGCCGAACCATCTCACGGAGATACGTCCTCTCGGGCACGTCGCCGGCGTCGAATTGCACAACGAAATCATATCTTTCATAGCCGAAGTGGTCGTAGAAGGACGTGAGATTGCCTTGCTTGCAATGCAGCGAAGTATCGCGAGCGTCAGCCCCGGCACTCTCGCGCGTCGTGGAGGTGAAAACGCCGTGTTCCATGCACCATTTCATCATGTCCAGGCTGGGTTTTTCCTCCGCCAACCAGACATCGAAATCGCAGCCCGTTTGATCGAGCATCGCCCGCAACGTCGTCTGCACGAGGGAAAGAGATTCGGATGATGCTCTGGTCACGACCATGGCGATGCGCCCCGCAGGCAATGGCCCGGCCTGCGGCATACGCCGCGCATCATGGACGATGACGATGAAATAGGCCGGCAGCCCGGTGATCAAGGCAAGAGCCAGCGTCACCAGCAGATAGGACGGCCAGCCGATCACATGATCGCTGCGCAACCACCACAGCCAGAAGAAGGTCATGGTCGCCGTCCAGACGGTAATGCCGATCAGGTTGGCAAAGCGCATCCTGCCTTCGAATACCTGCTCAGTCGCTGGACCGATATCGCCTGGATTGACGGACGGCCGACGCATGGCGTGGACACCGATAGCAGCGGGGATCTTGCCCATGACATCACCTTCGGAGCGAAAGAGAGGGTGGCGGCGTTCCGCCGCTGACAAGAACCGTTTCAGCTTGATGGAGGGGGGTGGATGGCGATCTTTTTGAGGAGAAAAAATCGCCATCCGTCGGAACAAATCTACGCACTACACCTCCATCCCCTTGTCAACTAACGGCGCCTGTAGGCCGCATGCTGTACTTAAAAGACTTTGAATGAGAATAGTAACGCAAATTTATTTGCAGTAATAATTCGTGTGAATCGCCAATTTTTACCAGTATCGAATCGGATATTAACTTGGTGAATAAGCAGATGATAAAACGACTTTACGCTACGTCAACGGAAATCTGATGAATGATTAGGCAAACTATACTAAATAGCTATTTCACAGGTGAGTTATTGGCCGCGTCGCGCATAAGCGTAGTCCACTTTCAGGAGGGACCTAAGCGGCTGGATTAACGCTACGGCAGGGAGGTGGGGCGCCAGTTGATTGGCCTCGATCAGAGCCTTGTTCGGCGCGATGGGATTTCCGGCTTGGGGCCTGCAAACAAAGAAAACGACCGCCCACGATGTCGCGAACGGTCGTCCCCTCTCAATTCCTATCTGTGGATCAGTTTCGCCACCGACGCGACGGATCCCGATCCAGCCCGTTGTCCGAATTGAAGAAGCGTGAGGCCGCCTCCGTTCGATTGCGGACATTCATTTTCTTGTAGATGTTGCGGACGTGAACTTTGACCGTATTTTCGGACAGGCTGAGCTGGTCCGCTATGATCTTGTTCTGTGTCCCCTTGCAAATGAGATCCAATATTTGGACCTCGCGTGTGGTCAGCGCCTGTAGACTGCCGCTGCGCATGGCGATAGCATCCTCGTAGGGTCTATGGCCGTTGGTAAAGCGCGTCTGTGCCTGATAGAGCGGCTGATTGAGATGCGGCGTGTCCCCAGAGAGCCGGCGCAGGAGCGCCGAGGGGAAGTGTTCGCCACCTTTCATCAACAGATCGATCGCTGCCATGAACACATCGAGGCGGAGATTGAGCGGCAGAACGCCGTGTATATTCCGTCCTTCGACAAGTCTGGCCACGTATGGATCGTGCAGATCGATCGTTTCGACGACCAGCCCGATTGATATTCCAGGCGAATTCGCCCTTATTGTATGTAAAGTATCCTGCATGTCCTCGGATTGAAGATGGTATAGCAGGATCAGTTTAACGCCCTCCAGAGCTTTGCCCTGAAGCGCCTTCGGGTCAGTAATGCTGATGATGTCGTATGCTGCAAATCTGGTGCCCAAAGTTTGCACCAGGCATTCAGAAAAGAGATCGGCATCCGCCAGTACGACGATAGTCTCTTTTAAGTTTATGATATTGTGGTTGTCTTCAGCATCCCCTGTTCTTACGCTTGCGATGTACATTTGTGCATCCCCCAAAGCTCGCAGCCATGTCTAGTTAACCCGCTTTTTGCCGGAATGTTTTTTATGAGCACGGTGCCCTGATAGGACTGTTTATGCAGTCTTCTTAATTAATATAAAACTATATTAATCCATGCGATCGTAGTTGGAAATTGCCCAAAGGGGTTAGTTTTGCCGCGAAAGCTCTAAAAATTATCACAAATGTGGGAATTTGGCCAAATTGGGTGCCGTACTTGTGCTTAGTTCTGCACATTTTCGGGCGTTTCTGTTTAATCAGCTAACCTAAGGTGGAGGTCACCCGTCGACTGATAATGGCCTAAATCGACCGAAATCGGTAGAACGACTCGGTGAACTGAAGACTGGCTCAAAGCATAGTAAGCGTCGATATACTTTTTATTACAATTTGAAATTTCATAGGCATGATCCATTTTTGCAACGGCTGCCGACTTAGTTAGATTTTTGAAATATATTACTTGGATGTGGCGCGACAATTTCTAGTCGTTTAAGCCGGTCGGATTAAGACTATACCAACGGCGATAACGCATTCGTGATGCCGACGAGACGACGGGTAGCCGAGAAAATCTTGAAAAACCGAATGACAACAGCGCTTTAAATCCTTGGCGCTCCTCGGGCGAAATCCGATTTATGAAACCGAAACAGGGCGCTAGCCCGAATTGGTATCTATGAGCTTGCCTTGTTTTGGGTCAAAGTCCCACCGTTCCGCACCAACCGCGGAGCTTGGGGAAAAAACGGCATTCCGGTCCTTTGTCTCGCGTCCCGGACAACCTCCTCCTCCCCTGATTTCTTAGAGACAACAGAAAGCAGAAGGCGTTGACGCTCTAACCAAGCGCCAGGGCGGATTTGCGCATTTTGTTTGGCGTAGCTGCAAATCCCAATAGGCCAGGTCTGAACCAACAGGCCGGTTTTGTCGGTAGACATGTAGTGCGTACACCTGCCGCAACGTTAACAGTTGGGGCCGCCGCGAGAAAGTCCCGTTTAGATGAGAGGGATTTCCCGAGACGGCCTCCTCATTTGGAGGAAATGTATGATGTCTCCTGATTTTGATATTGCCAATGTCAGCGCGGATGACGACCTGAAAGTCGGCGCGCTGGCGGATGGCCTCGCGACCAGCGCCGTTAATTCCACGGAAGTGGATGACGGTTCGACTGGTCTTGTTGGCGTTGCCAACAACAACAACAGCAACAATACCACCGATACGGATCTCGACGTCAAGAACAACGGCGACAATCGCGACAACACCAACAATGGCGACAATCGCGATAACAGCTATGATGAAAACCACGACAACAAGGTAATCACCAAGACTGACACCGACATCCATACGGAGGCCAACAACAACGGTGATAATCGCGACAACAGTTACGATTATGACTACAAGGCCATTACCAAGACCGATACCGACGTCCACACCGAAGCCAACAACAACGGTGACAACCGCGACAACTACTCCTACAGCGACTCCAGCACTCATTCCACTTCGGACTACGATTTTGGAACGATCAAGGATGTCCATGATGTTGGCAATCTCGGCGTAGCCGGCCATGATCTGACCTTCAATCTCGGAGACGATTACTCCTTCAATCTTAATATCGATGGCGTGCTCAACAATGCGCTGGGCGGCGGCGGCAATGATACCGGCTTCAGTCTGGTTCAGGCCAACAATCTCGCCGATCAGGATCAGGCCTATGATGTGCAGATGCAAAACCAGGGTGCCAGCATCGACCTAACGGCCGAGGGTGGCCATTCCCATGCCGACGGTCTCGATCTGGACCCGACGTTCAATTGGAACGGGGTGCCGAGCGTGGGCCACGACATGACCGGTACGGCGACAGCGGATTCTACCGCCATCATCTCCAATTCGGGCTTCCATCAGGAAGTGGTCCAGGGCGCCAATCTGCTCACCAATACTGCCGATATCACCGTAGGCGGCGATCATCACGTGACCTCCGGCGACTCCTGATTTCGAAGCGAGAGCCACGCGTTATGTGCACCGGCCGGAGGACAGGCCGGTGCACATGTCGTGGCTTGAACCTGGATTTCCTTGAAATGACAGCCGTCGGCAGCGGCGGCATCGACCCGGATAGGCCAGGCGTTTCGGAAAATTGGGGGACCATTCATGCACGCGGAAAAAATTTCGGAGATCATCGCCCATTTTATTGGGCTCTTCGACACGCAGATCGAGGATCTGCGTCTGCGGCTGAACTACACCGATGCGACATTGCCGGAGGACAAACCGGAGGAACAGCCGGACCCGACCTTGGCAAAGGATGATTTTAGTTCCGGGTTGACGGTGGTCGACTACGCGCCCGAGGTGAAATACATCGACTCGCCCTATTACTTCCGTGCTGGCTACATACATCCGCACGACAATCCCTATCACGAGCGCATGCACGATCATGAAGGCCTGGCCCCGGTGGAGGTCTCCGTCGTTCACCGCCCCTCCGAGATCGAATTCCAGCCTGCGACTCTGCCTGGAAAACTTGACGTCTACGTGGGTCCTGGTTCGGAGGTCACCCATGTGGTGCAGGCCAATGTCTTGCGCGACGACGACGTGCTCGACATGACGAATTCTTCCCACCACATCATCCGCGATGTCTCCGACGTCTACGACTGGCTGGGCCAGGCGACCGTGAAAGCCGAGGAACTTTCACCCTTTGCTTCTCTCCAGCGGCCAGAGAGCAACGAGGGCATGATAAAGCTCAACGATGATCTGCACGCATTTGCCAAAACCATCGAAGAAAGCGGCGGCACCTACATCCAAGACCCCGACGGCAGCCACTATCTGGCGATTGCCGGCAATGAGCTTGACGGCGTCTTCGTCAACGGCGTGCAGGTCACGAGCGCGCCATATCTCGAAGACTCCATGCCGGATCGCGGTCTGGCAAAAACGGACACCGAAGGAACGGACGGGGTTGTTCATCAGACAGGACCGGGTCCGAATTCCCTCAACATCGAGGCCGGCGGCAATATCGTCGCAAACCTCGTCAACATCGTCGACACGAATATCATTTCGCACGTCATGGCCGTCATGGGCGACTATCATTCCATCGACGCGATTTCACAGAGCTATATCTACAGCGACAATGATAAAGTTGATTGCCTTTCAGGCAATGACGACCAGTCTTCGCAAAGCGCCTTGACGATCGGCAGGAACATCGCCGTTTTCCAGCACAGCGAATTTCAGGCGGCCGCGACACCAGAACATTCCGACGACGGCAATCCGGCTTTCCCGAGCTTCTGGCGTGTCAGCGTCATCGAGGGCGACGTCTCGTTCCTGCATTGGACGGAACAATATAATTTCCTCTCGGACAACGACACGATGCGGGTGACGACCACCGGTGCCGAGACGACGCTGCTGACCGGCGGCAATACATTGCTCGACCTCGCCTCCTATTTTGGTCTCGGCATGCAGTACGATCTGATGATTGTCGGCGGACACGCGTTCGACATCAATTCGATCAGCCAGATCTCGGTGCTCTACGACAATGACGTGGTGACCACCACTCAAAGCGGCGAGCATGTTCAGACCGGCGGCAATCTGCTCTGGAACCTCGCCTCCATCAGCAATGTCGGCCTGTCGGATCGCTTCACTGCGATGCCCGATTTCGTCAACGACACGGTCAAGAATATCCAGAACCACACCAACGAAATACCGGACGGCCTCGCCCATGACTCGAATTTCGCCGGTCAGGAAGCGCTGAACGTTCTCTACATCACCGGCAACTTCTTCGACGTCAACGTTATCAAGCAGATCAACGTCGTTGGCGATTCCGACATCGTGCATCAGGTGGCGAGCGATGTGGTGGCGAACAACCAGAACGCCACCGTATCGATCGACACCGGCAGCAATGCCTTGGTCAACATCGCCAGTATCACCGATTACGACAGCGTCGGTCATACGACCTACGTCGCCGGCAATCTCTATTCCGATACCGTCCTTATCCAGGGCGGGCTGGTCGATCATGAGCAGACCACCAATGCGAACCAGCAGCAGAGCCAACCGTTGGCCAATGAAGCGATCGCTTTCCTTGGCGATCACGATTCACAGCCCACGCAGAATGAAACCATCGATCTCGGCCACGACATATCCTGGCACAACGGCACTGTCGGCGACGTCATGCAAACCGTCACGTAGCCGGAGACAGTAGGGGGCGCATCTGATGAACCAGTTTTCCAAGCTCAGCATGATGGAAAGCCGAACATTGCACCTGACGTCGCTGCCATCCAGCGAGGATGAGCGCGCTGCTGAGCGCAACACCGCTTCCTATATGGCGGCCATAGAGGATGCCGTGGATAGCCTGAAGCGGTTGCGGCGCGAGCCCAAGGCTGCTGTTGCATCTCCCTCACCTTCCCAACCGCAAATACTGGATGCAACGCCTGCGCCCGCCACGGAGACTGAGACTGTCCCCGCGCCGCCTGCGGCGTTTTCCGTTGTGACGAAGGTTGAGGATGGGTCCGCCACATCGACGACCGAGATCGAAATGAGAGTAGTATCGCCCACTCCGGAGGTCGATCCGGTGCCCGTGATCGAACCGGCACTCCGGGCGCCGGAAGCGGAAATGCCAAAACCCGAGATGCCAAAATCCGAGATGAAGGTGAGCCAAGCTCGGCCTTTAGCTCGCACGATCGACAGCGATACCGGCCCCGTGCGTGAGAACGAGCGCCGGTCGCTTGGCGGCGGCGGTCAAGGTGGCAATGGCGAAAGCGGCAAAGGTGGTGGTGGAGGAGGCAATGACGGCAGCATCTTTCACAAACGCAGCGCCCAGCCTATCAACTTCGCCGCCAGCCTGCGCCAAGGCATTTCCGTCGTTCAGCGCAACATGCTGATCGTGATGATCTTCACCTTGGCGATCAACATTCTGGTGCTGGCAATCCCGATCTATCTGTTCCAGATTTCCGACCGTGTTCTGACCAGCCGCTCGATCGATACGCTGGTCATGCTGACCATCGCCGTCGTCGGCGCCATTCTCCTGCAGGTCATCATGGATTCCGTGCGCCGCTTCATCCTGATGCGCACGGCGGTCGAGTTGGAAGTGCAGCTCGGCGCGCCGATCTTGAGCGCGGCCGCCCGCGCATCCCTGAACGGCAACGGCCGTGACTATCAAACGCTTGCCGATCTCCAGCTACTCCGGTCCTTTTTGACTTCGGGTACGCTGCTTGCCTTCCTCGACGCACCATTGATGCCGCTCTTTGTCGTCGTCGTCTATCTCGTGCATCCGCACCTTGGCGTGATCGTCATGACGTGCTGTGCCGTGCTGTTCATCATTGCCTATCTCAATCAAAAGATGACGGCGAAACAGTTTGCCGAAGCCAATGCCTTCGTCAGCCGCGCCAATTTCCATCTCGATTCCATGGCGCGCAATTCGCAGATCATCAATGCCCTGGCGATGATCCCCGAAGCGGTGAAAATGTGGGGGCGTGAGACCGCAGGATCGTTGAAATCGCAGGTGGCCGCCCAGGACCGCAACATCGTCTTTTCCGGCCTCACCAAGGCTTGCCGCCTGATCACGCAGGTCACCCTACTTGGCTGGGGCGCGCACCTCTCGCTTTCCGGTCAGTTGACGGGCGGCATGGTGATTGCAGCCTCGATCATCTCCGGCCGAGCCCTGGCGCCGGTCGAAGGGGCGATCGAGGGTTGGAACCAGTTCAACCATTCCCGCGCCGCCTACGGCCGCATCAAGCAGTTATTGTTGAACTCGCCGCTGAATTTCCCGCGGCTGCGCCTGCCCAATCCAGAAGGACGGCTCGATGTGGAGCGCATCCTCTTCGTTCCGCCGCCACAGAAGCGGGTCGTTTTGAACGGCATCTCCTTTTCGTTGAAAAAGGGAGAATCGCTTGCCGTCATCGGCAATTCCGGTTCCGGCAAGACGACGCTCGGCAAGATGCTGGTGGGTTCGATCCTGCCGACCTCGGGCAATGTGCGGCTCGATCTGATGGACCTGCGCAACTGGGACCAGCGCCAGTTCGGCGAGAGCATCGGCTACCTGCCCCAGGACGTGCAACTCTTTCCGGGCACCATCAAGGCCAATATCTGCCGCATGCGTGACGATGTCGACGACCGGCTGATCTACGAGGCGGCCGTCCTTGCAGATGTGCACGAGCTGATCGCCACTTTTCCGCAGGGCTATGAAACGGTGGTTGCCGCCGATGGCGCGCCGCTTTCCGGCGGGCAGAAGCAGCGCATTGCGCTTGCCCGCGCCTTCTTCGGCAATCCGAAATTCGTGGTCCTCGACGAGCCGAATTCCAATCTCGACACCGCCGGCGAGGCTGCCCTCGCCCGCGCGCTCATTCACGCCAAGAAGCAGGGCATCACCACGGTGACGATCACCCAGCGCCCTGCCCTGCTGCAATGCGTCGACAAGATCCTGGTTCTGAAGGACGGATCGGTGGCGCTGTTCGGTGAGCGCACCGAGGTGCTGAGAACGCTGAGCAATAAGCCTAATAACGAGATCGGCAATCGGCCGGCGGCAAGGATCGAAGGGTGAACGCCATGTTCGGGAGAACCAAGGGCAAAAAGAAAGAGGACAACGAAACCGGGCAAATCGAGTGGTACAGCGAAGTGCCGCGGTCCATCAGGCTCTACAGCGTCTCGGGTCTGGCGATCCTGTTCGCCTCTTTCGGCGGTTTCGGCTATTGGGCCGCGACCGCGCCGATCGCCTCGGCCGTCATTGCTCAAGGCAGCTTCGTCGCGACCGGCAATAACAAGATCATTCAGCATCTCGAGGGTGGCATCATCAAGGAGCTGATGGTGAGCGAAGGACAGGTCGTGCAGGAGGGGGATATCCTGCTCACCCTTGATCCGACGGCGGCGCTCGCCAATGATCGGGCGCTGAAGCTGAGGCGGCTACGGCTGGAAACGGTGGTCGCCCGCTTGAGAGCCGAAGCCCAGGGCAATGAAGAATTCAAGGTTCCCGATATCGTCACGGCGGAGGCCGACGATCCCGATGTGACCGCACTCATCCAGAGCCAGGTTGTCGTCTTCCACAGCAAGCAATCCAAGCTGCAGGAACAGCTCAACCTTATCGAAAAGAACATCCGCTCGCTCGAATATCGCACCCAGGGATATCAGGGTCAGCGGGATGCCTTCGTGACGCAGCTCAAGCTTCTGACCGATGAACAGGCATCGAAAGAAAAGCTTGCCAATATCGGCGTCGTCAGACGTTCCGACCTTCTGGCCGTGCAGCGCGCAGTCGCCGACGCCATGGGCGACCTTGCACGCATCGACGCTGAGCTGAACGAGAACGAAGCCCAGGTGGCCAAGTACCGCCAGGAGGCGATCATTGCCATCAACGCCAACAAGCAGGCAGCGCTCGACGCATTGGAAACGGCCGAATCCGATCTCGACAGCGTACGCGAGCAGGTGCGCGAGGCCGCGGGCGTGCTCGACCGCACCGTCATCCGTTCGCCGGTCAGCGGCACGGTCATCCGCTCCTACTATCATACCGCCGGCGGCGTCATCACGACGGGCAAGCCGATCATGGAGATATTGCCGAACAACGTGCCGCTGATCATCGAGGCACAGGTGTTGCGCACCTCGATCGACCAATTGCGCGAAGGCGAATCCGCCTCTATCCGCCTGTCGTCGCTCAACCGGCGTACGACGCCGGTTCTGAACGGCAAGGTGTTCTACGTCTCCGCCGACTCGATCGAGGACAATTCCGGTTCGACGCAGCGCGATGTCTATGTTGTTCGCGTCCAGATCCCGAGCGAGGAGATCAAACGCATTCCGGGCTTCAAGCCTGTACCCGGTATGCCTGCGGATATTTTGATCCAGACGTCCGAACGCACCTTTTTCGAATATCTCTCCAAGCCGGTGGTCGACAGCATGTCGCGCGCCTTCAGAGAGCGGTGAATGAGTTTGTCCTTTCGATGAGTTGAGCATAGGACCGCGCCATGCCTGCAATGTCCGATATTCTGCTTCGCGTCGGCCGCCTGAACTATGTCTGGACCAATACCGAAAGCCTGCTGATCTACATCATCGCGCATCTGCTGAGGGTGGAGAAGGACGCGGCCATCATCGTCTTCCTGACGCTTAACACGACGCGCGCGCGCATCGATCTGGTCGAGCGTCTGGCGAAGCTATCCTCGACACCTGCGGAAGACAGCCACGCAGTCCTGGCGTTGATGGGTCGCTTGAAGCGGGAATCGAAGATGCGCAACAAATACAATCACTGCATCTATTCCTTCGATGAAAACGGCGAAATCTCGAGCACGCAGCTCATGCGTCTTGTAGAAGACGACCGGCACGTCAAATACGGCAAGGTCGAGCAACTGGATCTGCGCGAAATCGAAAGGCTGGAAAGCTCGATCAAGGAGATCGTCGAGATCAGCAAGGCGCTTTGGGCCTTCATCCGCGCCAGCCCAACTTTTCACGACGAGCTTTAGAATACGGGCTAGCCACCTAGCGGCGGCTAAGAAGGCCAATCAGATAACCGATGCCTGCGGCTGCCGCGACCATGAAGATCGGCTCCTGGCGAACTCTTTCGCGCAGTTGATCGGTTATTTCCTGAGCCTCTTCGGTGACGACCGACTTTGCGCCCTGCCCGACCGCGGCCATGCTGCGCGAGAGCTTCGCCAGATCCTCCCGAAGCGCGGCGATCTGCAGGTTAAGGTCTTCGACAGCGGTTTCAGCCTGGGCCTGTGCTGCAGCAGATTGGGCGGAAGCGGTTTTCGTCTCGGCCATCGTCGGCTCCTCTGTTTCCCTCAGCTTTCAACGTCGATCCCTGGCAAAGGTTCCGGGTTCGCAGCACCCAGCCGGGTGATTTCCTTGGTGGCTCTTCAATTCCGGTTCGGATTGTTCTAAGGAACTCCGATTGCTTCGCCCGCGGGCGAAGACGGTATTCATGACGAGGTTTGCCTTCCGATGTTCGATGTGTTGAGAAAAATCGCCCAGACCTGGGTTGCCAAGGGCTTGATGCTTATTCTGGCGGCGGCCTTCGGCATATGGGGGGTCGAGCGTTCGCTCATCAGCGGAGGCGGCAGCAACACCGTCGTAACGGTCGGCGATCAGCAGATCGGTACCAATGAATTCCGCCTCGCCTATCGTCGCCAGATCCAGGCGATCAGCCAGCAATTGCGCATGCAGATCACGCCGGAGCAGGCGCGTGCATTTGGCATCGGACAGCAGACGGTCGCGCAGCTTGTTGCCGGCGCTTCGCTCGATCAGCTTGCCAGCGATATGAATCTCGGTCTGTCGCAGGATCGCCTCGCCCAGCTTATCGGCGACGATCCGGCATTCAAGGCGCCGAATGGCGCCTTTGACCGACAGAAATTCGAGAGCCTGCTGCGCAACAGCAGCATCAATCCCGACGACTACATCAAGGAGCGCAGCAAGGTTGCGATCCGCAGTCAGATCGTCGAGGCGGTCTCCAACGGCTTTACCGCGCCGAAGGTTCTGGTCGAGGCCGTCAAGCAATATCATGATGAAAACCGCAGCATCGATTATCTGCTTTTGACCAACGCCAATATCGACCCGATCAAGGCTCCGGCAGAGGATGTGCTGTCGAAATGGTTTGACGGCGTCAAGTCGAAGTACCGCGCGCCCGAATACCGCAAGTTCGCCTACGTAAAGCTGCAGGCCGATGATGTCGCCGATCCCGCAAGCGTGACCGACGATGCGGTTCGTGCCGAGTTCGAGAAGCGCAAGGACAGCTACACGACGCCGGCAACGCGCACTATCGAGCAGCTCACCTTCGCCAACAAGGACCTCGCCAACGCTGCAGCCGACGCGCTGAAGACGGGCTCGACATTTGATCAGTTGGTCACCGATCAGGGCAAAAAGCCCGCCGACGTGCTGCTCGGCACCTTCACCAAGGATCAGGTTCCGGATCAAACGATCGCCCAGGCCGCCTTTGCCGTTGCCAAGGAAGGCGGCACCACGCCCGTCGTCGATGGTTCGTTCGGCCCGGTGATCTTGCGCGTGACCAATGTCAAGGCGGAGACGGCGAAGAGCTTCGACGAAGTCAAGGAAGACATTCGCAAGCAGATTGCGCTCAACAATGCCGCCGATGAAATCACCAGCGCTCACGACAAGTTCGAAGACTTGCGCGGTTCGGGTGCGTCGCTGCAGGAAGCCGCACAGCAACTGAAGCTGAAGATGGTGACCGTCGATTCGATCGACGCCACCGGCCTCGACCAAGCCGGCAACGAGGTCAAGGACCTGCCGGCCAAGCAGCAATTGCTGGGTGAAGTCTTCAAGGCGGACCAGGGCGGCAATGCTGCACCTGTGGCCGTCGGCAACGATGGCTATGTCTGGTACGACGTGCTGAGCATCACGCCTGACCACGACCGCCCGCTTTCCGAGGTGCATGACAAAGCCGTTGCCGACTGGACTGCCGAGCAGCAGAAGATCGCGCTCGCCGCCAAGGCGGTCGAGCTGAAGCAGGAGGCGCAGAAGGGCAAGTCGCTTGCCGACATCGCCGCGCCGCTCGGTATTGCGGTCGAAAACAAGTCTAACATGACCCGCACCACGGACGATCCCGTTCTCGGTCGCGGTGGCGTCGCTGCCGCTTTCTCTGGCCCGGTCGACACGGCTGCCAATGCTGTCGGCGCCGACGACACGACGCAGATCCTCCTGAAGGTCACCGAGGTCAACGACAATCCGACGACGGATGCATTGGACAATGCCGATCAGCAGGCGACCCAGATTGCCAACGCCGCCGGCGACGACATTCTCGACCAGATCGTCAGCGACCTGCAGTCCAAGTACAGCGTCACGGTCAACCAGAGCCTCGCCGAACAGGCGATGTCTCACTAGGCCCGGTCGGGAGGATCGATAGCCGATGGCTGATTTGAAACCTTTCCTCGCCAAGGTCGCCAACCGCGAGGCGCTGACACGGGACGAGGCCCGTCAGGCATTCGATATCCTGATGTCGGGCGAAGCCACGCCCTCGCAGATTGGCGCTTTCCTGATGGCGCTGCGCGTGCGCGGCGAGACGGTCGACGAAATCGTCGGCGCGGTCACGACGATGCGCGCCAAGATGCTGCCGGTGGAAGCACCGGCGGATGCGATCGATATCGTCGGCACCGGCGGTGATGGCGTCGGCACCTACAATATCTCGACGCTCGCTTCCTTCATCGTGGCGGGCGCCGGTGTACCGGTCGCCAAGCACGGCAACCGCGCCCAAAGTTCCAAGGCCGGGACGGCCGATACGCAATCCGTGCTGGGCATTAAGCTCGACATTGGTCCCGAGGTGATTGCCCGTTGCATTCGCGAGGCCGGCATCGGCTTCATGTTCGCGCAACTGCATCATTCCTCGATGCGCCATGTCGGCCCTTCGCGCGTCGAGCTTGGCACGCGCACGATCTTCAATCTGCTGGGGCCGCTGTCGAATCCGGCCGGCGCGCGTCGGCAACTGCTTGGCGTCTTCGCGCCGCAATGGGTCGTGCCGCTCGCCGAGGTGCTGAGGGATCTGAATGCGGAAAGCGTCTGGGTCGTGCACGGCAACGGTCTGGACGAAATCACCACGACCGGTACGACCTCGGTGGCAGCACTTGAAAACGGCAAGATCCGGACCTTCGAGCTGACCCCTGCGGACTTTGGCCTGCCGCATGCCTCTCTCGAAGACCTCAAGGGTGGCGATGGTACCGTCAATGCGGCAGCGCTCCGCGACGTGCTCAGCGGTGCCAAGAACGCCTATCGCGATATTTCGCTCGCTAATGCCGCGGCGTCCCTAGTGATTGCGGGCAAGGCGGAAACGCTTCATGATGGCATGAAGCTCGCAGCTCAGTCGCTCGATAGCGGCGCGACCGCGGCTGCATTGGAAAAGCTGATCGCCGTCTCCAACGCCGAAGAATAGGATTAGGACATCATGACCGATATCCTCCAGAAGATCGAAGCCTACAAGCGCGAGGAGATCGCCGCCGCCAAGGCCAAGGTCTCGCTTGCCGACCTCAAGGCGATGCAGGCCGGCCAGTCCGCGCCGCGCGGCTTCCATAAGGCACTCGTCGCCAAAAGGGACGCCGGCGCTTTCGGTCTGATCGCCGAGATCAAGAAGGCGAGCCCGTCCAAAGGGCTGATTCGTCCCGATTTCGATCCGCCTGCCTTGGCCAAGGCCTACGAGATGGGCGGGGCAGCCTGTCTCTCCGTGCTGACGGACAGCCCAAGCTTCCAGGGCGCACCGGAATGCCTGACCGCCGCCCGCGCCGCCTGCTCCCTGCCGGCCTTGCGCAAGGATTTCATGTTCGAAACCTATCAGGTGCACGAGGCTCGTGCCTGGGGCGCCGACTGTATTCTCCTGATCATGGCCTCTCTTTCCGACAGCGACGCCGAGCGCCTCCAGGATGAGGCCTTCGGCCTTGGCATGGATGTGCTGGTTGAAGTGCATGACGCCGAGGAGATGGAGCGGGCATTGAAGCTGTCCTCGCCACTCGTCGGCATCAACAATCGCAATCTGCGTACCTTCGAGGTCAGCCTGACGGTCAGCGAAACCCTGTCCACCATGGTTCCCGAAGGCCGGCTGCTGGTCGGCGAAAGCGGTATTTTCACCCATGCCGACTGCAAGCGTCTCGAGACCGTAGGCATCACCACCTTCCTCGTCGGCGAGAGCCTGATGCGCAAGGACGACGTGGCGGCAGCAACACATGCGCTGCTCACAGGTGAAACCGGCGTTCTGGCGGCCGAGTGAAATGAGCGCAGACAAAGCCGTTCTTACCCATATCGGCGCCTCCGGCGAAGCTCATATGGTCGATGTCGGCGACAAGGCCGAAACGACCCGCATCGCGACCGCCGAAGGCCATGTGAAAATGAAGCCCGAGACGCTGTCGCTGATCCGTGAAGGCAATGCCAAGAAAGGTGATGTCATCGGCACGGCGAGGCTCGCCGGCATCATGGCCGCCAAGCAGACCGCCAATCTCATCCCGCTCTGCCATCCGCTGATGCTGACCAAGGTCACGGTCGACATCGCCGAAGATGCTACCCTGCCCGGCCTGCGCGTGACTGCCACCGCAAAGCTCACCGGCCGCACGGGCGTTGAGATGGAGGCGCTGACGGCGGTTTCCGTTGCCTGCCTGACGATCTACGATATGGCCAAGGCCGCTGATCGGACGATGGAAATCGGCGGTATCAGGCTATTGGAAAAGTCCGGCGGCAAATCCGGCGATTTCCGTCATCCGGAGGCCTGATACATGAGCCTTTTACCCGTCGCCGATGCCCAAGAGCGCCTGCTGAATAGCGCAACGCCGCTCCATCGCATCGAAAGCGTATCGCTCGACATGGCCGAAGGCCGGGTTCTGTCCAAGGACCTCATGGCACGCCTCACGCAGCCGCCTTTCGATGCCTCGGCCATGGATGGCTATGCGCTTCGTTTCGAGGATGCTGCTGAACCGGGAGCGGAGTTGACCGTGACTGGTGTTTCTGCCGCGGGCCATGCATTCGAGGGTACGCTTGGCAAGGGCGAAGCGGTGCGCATCTTCACCGGTGCACCGGTTCCGGCCGGAGCCGATACCGTGTTGCTGCAGGAAGACGCTGAACGGCTGGAGGACGATCGCATTCGCACGACCTATCCTCTGCGCAAGGGGCAGCACATCCGCCCGCGCGGCCAGGATTTTGTCGAAGGCGAAGCGGTGCTTCCGGCGGGCACGGTGATGGATTTCTCACGGCTGACGGTTGCCGCCGCCATGAATCACCCCGCACTCGATGTCTACCGCCGCCCGCTGGTGGCGATCCTCGCGACCGGCGATGAGCTGGTGACGCCCGGCAGTGAGCCCGGTCCCTCGCAGATCATTGCATCCAACACATTCGGCATTGCGGCTCTTGCCCGCAGCGCCGGCGCCCATGTGCTCGATCTCGGCATCGTCCCGGACGATCAGGCGGAAATCACCGCGGCGATCGGCCGGGCGCAGGTGGCGAAGGCCGATGTCATCGTCACGCTCGGGGGCGCCTCGGTTGGCGATCATGACCTAGTGCAGGCAACTATGCTCGCCGCCGGCATGCAGCTTGATTTCTGGCGTATCGCCATGCGTCCCGGTAAGCCGCTGATGGTCGGCAGTCTCGGCGAAACCCATATCCTCGGATTGCCCGGCAATCCGGTTTCCAGTCTCGTCTGCGGTTTGTTGTTCCTCGAGCCGCTGATCCGCAAGCTCGCCTCCTTGCCGCCGGTGAAGCGTGAAGCCATGGCGCGGACTGCGGTGAAGCTCGCCGCCAACGATCAGCGCCAGGATTATATTCGCGCAACGCTGACGAAATCAGCAGATGGCGGCTGGCTCGCCGAGCCTTTTTCCAAGCAGGATTCTTCGATGATGAAGGTCTTTTCCCGCTCGGATTGCCTCATCATCCGCCCGGCGCGCACGCCCGAGCTTGCTCCCGGGTCGCCCTGCCCGGTTCTGTTGCTGCGCCCGGATCTGATAAGCTAAGCCGGATATGAAAATGCCGGGCAGTTTGGGCCGCCCGGCATGAATTTTATCAAATCGAAAGAGCGAATTACTTCGCCGGCTTCTCGTGGTGGCCGCCGAAGCCTGCGCGCATGGCCGACAGCACCTTGTTGGCATAGTCGTCATTGCCGCGCGAGGCGAAACGGCCATAAAGCGCGGCGCTGAGAACCGGCGTCGGAACACCTTCATCGATTGCAGCCGAAATCGTCCAGCGACCTTCGCCCGAATCCGATACGCGGCCGGCATATTGCGACAGCGCGGCGTCGCCATGCAGCGCGTCGGCCGTGAGGTCAAGCAGCCAGGAGGTGATGACGCTGCCGCGGCGCCAGACTTCGCTGATCTCGGCGATGTCGAGGTTGTATTGATAATATTGCGGATGCGACAGCGGCGCGGTTTCGGCGTCGGCTTCGGTGGTCTGCAGGCCGACATTGGCATGGCGCAGCACGTTGAAGCCTTCGGCGTAAGCGGCCATCAGGCCGTATTCGATGCCGTTATGAACCATCTTGACAAAGTGGCCGGCGCCGGACGGGCCGCAATGCAGGTAGCCCTGCTCGGCAGTGCTGACGCTCGAGGCAGCTTCGGAGCGCATCTTCGACGGGGCGACGTCGCCGATGCCCGGTGCGAGCGTTGCGAAGATCGGCGACAGGTGCTGAACAGTCGCCTTTTCGCCGCCGATCATCAGGCAATAGCCGCGCTGCAGGCCGAAAACGCCGCCGCTGGTGCCGACGTCGACATAGTGAATGCCCTTCGGCTTCAGCTCTTCGGAACGGCGGATGTCGTCATGATAATAGGAGTTGCCGCCGTCGATGACGATATCGCCGTCTTCGAGCAGCGGAACGATCTTGGCCAGCTCCTTGTCGACGATCGCAGCCGGCAGCATCAGCCAGACGGCGCGCGGGCGGGAGAGCTTTGATACGAAATCTTCGAGCGACGTGCTGCCGGTGGCGCCGAGCTGCTCAAGCGCCGAAATGCTTTCCGGACGCGCATCGAAAACGACGGCGCTGTGGCCGCCATTCATCAGACGCTGCACCATGTTGCTGCCCATACGGCCAAGGCCAATCATTCCGATTTGCATGTGTAGTCTCCTAGGAGGGGTTTAATCGGTTTGAAAACTCCATAAAGACATTTCGCCATATTTGCCAATGAACAAATGACGAGCAAGCCATGCGGGCGCGCTGGATCGGGCTGAAAGCGCCGCGCTCACGCATCTGTGATATGCCATCGCTGCCCCTGCCTTCTTGTTAGCGCGATCGTGCCTCTCTGGCTTGAACAGAAACGGCTATTTCGACGAAATTATCAAAATTCGACACCCCATTTTCGTCAGACGCACAGGCGCAATTCGATGCGAAATGGGGTAAGTTCCCGATCGATCCGGTTTTCCTCACGCAGCTCGTCTACCAAGGCGTTTAACGTCCGTCGTCAAAGGAGACACCATGGCCACTCCCCTGAAACTGCCGCTCGTTCCGGCTGCATTCTTTGGCATAGTGCTTGGCCTCTCCGGTCTCGGCAATGCCTGGCGGGCCGCAACGCGTGTCTGGCAATTGCCGGCGGCAATTGGTGAGACGATCGTCTTCGTCTCGGTCGCTGTCTGGGCAATACTGATCGTGCTTTACGTGCTGAAATGGGCGGTGGCGCGTGAAGAGGCATTGAAGGAAGTGGTCCATCCTGTGCAATGCTGTTTCATTGGCCTCGTAGGGGTCGCCACCATGCTGGTGGCGGGTAGCTTGTTGCCCTATTCCCGCGTCGGTGCTGAAACCCTGTTCATCCTCGGCGCCATCTATACGCTTGCCTTTTCGGTCTGGCGAACCGGCGGTCTCTGGCAGGGCGAGCGTGACGTCGCCGCCACGACCGCCGTGCTTTATCTGCCAAGCGTGGCCGGAAGTTTCGTGACTGCCATCGTCGCATCAGCCCTCGGCTTTCCCGAATGGGGTCAGCTCTTCTTCGGCGCCGGATTTTTCGCATGGTTGGCGATCGAATCCGCGCTGCTGCATCGGCTTTTGACGGCGCCGGCATTGTCGCCGCCGCTGCGCCCGACACTCGGCATTCAGCTTGCGCCTCCGGCTGTCGGCGCGGTCGCCTATATCAGCGTCACGCAAGGGCCGCCCGACCTGCTGGTGCACGCCATGATCGGCTATGGCGTCCTGCAGGCTCTGATCATGCTGCGCCTCTTGCCGTGGATCAGCAAGGAGGCTTTCAGCCCTGCCTATTGGGCCTTCACCTTCGGCGCGACAGCACTTGCGACCGCACCCTTGCGCCTGATCGAGCGCGGTGATGCTGGTCCCGTCGCACAGCTTGCGCCGATCCTCTTTATCGCTGCCAATATCGCCGTGGGACTGATCGCGCTCGCGACGATCTGGCTGATCACCAATCGCAAACTGACCATCGGCTGGGCTGAGCTGTCGCGTCAAAATACCGGCGCCATTGGGCAGCGTTGACCCGATTGGAGCGTACCGGAGAGTCAGGAGTGGATATGCTGGATCATGTTACAATCGGAGTTCGCGATGTGGAACGGTCGAAGGCCTTCTACGACGCGGCCTTGCTTCCTCTTGGTATCGAACGTTTATATGGCGACGGCGTAATTTTTGCGGGATATGGGATCAGGCCGAGGGCCTTTTTCTGGATAGGACATCGGGACGCATCCCAAACTGGCGTGCACGTTGCCTTCACGGCTCAAAGCAGAGCCATCGTCGATCAGTTCTATGAAGCGGCATTGGCGGCAGGCGGGTTGGACAATGGAAGGCCAAGCATCCGATCTCACTATCATCCCGACTACTACGGCGCTTTTGTCTTTGATCCCGATGGACACAACATAGAGGCCGTTTGTCGCTTGCCGGTGACTTGAGCCTATCCGTGGAGTACCTGCCCGGATCGACTTTCCTGGCGCAGGCGCTCGCCGATCACTCCACCGGCGGACCGACGTAACGCGCGCGTGGCCGGATGAGGTGACCGCTTACGGATTGCTCCATGGCGTGTGCCAACCACCCGACGGTGCGGGAGAGCGCGAAGATGATCAGCGGTGCGTCCTGGGGCAGATGATAGGCCGATGCCATCGCCGTCAGCGCAAAATCAACGTTGACGCGTTCTCCAACCAGCTCTTCGGCCACGTTGCGAACCTCTGCGAACAAAGGCGGCAGCGTAAAGCAGGCAAGCAGTGCCTGAGCGCGTGCATCGCCATCGGGGTAGAGCCGGTGACCGATCGCCGTTAGCGGCCGCCCTTCTGCGAGATAGCTTCGGACCGCCTCTTCTGCGCCGATCGCAGCGGCCCGGTCCATCAGTGAACGCACACTTTGCCAGGCGCCGCCATGCAGCGGCCCTGTCAGTGTCGCCAGGCCCGAAAGTACCGCGGCCGACAGTGTCGCACCCGCGGACGCGGTGATCCGCGCCGTGAAAGTCGAAGCGTTGAGTTCGTGGTCGGCGAGAAGCACGAGAGAACAGCGGATGAGTTCGCCGGCATCTGACCGGTTCCACACTTCAGCAAGGCGCTGGTGCAGCGGCAAATGAGATGGGCCGGGTGCCAGAGCATCGGCGACCGTACCGAATACGCTTTCCGCTTCGGTTTGCAGCGCTGGCAACGATCGTCCAAGCGATGGCAGGTCCGTTGGGGCGCGTTCGGCCAAAGCAGCAAAGGCGGTCGTGAGCGTCGGTAGCCGGTTATGGGCGCCCTTCCCTCCCAAACGCAAAGGCCGCTTCATGTCCCATAGGAGCAGCGCGACTTCTTCCAGCGTCGCATGCTCAGCGAGCTTCGCCGCATCCTGCCCACGGTAAAACAGCCGGCCATGCGAGATCGTCGACAATGCTGAAGGCAATACGGGATCACCCCACTGAATGGCGTCGGCTGCCACGAGCTCGGTTTTTCGTCGCCCCGCGTGGCGTGCCGCCAGCCGCTTGACGTCATCGGCGAAATAAAGGCTTCGCCGCGTATCGGCCGGATCGGGTTTCGCACGGATGCGGCCGCGGCTGACATTGGCGTAAAGCGTCTGCGATTTGGTGCCCAGCAGGGTCAGAGCCTGCTCTGTCGTCAGCCAGCTCATGGTTCCTCATATTGATCAATTGCATCAAGATTGACGTCAATGAAAATAGGACTGATCTAAGCGGATAGTCAAAGGAGAATAGTGATGAAAAGTGGTCTCGAAGATATCATTGCTGCCGAAACCAAGCTGTCCGACGTCGATGGCGCCGCCGGCCGGCTGATCATCCGCGGTGTGTCGCTGGACGATCTGGTCGCGACCAGCCGCTTTGAGGATGTCGCTGCGCTGCTGCTGGACGGCTTGTTCGAGCAACATGCCGATGCCGTAAGCATCCGAACGCAACTAGGCGCCGCGCGTGCAGAACTGTTCGCACATGTCAAAGCGGCAGACACGGTATTGCTTTCTCTGCCGCCGGTGGAAGCCATGCGCGCGCTACTGGCTCGTATCGGAGACGGCGATGATTTTGCCACCGCCATCCGTTTGATGGCTGCGCCGGCGGTATTCCTGCCTGCCGTGCTGCGTCTTCAGAATGGTGAAAAGCCGATCAAGCCAGATGCCTCCCTATCTCAATCCGCTGATATTCTGCGCATGCTCACTGGCAAACGTCCCACACCGCAGCAGACTGCCGGCCTCGACGCCTATCTGGTGACGATCTCGGATCATGGGTTGAATGCTTCCACCTTCGCCTCTCGCGTCATCGCCTCGACCCATGCCGGCCTGACCTCGTCGGTGTTGGCTGCGATCAGCGCTCTCAAGGGACCGCTGCATGGCGGCGCGCCCGGCCCGGTACTCGATATGCTGGATGCGGTCGGCGAGCCGGAGAATGCGCGTGCGTGGCTGTCGCAGGCGCTTGACCATGGAGAGCGGCTGATGGGCTTCGGCCACCGCATCTACCGCGTCCGTGATCCCCGTGCCGATGCTCTGAAGACGGCGCTGCGGCCAATCTTTGCGAGCGGTCAGGCCGATGCCGGCCGCATCGCGCTCGCCGAGGCGATCGAAGCCGCGGCTCTGGCGCTGTTGAAGGAGCGCAAGCCCGACCGCCCGCTGGAAACCAATGTCGAATATTATACCGCCCTGCTGCTCGATGCCCTCGGCTTCCCGCGCAATGCCTTCACCGGCGTCTTTGCGATCGGCCGCACAGTAGGCTGGATTGCCCATGCGCGTGAACAGATGCTCGATGGTCGCCTGATCCGCCCGCAGTCACGTTACGTCGGGCCTTTGCCAAAAGCGGCCTGATACAGAAGCGGCCAACCGGCCGAATCGCTCCTCAAGCGGCTGCCACCTGTCGCGGCCGCATCAGTCCCTCGCGGATATGGCGGGCAAGTTCCGTTGCGGGCGGCGTCGCTTCGCTTTTGGACAAATAAAGGCTGACGGAAAAGATAGGCAGATCCGGCAGGCCGTCGCCCGCGCCGAGAATATCGAGATCGGCAGGGACAGTAGAGGCAAGCCAGGCGGTGATCGCAAGGTCGGTGCGCACTGTCGCCGTCGTCGCCTCGATATTGCCGTTCTCAAACACGGTGCGCCAGCGCCGCCCGTCGTCCCGCAGCGCCGCGAAAACCGATGGCCGGAAAGCGCAGGTATCGGCCACCATCGAAATCGGCAGCGGATCCTTTCGGTAAGCGGCACCCGCTTTCGCGCCGACCCAGACCAGCCGGTCGATGCTGAGGCATTCGCCTTTGGAGGTGCCGAGCGGCTCCTCGATGACACCGAGATCGATTGCACCGTTATTGAGTGCCTGCATCAGCTCCGGCGATGAGCCGCAGACCAGCGAAATCTCGACTTGCGGATGACGTTCGGCATAGGATCTGAGCACGGGCGCCAAAACCGTCCCGACGAGATCATGGGGGACGCCGAGCCGCACGCTGCCTTCGACGGTGGTTTCCGTCATATCGGCCCAGATATCGTCGTTGAGGATCAGCAGCCGGCGGGCGTTGCCAAGCAGTCGTTCGCCCGCATCCGTCAGCCGCAATCTGCGATTTTCCCGTTCGAAGAGGGCACAGCCTAGCATGTCCTCCAGCCGCTTGATCTGCTGACTTACGGCGCTCTGCGTCATGTGCAGCATATTGGCGGCAACCGTCATGCTGCCGTGATCGGCAACTGCGGCAAAAGTTCTGATGAGGGCGATATCGAAGTTTCTAGCCATATCCGCATTATAAACGCTAATACATCGGCCATTCAATATTCGTTTTTCTGATGGCAGCTATTCGCCTATCTCTTCACTGCAAAATGAAGATCGGCCCTTCATGGCTATCGAAGCCTGTCGCAGTGGTCCGCGCTCAGTCTTTTCCTGCCTGCCTGCTTGTGATTTTCATCATTCACTTGTGGCGCGGATAAAACGAAAAATGACGCATATGCCGCCAAATATGTGGGTTTTTGCGTAGTTTGAGTTAGCGAAAATGGTGGAATTATAGCCCTTACCACAAAGGGACTAGCCACAAAGACCGCTCGCTTCTTGGCCTGATTCGGTGCTATCTGCGCCCCCTAAATGTTTTCCAACTGCCATGGTGCAATATGGAACGCTACGCACGACATTGTGACAATATCGGCGTAAACTGCAGCCTTAGACCACAGGATGAATTCGGGGGGCACTTGGAGCGCCGACTGACTGCCATTCTGGCTGTCGACATCGTGGGCTACAGCCGCTTGATGGGAATGGACGAGGCCGGCACGCTGGCAGCGGTCAGGAAGCATCGCGCCGAAGTTCTGGACCCAAGGATCGCCGAACATAAGGGGCGCATCGTCAAGCACACCGGCGACGGCATGCTGGTCGAATTTTCGAGCGTCGTGAATGCGGTGGCCTGCGCTGCCGAAATCCAGCGCGATATGCTGACGCGGAACGAAAGCGCGCAGCAGGACCGCCGCATCGAGCTGCGTATCGGCATCAATCTCGGTGACGTCATCGTCGAGGATGGCGACATTTTTGGTGAAGGCGTCAATCTGGCGGCTCGTCTCGAAGCCATTGCCGAGCCGGGCGGCATCGCCGTCTCCGGCTCGGTGCGCGATCATGTCGGTTCGCGTCTCGGCGTTTCCTTCGAGGATCGCGGCGAGCATTCCCTGAAGAACATTGCCCACAGCGTCCGCGTCTATACCGTTTCTCTCAGTGCACCGACGACCTCAACGGTCGTCGCCTTGCCGGCCCGGGATGGCCGCAAGCGGCTGGTGGCGGTCCTGCCCTTCGTCAACATGAGCGACGACCAGGAACAGGAATATTTTTCCGACGGAATTACCGAGGATCTGATCACCGATCTCTCGCAGATTTCGGGCCTCAACGTCGTCGCCCGCAACACCGTCTTCACCTACAAGGGCAAGTCGGTGAAGGTGAAGCAGATCGCGCAGGAACTCGGCGCGGACTTTGTTTTGCAGGGCAGCGTCCGTAAGGCGGCTCAGCGCGTCCGCATCACCGGTCAGCTTATCGACGCCCGCAACGGCGCGCATCTCTGGGCCGGTCGTTTCGATCGCGATCTGACCGATATTTTCACGATCCAGGACGAGATTACCCATGCGATCGTCGATCAACTGAAGATCAAGCTGCAGCCGGAGGAGAAGAAGGCGATCGAGAGCGAGCCGACCGCCAATATCGAAGCCTATACCTACTATCTCCGGGGCCGGCAGTTTTCGCATGCCTGGACCCGGTCTTACCTGCTTCTGGCGCGGCGCATGTTCCTGAAGGCCGTCGAGCTGGACCCGGATTACGCCCGCGCCTATGCCGGCATCGCGGATTGCGACTCGGCGTTGCGGGACTGGAGCCCGCGCGAATATCCGCTGGAAAGCATCATGGCGATGAGCGCCAAGGCACTGGAACTCGATCCGGATTTGGCTGAGGCCTACGCTTCGCATGGCCTGGCCTTGCATCAGAGCGGCCTGAACGAGGAGGCGACGGCGGCCTTCGCACGGGCGATGGCGCTGCAGCCGAACCTGTACGAGGCGAATTTCCATTATGGCCGCTTCCTGTTCATGCATGGCCGGTTCGAGGAAGCCGTGCGCTATTTCGAGCGCGCGGCGACCATCCGTACCGACGACTACCTGTCCCCCGTGCATCTCATCAGCGCCTTTCGCTCGCTCGGAAAGACGAAAGAGCTGGAATACTGGGCAAGGATAGGCATCGAGCGTGCGGAACGGGCGCTGGACCTCAACCCGGAAAACTCAGGCCCCGCCCACCGCGGCGCCATCGCCCTTGCCCACCTTGGCGAGGCCGGGCGCGCCAGGGAATGGGCGGTGCGTGCCCTCACGATTGATCCGGACGACATCTGCGCTCAATACAATGTTGCCTGCGCCTATGCCGTGCTCGGTGATCGCGATGCGGCGCTGGACCTGCTAGAGAGATTGCTGCCCATGAGTTCTGCCTATCAGGTGCTCTGGTTCAGCAATGATTCCGATCTGGATTCGCTGCGTGACTCGCCGCGATTCCAGAAAATGTTCGAGAGGTTCAACGTTGGGCATGCCTCGGCAGAGGAAAGAGTATCCAGCGAAGACGAAGCTCTGTGTTAGAGCGCCGCACTTTTCGGGATCATGTTCGGCTGCGCCATAGCCAGACGGTCAGGGAGCCGGCACGGCCGCGCAGGCTTGCGTCGATCGGACCATCGAGCTTGCCTTCCGTATAGGGCGCGCTATCGCGTCCGGCCGACTGCAGCAGATCGTTGCTGAATGCGATCTCGACATGGTTGCGGGCAGCTACCTCCATCAGGCGGCTGGCGACATTGACGGTGTCGCCGGTCGCCGTGATCTGCTGGCGGCCGTGAGCGCCGAGCCTGGAAGCAACGATCGTGCCGAAATGTGCGCCGATCTTGAAGCCGATGCGAGATGTCATGGCCTCCGGCAGCGTTCCAAACCAGCCTCTCATTCTGTCAGCCAGGCGAATGCAGCAGCTTGCCGCATTGGCAGGATCGTCCCCCTTCGGCTGCGGCAAGCCGAACAAGATCATGGCGCCATCGCCCATGAAGCTGGTGATGGCACCGCCGCAGGCCGTCACTTCCTCGTCAACGAGATCGTAGAAACCGTTCAGCAGTTCGCGCACCGCCGTTGGGCCGATCGCCTCGCTGAGACCCGTGAAGCCGTTGAGATCGATGAAGACCACGGCCGCCTCCTGGCGCACCGGCTCCGCCAGGAAGCCGGGATCGCGGGCAAGATGTTCGGCAAGGCCAGGCGCTTGAATACGCTGCAGAAGCTCGCTCTGCTGCGCGAAATGCCGGGCCTGTTTGCGGCCGAGCCAGAGCTGCGCAGCGCCGAACAGCAGCGCCGGCGGCATCGCGGCTGCGATCGGCACGGCGGCACTCAGCCAGATGCCGTGTTTGAAGGCGCTGATGTTGACCGCCAGCCAGGCAAGGACGACGCAGAGCGCCATGATCAGGCCGATGGTGTTGCGCCGCCAGGCCAGCAGTCCGACAAGAACGACGGGCAGGCCTATGGCGAAGCCGAGATCAATGAGGCGCGCATTGTGGTCACGGACCAATCCGTCCCCGGCGATCAGATGCGTGATCGATGTGGAAATGACCTCGACGCCCGGCAGGACCGGATCGAAGGGCGTCGGGAAGACGTCGCCGCCGCCGGTGACGGTCGCGCCGATGACGACGATGTGGTCCCTAATCGCATCCTCCGGCAATTGCCCGGTCAGGGCCGCGCTGGCGCCGATGGTGCGGATCGTACCACGAGGACCGTAGAAGGAGAGCGGCATCAGATAGCCGGTGTCGGTATGCACCTGACGGTCGCCGAGCTTGATGCGATCGGAAATGACGGTCGCAGGCTCCCCGGTCGCGGCGGAAACGACGCGCAACGAGAAGGACGGTTCGATCCGCTCGCCGCTGCGAAACAGCATGGGCACGAAACGCGGCGTCCCGGTCTTGTCGGTCTGGACGTTGACGACGCCATAGGTCGCCGCCTGCGCAAACCGCGGCTGCGGCTCCAGGAATTGCAGGGCGCTGGGCACGCGCGCAAGCGGCTCCTTGCTTTCGTCGGCAACGCGCTGGCGACTTTCGGGAAAGATACCAGCGACGGCGAGCACGGCGTTGGTCTGTCTCAGTGATTGCGCCAGCGCTGCATCGTCAGCCTCCGCGCCGGGATCGACCAAAAGCATGTCGAGCCCGATCGCTTTCGGCTTCAGCACGGCGATGGCATCGATGACTTTCGCAAGCGTGGCACGGGGCAGCGGGTAGTGGCCGGCTTGCCGCGACGCCTCATCATCGATGGCGACGATCGTAACGACATCGGGCGGCTGCCGGCTGCCACCGAGCACATTCCTGAGATTGGTCAGCGTCGCCTCGGCACCATCGATAAAAGGAATGTCGCCCCGCAGATGGGCGATGCCGAGACCCGCACCCCAGACGGCGGTCAAGACGAGCGCAATCAACGTCTGCAGCGGTGGTCTGCGCATGGGAATCAGGATCTCACTGGCCGAGGCGGCCCATCAGCGCGTTTATGCGTGGTTGCCCCCAACTCGTAACATGCAAGGGGCCGCGGCTGTGATCGACATCGACCCCCTGCCCGCGCCCTAGCGTAACGCCTTGTCCGGTTGAAACCTTATTCACGGCGACGCGGCCGCGCAGCACCAGCACGGATGTCTTGCCACGCGCCGCGTCGACTGCCCATCGTGTGCCGCGCACCGCAGCGATCGCCTGCGGCGTCACCACTTCGAACCCGCCCTTGATGCGGCTGCTGTCGACATCGACCAGCGCCGCCTTGCTGTTGAGCACGATAGCATCCACCTGGCCGTCGCGATTGCGGTCGGCAAACCGGTAGCTCGCCCCGCGCTCGATGGTGATGCTGAGGCCCGGCTCGCAATTCAGCGTCTGGCGTTCAGCACTGACCGCCGGTCGCAGCGAACAACTGGCGGTTTGTGCGGTGGCCGAACCGGTCCCGATCACGCACAGAACGACGACTCCGGCTGCGCCGAGAAAACGGTTTGTCTGGGTCATGATTGTGCCCCCCATGAAATATACGTGTGGCGGCTGGCCCCTAAATTCCAGCCGCAGCAATATAAATCCGTAGGAAGTGATGATGCGTCAGGAGCGGTTAATCTGCAAGTTGTCGTAGCCCTTGGCTTTGTAGAGGATGGTCGAAATCAGCCAGCTCAACAGGAAGATGCCGACGACAGCGAAGCCGAAGTTGGCGAGATTGTCGTTGAGGTCGCTGATGAAGCTCCAGACGCCGCCTTCGAGGCCGAGCTTGTCGGAGATCAACCCCAGCGCCTCTATGCTGCCGATGAAGACGGCAACGACAACCGAAGCCGCGGTGATTGTCAGATTGTACCAGAGCTTGCGCATCGGCTTGACGAAAGCCCAGCCATAGGCGCCGGTCATCAATATGCTGTCGCTCGTGTCCATCAGCGACATGCCGGCGGTGAAGAGTGCCGGGAAGACGAGAATCGTCCAGAAGGACATGCCCTGTGCCGCCTGCGCTGCGGAAATGCCGAGCAGGCCGATCTCGGTCGCCGTATCGAAGCCGAGACCGAAGAGAAAGCCGATGGGATACATGTGCCAGGACCGCCTCACCACCTTGAACATCGGGCGGAACACGCGCGCCAGCAAACCGCCGCCGGTCAGCAACGCATCGAGGTCTTCCTCAACAATCCTCTCACCCCTTCGTGCGCGATCGAAGGCCGACCACACGCCCTTCAACACGAACAGGTTGGCGATGCCGATGAGAAGCAGGAACGCGGCCGAGACTGCCGTGCCGATAACGCTACCGATATCATGGAAGGAATCGAGCTTGCTCTGCATCGCAGCCGCCGTCGCGGCAATGACAACAGACGCAAGCACCACAATCGTCGAATGCCCCAACGAGAAGAAAAAGCCGACGGCATAGGGCTGTTTTCCCTCCTGCATCAGCTTGCGCACCACATTGTCGATCGCCGCAATGTGGTCTGCGTCAAAGGCGTGTCTCAAGCCGAACATATAGGCGAGAAATGCGGTACCCAACAGCGACGGCCTATCGGCAAAGGCGGCCCATGCCCAAGCCCAGCTAGCGACATTGAACGCAACCAGAACAATATAGGTGACGGCAATTTTGGTTTTCGACCGTTCCATCCGATCGTCAAATGGATTGAGCATCATACGTTTGTTCCCACTATGCTGACCGGCAAAGTGCCACGGAAATGGGGACCACGCGACAGTCAAATGACGTAGCGGCGGGGCTTTTTGCAGTGCGGAAAACCAGCGGGCTAGCGAGGCCTGGCGATAATGCTGGTCAGATCTTCCTTCAGCCTGACCGGCAAATCCATTCTTTCGTGCAGGATGCTCATCACGCCGATCTTGCCGCTCGGCAGCTCTCGGAAAAATATGTAATGCCGCTCGTACCGGCTTAAAAATATCGATGTCTCGGAATCGGCAGGCGCGACCAAATTTTTTGGTAGCCTGCGCCAAAGAGCTTTTGCTTTGGAAAGCTGCTCCAAGTGGGCATGAAGCCCTAGGATATATTTA
Source organism: Rhizobium sp. BR 317 (assembly GCF_047445835.1). Lineage (NCBI taxonomy): Bacteria > Pseudomonadati > Pseudomonadota > Alphaproteobacteria > Hyphomicrobiales > Rhizobiaceae > Rhizobium > Rhizobium sp. BR 317. The sequence goes on along the minus strand of NZ_JARWLB010000001.1, from coordinate 128,966 downwards.
TTTGCTTGAGGCTCGCCCCATCGCTCAGCGGTATCGATCCAGATGCGGTTTTGAGCTGCATCCGCCCGAGAATAGAACAAATATCCGTTCATGCTAACGCGATTGGTTGCGGCGGATTACGTCTTCGGCGGAGACAGCGACAAATTCGCTTTCATCGGCCCGCAGGGCGGGCTCCAGCTCGTCCCGCAGCCATTCCCAGGCTTCGGCGCGTGTTTCCAGATCGCGGCGAATAAGTGCCCGAATATATTCGCTGGCATTTTCATAGAGACCGTTCTCGCCGATTTGCCGTTGAATGTGGGCCTGCAACTGGCCGCTTACCCGCACGTGAATGCTATTTTCCGATGCCATATCGCACTCCGTCGGTCTCTAACTGAAGGGAGCGTGTAGCACATAATGCCAATAATTGACACAAAATTTGGGAAAGGGGGCCGATCCGCAAAAGACATGGATCGGCCTTCCATCATTATCAAACCAGTCGGCTTTGCTCCGTCGCCGCCTCGATGAAGCTCGAAAACAGCGGGTGCGGTTCGAGCGGTCGGGACTTCAGTTCCGGGTGATACTGAACGCCGATGAACCAGGGGTGATCGGGGTATTCGATCGTTTCCGGCAGCACGCCGTCCGGCGACATGCCGGAGAAGACGAGACCGCAATCTTCCAGCCGCTCCTTGTAGTCGATGTTGACTTCGTAGCGGTGGCGATGGCGCTCGGAAATGTCGGTCGAGCCGTAGATTTCGGAAATCTTCGTGCCCTTCTTCAGTGCCGCCTTATAGGCACCGAGACGCATCGTGCCGCCGAGATCGCCGGATGCCGTGCGCTTCTGCAGTTCGTTGCCCTTCAGCCACTCCGTCATCAAGCCGACGACCGGTTCCTGGGTCGGACCGAATTCGGTGGAGGACGCATGATCGACGCCGGCTAGATTGCGGGCCGCCTCGATGACAGCCATCTGCATGCCGAAGCAGATGCCGAAATACGGCACCTTGCGCTCGCGGGCGAAGCGGGCCGCATGGATCTTGCCCTCGGAGCCACGTTCGCCAAAGCCGCCGGGCACGAGAATGCCGTGGACCTTTTCGAGATACGGCGCCGGATCTTCCTTTTCGAAGACTTCCGACTCGATCCATTCAAGCTTGACCTTGACGCGATTGGCGATGCCGCCGTGATGCAGCGCTTCGATCAGCGACTTATAGGCATCCTTGAGGCCGGTATATTTGCCGACGATGGCGATCGTTACCTCGCCTTCCGGCGTGCGGATGCGGTTGCAGACCTCTTCCCACTGTTCGAGCCGCGGCTTCGGCGCCGGCTCGATGCCGAAAGCGGCCAGCACTTCGTTGTCGAGGCCTTCCTTATGGTAGGCCATCGGCACATCGTAGATGTTGGCGACGTCGAGCGCCTGGATGACGGCCGAAGGACGGACGTTGCAGAACAGCGAAAGCTTGCGACGCTCGGCCTCGGGGATTTCCCGGTCGGCGCGCACCAGCAGGATATCGGGATGAATGCCGAGCGCCTGCAGTTCCTTCACGGAATGCTGCGTCGGCTTGGTCTTCAGCTCGCCGGCAGCCGGGATGTAAGGCATCAGCGTCAGGTGAACATAGATCGCCGTGCCGCGCGGCAGGTCGTTGCCGAGCTGGCGGATCGCTTCCATGAAGGGCATGGCTTCGATGTCGCCGACTGTGCCACCGATCTCGCAGATGACGAAATCATAGTCGTCATTGCCTTCGGTCACGAAATCCTTGATCTCGTTGGTGACATGCGGAATGACCTGAACGGTGGCGCCGAGATAGTCGCCGCGACGTTCCTTGTCGATGATGTTCTTGTAGATGCGACCGGTGGTGATGTTGTCGGTCTTGGTGGCCGAACGACCGGTAAAGCGTTCGTAGTGGCCGAGATCGAGGTCGGTCTCCGCACCGTCGTCGGTCACGAAGACCTCGCCGTGCTGGGTCGGGCTCATCGTGCCCGGGTCCACGTTCAGATAAGGGTCGAGTTTGCGCAGGCGGACCCGATAACCACGGGCCTGCAACAACGCTCCGAGAGCCGCGGCCGCAATTCCTTTTCCGAGGGAAGAAACCACGCCGCCAGTGATGAATACATATCGCGCCATGGGAGTCACCGGATACCTTTTAACAAATGATTCCGCCAGCCCTAAAATTCGTTTCCGGAATTTTGGACACAGAACGCGGAATGTTGACAAAACAAAACCGGCAGATCCGAAGATCTGCCGGAGGATGATAGTCGATGACCGGGCTTACTGGCCGGTCGGAACGCCGTTGCCACTCTGGGCTGGCGTTGTGGTCGTCGCGGGCGCCGTCTGCTGACCGGTGGTCGGAGCAGGCTGCGTCGTGGTCGTGGTTGCGGGCTGGGTCGCCGTAGCGGCCGGGGCCTGCTCAGTTGTCGTCGCAGCCGGTTGAGTCGTCGTCTGAGACTGCGGAGCAACCGCGCCGCTGTTCGGAACGCCGTTATTGTTGGCCGGCTGGGATTGGCCGGCTGCCGGTGCTGCGCCCTTCTGGCCGCCGAGCGAATCGAGAATGCCGTTACCCTGGCCCGCGGTGCTCGGAATACGGTTGAGAATGTCGGTCGGACGTCCCTCGAACCGCGAGTAAATATTCATCCCCAGCGCCAGTACAAAGAACAGTGCCGCGAGGATCGCCGTGGTGCGGGTCAGCGCATTGGCCGTGCCGCGCGCGGACATGAAGCCCGATCCGCCGCCAATGCCCAGGCCACCGCCCTCCGAGCGCTGAATCAGCACCACGCCGATGAGGGCGATGACAACCATGAGATAGATGACAAGCAGTACGGTTTGCATAGGTCCAGTCCTGCCCACGGGCGCGGGCATCAAAAAGAAAAGCTCGCGGCTCTTTACATGAGGCTCTCGCCTATTCCAAGTCCTTTTAAGACTGGAATTCCGGCAAGTGAAACCTTCAGGCGAACTGCCGTTCGAATGCGCCATAGATGGCGAGGAAGTCGACGGCTTTCAAGCTTTGCCCGCCGACCAGCACACCGTTGACATTGGCGACCGCCAGCAGATCTGCCGCATTCGCGCCACTGACCGAGCCGCCGTAGAGGAGACGGAATTTCTCGCCGTCGCCGCCGAAGCGCGCTACCAGCTCCTTGCGGATGAAAGCATGCGCTTCCTCGACATCGGCGGAAGTGGGAACCTTGCCCGTGCCGATCGCCCAGACGGGTTCATAGGCGATGACGGTCGTTTCCGAGACTGCGCCGTCGGGTGTCGAAGCGGCAAGCTGGCGCTTGAGCACATCCAGCGTCTGGCCTTGATCGCGCTCGTCGGCAGTCTCGCCGATGCAGATGATGGTGGTAAGTTCAGCCGCAAGTCCTGCTTCCGCCTTGGCGCGCACCAGCGCGTCGCCTTCGGCGTGATTCCTGCGACGCTCGGAATGGCCGACGATCACATGGGTGCCGAAGCAATCGGCGATCATCGCAGCGGAGATGTCACCGGTATGCGCGCCGCTGACCAGTTGATGGCAGTCCTGCGCACCGATCGCCAGCGGACTGTCGTCGCAGAGTGCCGTTGCGACATAAAGCAAGGTTGCCGGCGGGCAGATGAGCGTGTCGATCTTCTCGGATAACGGCGCCTTCACACCCTCGGCGATTGCCTTGATCTGGTCCAGGCTGGCCCGGGTGCCATTCATCTTCCAGTTTCCCGCCAGGAGCGGTCGAATTTTATCTGTCATTCCGCGTTTCCTCTCACCTCTCTGCCGCACTAACAAAACTGGGACGGAAAGAAAAGTTATTGAAAGCAGTCGGAACGAATTCAAACCATTTAAAAAGATCACTCTTTTGAAAATAAGCCGAAATTTTTCCGAAAAGAATTATGACGGCTGTGGATCGATGATCCAATTCAGCACCTTTCGCCAATCGGTCATCCGCACCGGCGTGCCATGGTTGCCGGTGGCAAACAGCGTGAATCGCGTCGGGTAATGCGTCTTGTAGAGTTTTTCAAACAGGGCTTCCTGGTCAGTGGCGGCGTAGACCGGGTCCTTGCTGCCATGGGTGAACCAGATCGGCAATTTCGCCTTGTAGAAGGCGCTCTTGACGAAATCCTGATCGGTGACCCCGCTCAAAATCGCCATCCCCTTCAGGCGCTGGACGCTTTCGGCGTCGCGCGTGATGCCCCAGCAGATGAAGCTGCCCATCGAAGCGCAGGTGAGGATGACGGGCCGGCCGCCGGATTGCTCGTAGGAATAGCGGATCAGGGCCGCGATGTCGGCGACGCCGTCGCTATCGAAGCTCTTCACGCTCGGCGCGTAGTACGTGCCGCCATTGTTGTAGGCGAGGTTCTTCAGCCGGTTGAAATTACCGCCGAACGTAAAGTCGTTGGACCCCAGCCTGCGGTCGCCGCCACGGCCGTGGATGAAGATCACCGTGAAGGCCTGCTTGGATGCCGGGCCGATGCGGGTGACATCGAGCTTGCGGTTGCCGAGCGGCAAGGTCTCGTCTTGCTGCTCTTTCCAGCGCACGCCGGTTGCGACGTAAGCCGGCTTGACACGCCGTTCCGGCACCTCGTCGCGGCCGTTGATGTCGCGCATTTCCTGATAGTCGATCGTCTGAAAAGCACCGTTGTCATGGCTTTCGAGGACCGTCTGATTGGAAAACAGGTCATCCTTGAAGGGCTTCAGCGCTTCCGCAGCGGCACCCGACGCGGTTGCCAACGGCAAAAACGCCGCAATTGCGGCTAAAATCGACAAATGAGCTGTGGACATTCGCATGCGGACACTTCCCTCGATAGGCCCACGGGCTTGCCATTCGCCGCCCGGCAACGCAAATCTTTTTTCCGAATTTGCCCCGTTATCGGGGTGCCATCGCGCTCGGGCATCGTTTCTGGCAGAATCACGGTGATTCGCGAAACTGACGGCAATTGCGGTGATTTTGGGGTATGACCCCTTCAAGGACAAATCTGAACAGCCCCATGGATAACAGCAACGATCTCTTCTCCGCACTGCCCCTTTCGCCGAAACCGGAAGCGGAGGACAAGCCGGTCGTCAAGGCTGAAAAGCCTGTGGCCGTCCCTGCCCCACGCGCAGCACCGACAACCTCGAATGCTGATGAATATGGGGCGAATTCGATCCGCGTTCTCGAAGGACTGGAGCCGGTGCGCATGCGCCCCGGCATGTATATCGGTGGCACCGACGAGAAGGCGTTGCATCATCTCTTCGCCGAAGTCATCGACAATTCCATGGACGAGGCCGTCGCCGGTCATGCCGATTTCATCGAAGTGCATCTCGACCAGCGGGGCTATCTGACCGTCACCGATAACGGCCGCGGCATTCCGGTCGAAAATCATCCGCAGGTACCGGGTAAGTCGACGCTCGAAGTCATCATGACCAAGCTGCATGCTGGCGGTAAGTTCGACGGCAAGGCCTATGAAACCTCGGGCGGCCTGCATGGCGTCGGCGTCTCGGTCGTCAATGCCCTGTCCGATGATCTCGAAGTCGAGGTGGCGCGCAATCGCAAGCTCTATCGCCAGCGCTTTTCGCGCGGCCTGCCGCAAGGCGGCCTGGAAGAGCTCGGCGATGTCCATAACCGTCGCGGTACCCGCGTCCGTTTCCATCCCGATCCGCAGATCTTCGGCGAGCATGCCAAATTCGATCCTGCTCGTGTCTTCCGCATGGCACGCTCCAAGGCCTATCTCTTCGGCGGCGTCGAAATCCGCTGGAGCTGCGATCCGGAATTGGTGCACGGAGCCTCCGATGTTCCGGAAAAAGCGGTTTTCCATTTCCCCGGCGGCCTGAAGGATTACCTCAAGGCGACGATGGGCAACGAGTTCACCGTCACTCGCGAGATTTTCGCCGGCAAGTCGGAGAAGGCAAGCGGCCATGGTTCGCTGGAATGGGCGATCACCTGGTATGGCGGGGACCCGCAGATCCACTCCTATTGCAATACCATCCCCACCCCCGAAGGCGGCACGCACGAGGCCGGCCTGCGCATCGCGCTGACCAAGGGGCTGAAAAACTATGCCGAGATGACGCAGAACAAGCGCGCCGCCGGCATCACCACCGACGACGTGATGATCTCCGGCGTCGGCATGCTTTCCATCTTCATCCGCGAACCGGAATTCGTCGGCCAGACCAAGGACAGGCTCGCAACCGTCGAGGCGCAGCGTATCGTTGAAAATGCGTTGCGCGACCCCTTCGATCACTACCTGACCGACAATCCGGCCGAGGCCGAGAAGCTGCTTGAATGGGTGATCGAGCGTTCCGAAGAGCGCCTGCGCCGCCGTAAGGAGAAGGAAGTCAACCGCAAGACGGCGGTGCGCAAGCTGCGCCTGCCGGGCAAGCTCGCCGATTGTTCGCAGAACACCGCCGAAGGCGCCGAACTCTTCCTCGTCGAAGGTGATTCGGCAGGTGGCTCCGCCAAGCAGGCGCGCAATCGTACCAACCAAGCGATCCTGCCCCTGCGTGGTAAGATTCTCAACGTCGCCAGCGCCGGTCGCGAAAAGCTATCCGCCAACCAGCAGATCACCGATCTCGTCCAGGCGCTCGGCTGTGGCACGCGTTCGAAATATCGCGAAGAAGACCTGCGCTATCAGCGCGTCGTCGTCATGACCGATGCCGACGTCGATGGCGCCCATATCGCCTCGCTGCTGATCACGTTCTTCTATCAAGAAATGCCTGAGCTGATCCGTGGCGGCCACCTTTTCCTGGCGGTGCCGCCGCTCTACAAGATCACGCAGGGGTCGAAATCCATCTATGCCCGCGATGACGCCCATCGGCTGGAGCTGATGGAGAGCGAGTTCAAGGGCAAAGGCAAGATCGAGATCAGCCGTTTCAAAGGTCTTGGCGAAATGCTTCCCGCCCAGCTCAAGGAAACGACGATGGATCCGGCGAAGCGCACCCTGTTGCGCGTCGAGATCGACGAGGTGGATTTCGAGGGCACCCGTGAGGCCGTCGACAATCTCATGGGCACCAAGGCAGATGCCCGTTTCCGCTTTATCCAGGAACGCGCAGCGTTTGCGGAGAATTTGGATATTTAGCAGCCGCGTCCCCGCCGCGGCAAAAACGACCTCGCGATATTTTTATCGAACTGACCGATATCCGTAACGAAAGCGTCACGGGCGGATGCATAGATGCGGCATCTCTGCGAACCCGCCAACTCGTAAACCGGATGTGACGATATCGCCATGTTGAAGCCCTTTTTGACGACTGCCGCTGCTGCCTTTCTTCTCGGTTCCGCTGGTGCCCGCGCTGCCGATATCGGCACGGTCATCGACGTTCCTTGCCCCTTCGGCGACTGCAAGGCGGGTATCAGCCTCTCCTATCTCGGCGAATACGATATTCCGACGGGCTTCATGGAAAGCGGCGTCGAAGTCGGTGGTCTCTCCGGCATCGATTTCGATCCTTCGACCGGCCACTATATCTCCATCAGCGATGACCGCTCCGAAAAGGCGCCTGCCCGCTTCTACGATCTTGACATCGATGTCAGTGCCGTTGGCCTGAAGGGCGTGACCGTTCTCGATCATGTGACACTGAAGGACAAGAACGGCCAACCTTTCGCTTTTCGCACGGTTGATTCCGAGTCGATCCGCGTCGGCAAGGACGGCATCTATTGGAGCAGCGAAGGCGACGGCAAGGCACTGCTGCCGCCTTTCGTGCGGGTTGCCAATCGCGATGGCAGCTTCGTGCGCGAACTGCCGCTGCCGGCAGGTTTCGCACCGACCGCGGACAAGAGCACCGGCATCCGCGACAACCTTGCTTTCGAGGGTCTGAGCTTCCTCGCCGGTAGCGATCTTCTGGTCGGCATGGAATCCGCGCTCTATCAAGACGGACCGATGACGACGCTGACCAATGGCGCGCTTGCCCGTTTCATCCGCTACGATGCGGTCACGGGCGAACAGAAGGCGCAGTATGTCTATCCGGTCGCGCCGATCCCGCAGGCCGCCTCCAAACCCGGCGGCTGGAATGATTTCGGCATGTCGGAAATCGTGGCGCTGGACGACCGGCATGCGCTGTCGATCGAGCGCGGCTATGCGCAGGATGTCGGCAATTCCGTCGTCATCAACATGTTCGATCTCGAAGGCGCGACCGATGTCTCGAACATCCCATCTTTGGCCAAGACCGACCAGCGCATCGTGCCTGTGCGCAAGGTCCAGGTGATGGACCTGCGGGCGCTCGGCCTTGCCCCTGACAACATCGAAGGTGTCAGCCTCGGCAAGGCGAAAGACGGTACGGATGTGCTGATCTTCGTTGCCGACAACAATTTCAATCCGACGCAGAAGACGCAATTCTTTGCCTTCAAGGTCATCCGTCGGCCGCAATAGTCGGCCGTCTACTCTCGCATCGGTAGTCGTTCGGCTGTCACGGCAACGGATTATATAGGCTTTCAAGTGGTGGCCCTTGAAACAGCCTAGATCATACCCCATAACCGGTTGATCTAATAAAAAGAGTGAAGCAAGTCCGGTGGGTGTATTCGAACGTCATAAGCCGAGGGAGCCGCGTTGGCTGGGCCCAAGCGCGCCCGCGCGCATGGCTCTTATTCCGTCGATTTCTGCGGCGCGTTGGCTGCTGATCCTGATTGCGGCGGCCGGCATCTATTTCTTCTACGGTTTTCTCGTTCCGGTGTTGGCCGCGGCTGTGATCGGCTTTGCCACCTGGCCGCTTTATAGCGATCTCGTGCGCCGAACCAACGGCAATACGACGCTTGCGGCAACCATCGCCATCGCCTTTATCGTCACCTTCCTCGTGCTGCCGATCGTGCTTTCGGCCATCTATATGGTCGGTGAAGTCCGCGAATGGTTTACCTGGGCGGTGCATGTCAATCGCGATGGTGCCCCGCCGCCGCAATGGATACTCGCGCTGCCGATCGTCGGCTCCTGGCTCGGCGATCAGTGGACGCAATATATCGGCAGCCCCGGTTCCATCGGCGAATTGGCGCAACTCGTCAGCGGCGCACATATCGGCAATATCTACCGGGCGGTGCTTGCTGCCGGCGGCGGCGCGTTCCATGTCGTGCTGACTTTGCTGTTCATGCTGATCGCCCTGTTCTTCATCTACCGCGACGGGGCCAGTTTCGTCCGCCAGGTCGATCTTTTGGGCGAACGTATCTTGCCGAACCGCTGGGAGCGCATCTCCCGCGTCGTGCCGGCGACGATCAGCTCCACCGTCATGGGCATGACGTTGATCGCCATTGGCGAAGGTGTGGTGTTGGGCGTCGCCTATTGGATCGCGGGCGCGCCATCGGCAGTCACCCTTGGCGTTCTGACCGGTGTCATGGCGCTCGTGCCTGGTGGTGCGCCGCTCTCCATGTCGCTCGTATCCATTTATCTGCTCGCCAGCGGCTCCCCTTGGGCCGGCGCCGGGCTGTTTATCTGGGGGACGGTCGAACTCTTCATCGTCGACAAGACGCTTCGGCCGAAGCTCGTCGGTGGTCCGATCAAGCTGCCCTTCCTGCCGACCTTTTTCGGCCTTGTCGGCGGCGTCAAGACCATGGGATTCCTTGGCCTGTTCATCGGTCCGGTACTCATGGCCATTATCGTGGCCATCTGGCGTGAATGGATCCGCGAGGCGGAACTGACCGAGGAACAACACGCTCAGGAGCCGGAACTGCAATTGCGTGTCAGGGACGGTTCCGACGGCTGACAGGCCTCTTAAGCCTGCGGAAGCGTCTTCTCCATGAACAGGCTAAGTGGATCGGGCTCGTAGCTGCCGAATGGTCCGATCTCGATGTAGCCGAACTTGCGGTAGAGGCCGATTGCCTCCGGCTGGTATATGCCGGTTTCGAGCCGTAGCGCCGTCAGCTTTCTTTCTGTCGCTTTCTCTTCCGCTGCTTTCATCAGCATCTGTGCGACCCTGCGTCCCCTGGCAAGCGGATCGACAAACATGCGCTTGATCTCTGCGGTGCCATCCCCCGCCTCCACCAGAGCGCAGCAGCCGACCATATCGCCATCGAGCCGTGCGACCCAGAAGGTCACGTCGGGGCTCTCCAGAGCGTCCAGATCGAGCATATGATTGCTCTCTGGCGGATAAAGCGATTGTGCGTAGGCACTGGACATGTCGAGGAGACGGATAACGCCATCCTGGCGCGGTGATTCAACAGTAATCGTCAGTGACAAGACACATTCCCAAAGCTGCAATAGCCGATGACTATCACGCTGCGGCAAGAGCCGCCAGCGCCGCGAATGTCCGCGCCGTCTGCCGCCGTTCGGCGTTGGCGAGCTTCTCCACCATATCGAGCAATTGCACCGCCGCGACAGGGGACTGGTCTGCAAGTCGGAATTTATGCATCAGCCGCGCCGAAACATTTTCTAGCATGGTGCCGCCATTGGCGCGCGACGCCTCGCGCCAGATCAATGTCGCCTCGACAAAGACGATGCTGATATCGCGCGACAGGCCGGCAGATTCATAAAGCGCACGGACGGCATAGACGCGGCCGGTGGAAAGGATGGAGCGCACGCGGCGCTCGTCACAGGCCGAAAGGTTGGTGATCGCGCCGGCGAAGAAGTCCACCTTGCCCGAGCAAAGCGCATGCATCAGGAAAGCCGGTGTCAACCAGCCGGACTGCCGCAGGTGCTCGACCAGATCGGGAATGTCCTCATGCTGTACCGTGCCGGCGATGGAGACCGTCGCTGCCTCGCTGGCCTCGCGGGTAATATGCTGAAGCCTGCCAGCGCCGATCGTAGCCTGAATGAGGCTTGAGCCGGTCAGTGCCTCGCTCACATGCCGCATCAGCAGGTGGCGGACGTCGGATGGCAGCGCGTCACGATCAAGAAGCAGACCGCGTATGTCGGCCTGATCGCCAAGGCGTTCGGCGATCCGCTTCAGCGAGGCGCGCGACAGCGAGGCGCCGTCGTTTTCCAGCAGGCAAAGGACTTCGGTCTCGCCGCCGATTTCGGCGAGTGCTGCCGAAACCGACCGCGACACCCGGCCGCGCGAGGCGATCAGGACGCGCGTCACATTGCTGCAGCGCAGCGCAAGGTCGACAAGATCGGCATCGGTAAACACCGGTGAGAAAAGAATGACCTGCCCTGCGATCTCCGGCTGATCCTCCGCCAGCGACAGGATGATGTTGCGCGGCGCGTTCGGGGAGCGTGCCACGGCCTCTGCAAGCGACAGACGCACGCGCGGCGACGGATCATCGAGTAGATAGGTCATCGCCATCTCGGCGGCGGCGCGCTCTTCTCGCGGCATCTCCGATTGCAGATAGGCTCGCCCAAGTGCATTGGCCGCCCTCGCCCTACTCTCTGCCTTGGCGGTCTCAGCCCAGCGAAGAAATGCTTCTATGATCACATAACGCCCCGATATCGGCGGGACGATTCCCGACCCGCGAACTCATATCGGACACGTTAGCGATGAAAGGTTTACGGGCCGTTTACCTTGTTTATTAACCACTAATACGAGACCGAAAGGCGCTGATGTTACGGCGCTTTTGGCCGCAGCAGCACGAAGACATCGCTGCCTTCGCTGTAGTCCATGTAGCCCATGCGGGCGACAGGCCGCGCGAGCGCCATGTCGAGCCGACCGTTGCGAATGATCGCCTCATCGATATGGATGCCGATGACCTGGCCAAAGACCATGATATTTTCGGATGGCTCGCCATCGAGGCCCTTGGGCTGCATGATCTCGGTCACCCGGCATTCGAGGACAGCAAAGGCCTCGCCGACGTAAGGCGCATCGACCAACTCGCCAGGTTTTGCAGTCAGTCCAGCCAGTTCGAATTCATTGACGCCGTAGGCGACGGCGATCGACGAATGATTCATCTTCTCCACGATATGACGGCTGACGAGGTTGGCGGTGAAAACGCCCGTTTCCTCGACATTGCGCACGCTGTCCTTTCTGCCGGCAGAAGAGAACATCACCAGCTTCGGCCGGTCGCTGACCGCATTGAAAAAGGAATAGGGGGACAGGTTCAGCGAACCGTCCCTGCCCTTGCTGCCAATCCAGCCGATCGGCCGTGGCGCGACGATGGCCTTGAAGGGGTCATGCGCCAGACCATGCCGATTGGTGTCCGTCGTGTAGAACATCACGCTCCCTCGCCGCCGACCCAGGTTACGGTCTCCGTCAGTTCCGGGCGCGGGCGTTCGGTGGATGGGAAGGTGGACGAACCGATATGAATGAAGCCAGCTACCTTTTCGCCTGGCTGCACGCCGAGCAGCGGATAGGCGCGCTCGTCATAGGCGAACCACTCGGTCAGCCAGTTCGAAACCCAGCCGTGCGCGTTGGCGGAAATCAGCAGATTGAGGCAAAGCGCGCCCGCTGACATCAATTGTTCCCATTCCGGAATTTTGAAATGCGGTCCCGCCTTGCTGACAACGGCGATGACGACGGGCGCACGGGTGAAGCGCGTGCGCTCGACCTGGATCATCTCTTCGGAAAGGTCCGGCTTGGCTTCCAGCGCGAGCTTCAACAGCTCCTCGCCGATCCGCGCGCGCTCCTCGCCGCGATAGACGATGAAGCGCCAGGGGGCGAGCTTGCCGTGATCCGGCACGCGCGAAGCGAGCCGCAGAATATCTTCGATTTCGGCTTTGTCCGGGCCGGGTTCCATCATCTGAAAAGCGGGAATGGATCGGCGGACCGCCAGATAATCGACCAGCTTGATATCGGTTTTCATCGAATGATTGCTTTCATTTTCACGCGCGGGAGGAAGTGGGTCTTGAATTTGCCACTCCGTTGGTCTTGAAGTGGCCTGTGTTTTACCGGAAGTCAATCGGTTGGGAATTCATGTCAGGCATTTCATCCGCTCGCCGATTGGGCACGGCGTTCGCAATGCTCGCGAGCCTGAGCACCGCTGCTTCGGCGGAAAATGCCTTCCAGGAATTCAAGCAGCTCGACGGCAGCGTGAAGATGCCGAAGCTCAATGCCTTTGTCGCGCCAGGCGGCGAAAACTCGTCCGGTCAATCGCTGCACGATGTTTCGCTCGAGGCCAAGCTTGCCTCTGACAGCGGCCCGCAATTGCAGGGTCTCTCCTGGTATGTCTTCAGCCCCTTTGCCGGCGCCGACGGCAAGCTGCCGCTGGTCGCAAGCTCGAAAGGCGGCTCGGCATCCTTCCATCTCCTTCCCGGCGATTATTTCGTCAACGTCTCCTTTGGCCGCGCCGGTGTCACCAAGAAGTTGACCGTGCCGGAAAGCGGCGTGCTGCAAAAGCAGATCATGGTGCTCGACGCCGGCGGTATGGTGCTGAACGCTGTCTCCGGCTCTGACGTGCGCATCCCGCCGGATGAGCTGAGTTTTTCGATCTATTCCAACGATGCGAAGGAAGACGGCGAGCGCGGTCTCGTCATGTCCAACGTCAAGCCGAACACGCTGGTTGGCCTCAGCGCCGGCACCTATCACATCGTCTCCGAATATGGTGCCGTCAACGCCGTCATCCGCGCCGATATCCAGGTGGAAGCCGGCAAGGTCACCGAAGCGACGATCCAGCACAAGGCGGCGAAGATTACTTTCAAACTGGTATCGGACAAGGGCGGCGAGGCGATTGCCGATACGGCTTGGTCGATCCTCACCTCTGCCGGCGATATCGTCGGCGAAAGCCTTAGTGCTTTCCCCACCATGGTGCTCGCGGAAGGCCAATATACGGCCATTGCCCGCAATAAGGACAAGATCTATCAGCGCGACTTCACCGTCGGAGCCGGCAAGAATACCGATGTCGAAGTGCTGATGAAGGAACAGCAGCCGCAGGACGCCAACGATCAGCAGCCTGCACAGCAGATCCCCATTCCGCCGGCACAGGTGCAGCAAAACCAGGCCCCGCAGACCCAGCCGGCCGCCTCAGGCCAGCAGCGCCCCTTGCCGACCTACGAGCAATTGGCGCCGTCGTCTGGCGGCGACGATGGCGAGAGTATGGACTGAGGCCGAGACAGGCTGCGAATTTGGATCGGCGGCCTCCGTTATACGGCCCTTTTTCGCAGCGCTCGCTTAGGAGGCGCCATGGAAAACACCGCGCTGTAGAGCTTCGACAACAGATCCTTGCGATCGTTGCCTTCGCTGAGCGCCTCCCACGTCATCAGCCTACCGACATGGGCGGTGATGGTGCTGCCGGAAAGACGGCGGAATTCGCGGATCAGCAGGGAAAGACGCAGCGTCAGCGACACACGGCTGGCGAGATGAAACAGCCGGCCGTTCTGCCCCTCGAAATAAACGGGAATGACGCTGGCGCGCGCCGCTTGAATGAGCTTCGCCGGGAAAATTTTCCACGGCAGGTCCTCGGCACGGCCGAAGCCCTTCTTCGCCGTTGCAACCCCGCCGGCCGGAAAAACGATGATCGTCGTGCCTTCCTTGAGCAGGCGAACCGCCTCGTGGCGCGTCTTCATGTTGATCGCCATCGCCTCCTTGGTTTCCTCGAAGGAAACCGGCAGCGAATAATCGGCCATCTCAGGCACTTTCAGCAATTCGTTATGGATCAGCACCTTGAAGGGTCTGCCGAGCTGCTCGGCAAGCGCCAGGATCGCGATGCCGTCGCCGATACCGAAGGGGTGGTTGGCGACGATGACGATCGGCGCATCGGGAATTTCCTGTGGCGGCCATTCGCCCTTGGCAACCAGGCTCACATCGATGAGATCGAGCATCTTGCCGAAGACGCGTTCGCTCTTGCCGACGATATCGCTGCGCCAGATGTCGTAAAGCCGGGCATAGCGATCGCGCCCCGACAGGCCTTCGATGGAGCGGATGAACCAGCGCTTAATGCGCGTATCCCGTTCATTGGCGTAGGATAATTCTTTGAAATCCAAATCCGCGACGGGCTGCCCCGCTCCTTAAATTCTACAGGGCTGCATGTCCGGCAGGGCGCGCAGCCCTCTGAATCATTGTCTATATTAAAGTTTCATGTCAGTTGTCTGACGGCTCTGTGAAGATGCCGCCAGACGACATTTGATATCAAGCGGCTTTGGACCGCTTGGCTTCACGCTTGCGCAGGATATCCGGCGGCGTGGCTTCGAGTGAAAGCGAAGCGATGGCCTCGTCGAGCGATATTGCCGTCTGCGCCTGGCTGCCGAGGCGGCGGATGTTGACCGAGCGCTCCTCGGCTTCCTTCTTGCCGCAGACGATAATGACCGGGACCTTGGTCACCGAATGCTCGCGGATCTTGTAGTTGATCTTCTCATTGCGGAAATCGGTCTCGACATCGAGCCCGGCTTCGCGCAGCGCTTCCGCAACCTCGTTGCCATATTCGTCGGCTTCCGAGGTGATGGTTGCCACCACCACCTGCAGCGGCGACACCCAGAGGGGCATATGGCCGGCGAAATTCTCGATCAAGATACCGAGGAAGCGTTCCATCGAGCCGCAGATGGCGCGATGGATCATCACCGGCTGCGTCTTTTCGGAATGCTGGTCGATATAGAACGCGCCGAAGCGTTCCGGCAGGTTGAAGTCGACCTGGGTCGTGCCGCACTGCCATTCACGGCCGATGGCGTCCTTGAGCGTATATTCGAACTTCGGCCCGTAGAACGCGCCCTCGCCCGGCAGAATGCCGGTTTTGATGCGTCCTTCGGACTGAGCCTCGATGGTCTTCAGCACGTCCATCATCACGCTTTCGGCACGGTCCCAGAGGTCGTCGGAACCGACGCGCTTGTCCGGGCGTGTCGAGAGCTTCACGACGATCTCCTTGAAGCCGAAGTCCTCATAGACCGAAAGGATCAAATCGTTGATCTTCAGGCATTCGGCGGCCATCTGCTCGTCGGTGCAGAAGATATGCGCGTCGTCCTGCGTGAAGCCGCGCACGCGCATCAGCCCGTGCAACGCACCCGAAGGCTCGTAGCGATGCACTGCGCCGAATTCCGCAAGCCGGATCGGCAGTTCGCGGTAGGACTTCAAGCCATGCTTGAAGATCTGGATGTGGCCGGGGCAGTTCATCGGCTTCAGCGCGAAGACGCGATCGTCATCGGTCTCGTCGCCGGCGACGGTGACCTTGAACATGTTGTCGCGATACCAGCCCCAGTGACCGGAGGTTTCCCAAAGCGACTTGTCGAGCACCTGCGGCGCGTTGACTTCCTGATAGTCGCCCTGCAATCGCCGGCGCATATAGGACACCAGCGTCTGGAACATCCGCCAGCCCTTGCCGTGCCAGAAGACGACGCCGGGGCCTTCTTCCTGGAAGTGGAACAGGTCCATTTCGCGGCCGAGACGGCGGTGATCGCGTTTTTCGGCTTCGGCGAGGATGTGCAGGTAGTTGTCGAGATCGGCCTGTTCGGAGAATGCCGTGCCATAGATGCGGGTCAGCATCGGATTGTTGCTGTCACCGCGCCAATAGGCGCCCGCCACCTTCATCAGCTTGAAAGCCGAACCGATCTGGCCGGTGGAAGCCATGTGCGGCCCACGGCAAAGGTCGAACCAATCGCCCTGATAATAGATCTTCAGGTCCTGCCCTTCCGGAATGGCATCGACGAGCTCGACCTTGTAGCGCTCACCCTTGGCGGCAAAGACTTCCTTTGCCTTCTCGCGCGACCAGATCTGCTTTGTGAACGACGCATTGCGCTGGATGATCTCGCGCATCTTCTTTTCGATGACCGGCAGGTCGTCGGGCGTGAAGGGTTCGTTCTTGGCAAAGTCGTAGTAGAAGCCGTTTTCGATGACCGGGCCGATCGTCACCTGCGTGCCGGGCCACAGTTCCTGCACCGCTTCTGCCATGACGTGCGCCGCGTCATGCCGGATCAGTTCCAGCGCGCGGTCGTCATTGCGGGTGATGATCTCGATCTTGCCTTCGGTCACCGGATCGGAAAGGTCGCGCACGGTGCCGTCGATCGCAACGGCGACGGCCTTCTTGGCAAGCGACTTGGAAATGGATTCGGCGACATCTCTGCCGGTTGCGCCAGCATCGTAGCTGCGCACGGAACCATCGGGAAATGTCAGGGAAACGGATTGGGACATCGAAATTCTCCTTGTCCAGTCCCGCCAACGAATGCGGGTGGTTTTGAAAGATGCGGTCAATCGATCTTGATTGAACGCGGTCGCCTGATAGCGATATTCGGCGATTTAGTAAAGGAGAAGCGGCTTTACTCGCCGATCATCTCGACCAATCCGCGCACCGTGTTCCAGTTTCGCAACGTGCCGACGCCAAGGCGTTTGGTGGTCAGCGCCGAGAGGAGACGGGTCTCGCTCGCCTTGCCGCCGAAATCGATCCATAGGTCGCCATCAACCACCGCCAGGCGTTCCGGGTCGTTCCTGTGTTTGCCGAGGGCTGCTATCACCGACGGCTCCAGCGGTTTTCGCATGACGCGGACGACGACCTCACTACCCTTGCCGTCGCTGAACGGATTGCCGGCGGCAAGCCTGCGCCAAGTCTCGGCATCGCGAGCAATGATATCGACAGCCTTGCCAAAACTCTTCGCGAAGCCTGCTTCGAGCCGTGCCTCGATCTCCGCAATTGGTTGCGCGTCAGCCTCGAAAACGAGATTGCCGGTCGCGACCAGCGTCTTGACGTCTGAAAATCCAATGCTCTCCGCCATGGCCCGCAAATCGCTCATGACGACGCGCCGACCGCCGCCAAGGACGATACTGTGCAGAAGCGCGATGTAGACCGCCATGCCGTCAGGCGGCCTTTTGGCCAAGGCGGAAATAGCGCCACGGGGTCCACCAATGATAGCGGTTTTCCAGCGTTTCCGGCACGGGATCGAGCCCGCTTGTGCCTCCGGGACCGCAGCGCGCCACGCGGAACAGCGTCATCCAGCCGCCGGCCCACAGGCCATGCCGGGCAATCGATTCATAACCGTATTCCGAGCAGGTCGGGATATGGCGGCAGGAATTGCCAATGAAGCCGGAAAGCGTCAGTTGATAGAAACGGATGAGACCCATGCCAAGGAGCCGATCGGGTGTCTTGCGGAAGGGGCCGGAATAATTGCGGGATTGGCGTGGCTTGCTATTGCCGTGGGGCGGTGCTTTGTCGCGCCTTATCCTTTTGGAGCCCGCGGCCGCTCCTCCCTCATCTTCCTCATCTTGCATGGAGCAGAGATGGCACATCGCCGGCAGCCTTGATCAAACGGCTTCGCTCGCTATGGCCCTGGCGGGTTCGCGCGCCGCCTCGATCTGACCGACCGCATCCACCACGGCATCGAATGTCAGCATCGTCGACGCATGCCGGGCCTTGTAGTCCCTGACCGGTCGCAGATAGCGCATGTCTTCGAAGCGCCCTGTCGGCCCCTCGCCGTCCGCCTTCAGCATCGCCAGCATGTCTTCGCGCGCCTGGCGCAACTCGCTGGCGGTGGCGCCGACGACATGGCGGGCCATGATCGAGGAAGAGGCCTGTCCGAGTGCGCAGGCCTTGACGTCGTGGGCAAAATCGGTCACGACGTCGCCGTCCATTTTCAGCCAGATTTTGACGCGAGAGCCGCATAGTCTGGAATGGGCCTGAGCGCTTGCATCGGCGTCGGAAAGGCTGCCGATGCGTTCGATATTGCCGGCAAATTCCAGAATCTTGCTGTTGTAGATGTCGTCCATTATCGCTTTGCTCCGACGCGCCCGTTCTTTGTTTCATAACAAAAAACACAGCGTGTCTCGTTAGGACACTTTCACAGGGACAATGCCATACTATATGTATGTCGTTCGAAGACCATCAAAATGCAATGGTCTTCTGTAAGTTTGATGGGAAA
The DNA here is from genome assembly GCF_047445835.1 of Rhizobium sp. BR 317. Lineage (NCBI taxonomy): Bacteria > Pseudomonadati > Pseudomonadota > Alphaproteobacteria > Hyphomicrobiales > Rhizobiaceae > Rhizobium > Rhizobium sp. BR 317. Next base: position 110,446 of record NZ_JARWLB010000001.1, on the reverse strand, counting down.
CCGTGCAGGACGGCAGGCTTGTCCGCCAGCCAGAACGCCCCGGAGCCCGCCAAAGGTGCATAATTCTCCAGGTTCGGGAGGATACCAGTGGCGAGTCCGACAAAATAAGATCCGCGATGCGGATCAGGAGACCACAGGTAATGGACGCCATTGTAAAGAACTTTCCGCAAGCAGTTGAATCCAATCCGGTATTGGACCGTCCGTCCCAAAAGGAAGCCGAGGACGCAGTCCGCGTTCTGCTTCGCTGGGCAGGTGACGATCCGCAGCGCGAAGGGCTGCTCGATACGCCGACCCGTGTCGCCAAGGCGTATCGCGAACTCTTCTCCGGCTACGATTTGAACCCCGAGGACGTGCTCGGCCGCACCTTCGAGGAGGTTTCCGGCTATGATGACATGGTTCTCGTGCGCGACATTCCGTTTTTCTCTCATTGCGAACACCACGTCGTGCCGATCATCGGCAAGGCGCATGTCGCCTACCTGCCGAACGGCCGCGTCCTTGGTCTGTCCAAGATCGCCCGCGTCGTTGAAATTTTCGGCCGCCGCCTGCAGACGCAGGAGGCCATGACCGCCCAGATCGCAAACGCAATCGACGACTCCCTGCGTCCGCGCGGCGTCGCCGTCATGCTCGATGCGGAGCATATGTGCATGGCGATGCGTGGCGTGCAGAAGCAGGGCTCGTCGACGTTGACGACGACCTTCACCGGTGCCTTCAAGGCCGATCCGGCCGAGCAGGTCCGCTTCATGACGATGGTCCGGAGCCGCTGATTAGGCTTCAAAGAAAGAGCCGGAAATGAACTTGGTATTCAACGAGCCTTCCGCAGACAAATCCGAACTTGAGGATGCAGGCGATTTCACCCCCCGTTTCGATGATCGCGGCCTGATCACCGCGATCGTCACCGATGCCCATGACGGTGAACTGCTAATGGTCGCGCATATGAATGCCGAGGCATTGGCACTGACCATAAAGACAAAAACGGCGCACTACTTCAGCCGTTCGCGCGGAAAAATCTGGAAAAAGGGTGAAACTTCCGGAAATCTGCAGACGGTGAAGGAGATGCGTACCGATTGTGATCAGGATGCTATCTGGCTGAAAGTTGAGGTCGCCGGTCACGATGCAACGTGCCATACTGGACGGCGTTCCTGCTTCTATCGCACTGTCGAGCTGGAGGATGGAAAGCCGGTGCTGAACGTCGTCGACGATCACCTGCATTTCGATCCCGGCGAGGTCTATGGGCAGTAAGCACCGCCCGCCGGCTAATAAGCAACAGCCAAATATACGATTTGGAAACAAAAAAGGGACAGTATTTTAGCAAGAGGCAGGTTTATGCCTCGGAGGATTCCATGTTGAACTGGGGGTTGATTCGTCAGAGCGCCGGGCAGGTTCCTGCCGGTACAGGTCCGACCACCTCACAGAACATACCTGCACCGCCCGCTGTCCCCGCTCCCCCAAAAAAAGTGAAGATCGCGCTGGCACTCGGCGGTGGCGCTGCTCGTGGCTGGGCGCATATCGGCGTGCTGCGCGCCCTGACAGAGGCTGGAATCGAAGTCGGCATGATCGCCGGCACCTCCATCGGAGCTCTGGTCGGCGGCTGTTATCTCGCTGGCAAACTTGACGAGCTGGAGGCTTTTGCCCGCTCGCTGACCATGCGTCGCATCGCCAGCCTTCTCGATCTCACTATTGGCGGCAGCGGTCTTTTCGGCGGCATGCGGCTCACCAAGCGCATGCAGGAACACCTTGAAGGCTTCACCATCGAGGATCTGGACCGCCCCTTCGTCGCGGTCGCTTCTGAACTGAATACCGGCCACGAGGTCTGGATCACCAATGGCTCACTGATCACGGCGCTGCGGGCATCCTATGCCCTGCCCGGCATTTTCGAGCCGGTGCGCACCAATAGCCGCACGCTGGTCGACGGCGCGCTGGTCAATCCGGTGCCTGTTTCCGTCTGCCGTGCCTACGAACAGCCACTCGTGGTCGCCGTCAACCTGCATTACGACCTTTTCGGTCGTTCGGCCGTCGTCAAGCACAATGCCGGTCCATTGAATGGCGAGCAGCAGCGTCGTGATGAAGCGCCCTATACAAAGCTCGGCATGACCGGTGTCATGGTACAGGCTTTCAACATCATCCAGGATCGGATTTCCCGCGCACGTCTCGCCGGCGATCCGCCAGACCTGGCGCTGCACCCGCGCCTCAGCGACATAGGTCTCTCAGAGTTTCATCGTGCCGGCGAAGCGATCGAGCGCGGCTATGAAGAGACCTCCGTCCGGCTTGTCGAAATCAGGCGCATGCAGGAAGCCTTCGCCCGATAGGACGTTAATCATTCGGATTTGGAGCTGATTTCGTCTTTGGCGAGCACCGGCTTGGCGCCTTTGGCTCAAGGCGTTCGTGGCGGCAATCGCCCTCTTCAGACGATTGCTCTGGTTGCTACGAACCGTTCTTCACCCTTACCCTGCGATATAAGCCTTGATTTGCTCTGTCTCGAGTTCGATTTCGCGGATGCGCCATTTGACGACGTCGCCGATCGAGATGATGCCTGTAAGCTTGCCTTTTTCTTCGACCGGAACATGGCGGAAGCGGCGGTGCGTCATCAGTTCCATCAGTTCATCGGTGGTGGTGTCTTCCTTGCAGCGGTGCACCTTTGCCGTCATCAGCGAAGCGATCGGCTGGTTGAGGCTCTCCGGGCCGTGCTTGGCGACTGCGTTGACGACATCACGCTCGGTGAAAATGCCGGAAATCTTGCCCGCCATCCCGACCACGACAATTGCGCCGATGCGGTTTTCACTCAGAATTTTGGCGGCTTCCGCAAGGGTCGTATTCCCTCCGGCGGTGGTAACATTGCGACCTTTGGCATCAAGTATGGCTTTAACGGAGACTGACATTCGATCCTCCCATCTCGAAAGCAAAGTGAACAATTGAGCCTCGGATTTGTTCCGAATCGCCTCAGGACTCGGGCCGATGCTGCTTTCATCGACCGCGCCGGTCTCCTCCCTTCGCGGCCGATGAGCATGAATGGTGCGCTAGTGGGGGTCAGAAAGCAACAGCTTCATTTCGCCTATGCAGCCGAGTCTTCGAGCTCGACAGGCGCGCGCCGGTCGAACAGGGCAAACAGCAGGAAGCCGAAAAGGAAGCCACCGATATGCGCATCCCAGGCGACCGGCTGGGCACTGTCGCCGACGATGGTTATGCCGAAAGCGACGAGCGCATTGCCGGCGATCCACATCACGATATAGGCGACGACCGTGCGGCTGCGCATCGAGGCTGCAATCGATAGACGCGGATTGAGATGTGCCTGCCGAATGCCGACACGGCGGCCGTCCATGGCGGGAAAGGCAAAACGGCAGGCCGCTCCCATCAACCCTGAAACGACGCCCGATGCACCGATCAGCAAGCTTTGGTCGCCCCAATAGATGACGGCATGCAGGAATGCGGATGCGGCGGCCGAAAGAATCCAGAAGATCACATAGCGTGCAACGCCGATGCGGCGCGCAACGGGCGCGGCAAAGACCATCAGCCACAGTCCGTTGAAGACGATATGTTCGATGCTGCCGTGCAGGAGCGAATAGGTAACCGGCGTCCACAGCCATTCCAGCCCCTGTTGCGACAGCGGAAAGGCGTAACGCGCGGGAATGAAGCTGAAGGTGAAATACAGCCAATTCAGCGTATCGTCCGACCACCAGGGCAGATTTTGAATAGCGAAGACAACGAGGAGCAAGCCGAGGCTTGCAACGATGACGGGCGGCAGATTGAAGGCAGGAACTCGCCCCGGCGGCCGATTTTCCTCGGGCTCGTGGCGCGGCGGCTCTGCATCATCCATGACTTGCTCTGACATCTTGAGAAGGGACTCGAGACATACAGCAGCGAATATCAAAAAAAAAGCCGCCCAACCCTGTTGGACGGCTTGCTCGGGCGCTCCTCGCTGGGATGTGCCGCAATGGTATGTCCCACGCCCGAGATAGTTTGTGCTGAAGGTCACCCTCGTGAAGTGATGGTCTATTTCTCCCACTCATGGCCGTTCAAGGCAAACGAAACCCTCTGTTAACCTTAATGGCCCGACCTTGGCATGGAATAAGCATGGCATCCTGCAAGGGCAATGAATGCTCCGGCTTTTGAACTGAAATGGGACACGGACTCGTCATGCGGCAGAAAACCAGCACAGAGATATTTACCTACTGGGAACAACTTCGCTGCAATGCGGATGCACCCCTGCGCAATTTGATACAGCCTTCGGCAGTCCGCCACATCCTGCCTCAGCTCTTCATTCTGGAGTCGGTGCCGAATGAGGCGCCACGCTTTCGGCTGGCCGGAACGGCGATCTGCAGCTTCATGGGGCGTGAGCTTCGCGGCGAGAGCTTTGCTACATTGTGGGCCGGCAGTCAGCCTGATGATCCCGTGCGCATTGCCGCCGGCGTGATGGCACATGTGGTTCCCGCCTTGATCAATGCGACCGGTTATAGCATCAGCGGTCGCAACATCGCCTTTGAAATGGTGCTGATGCCGGTGCGTTCGGCCGGCGATGTCTGCGACCGGCTGCTCGGCTGCCTGACGCCCGTCGCGCCAGCGTCTTGGCTCGGCAGCGAGCGTCTGGAATTCCTAGCGCTCGACCGCAGCAGCCTGCTGTATGAGCGCCCTGCCCGCCGCGTCGAATTGCCAATGTATTATCCGGAGCCTGCCGATTTGGTCTCCCGCCATGACGGCGTAGGGCTCGGTGAATTGATGCGCCGCGCGCTGAATCCGAAGGCGGCTGGCCACGATCACGGAAAGGTTGACCCATCGCGATACAGATTCAATCGTCTTCTCTGAGCTATCCCTCAGAGAAGACAACATTACCTTAAGAAGTTTCGGCTAGTGATTGCACGAAACATAATTGGTTGAAGAAGCCCTTTCATGCATTCATTCCAGCCAGCCCAGACGACACGGCCAAACCAATTGGCAGGAAATTCGTCTCGCATGGATCAGCGGACCTTTCAGCGGGTTCCGATCAACATGCAGGGCCGGTTGATGCTGGCCAACTACGAAGAATTCGAATGCCTGGTCACGGATATGTCGCCCGGCGACATGTACGTCACCTGCCTGGGCCGTCCGCGCACCAATGAGCGTGTCGTGGCCTATATCGACCATCTCGGCCGGGTCGAGGGTAATGTCGTTGCCGTCGACGCCCGCGGCTTTAGCATGTCGATCAACGCAACCGACCGCAAGCGCGAGAAACTCGCCGCTCAGCTCACTTGGCTGGCCAACAAGCATGAGCTCGGTCTGCCGGAAGATCGCCGCCACGACCGTCTTACACCGCGCAACACGCTCAGCGAATTGACGCTGGAAGACGACACCCGCTATGTCTGCCGCATCATGGACCTGTCGCTTTCGGGCGCTGCCGTCGACATCGAGGCACGCCCGCCGATCGGAACGCCAGTCCGCCTCGGCAACATGCGCGGCCGCATCGTGCGCCACTTCATGGAAGGCGTCGCGATCGAATTCCTCTCGCTGCAATCTCGCGAGACCTTGCGCGAATTCCTCTAGGCCGTCGTCTTAAGCTCTGGCATCAGATCCCCATCGTAATGACAGCAGCGCGAAAAGAGTTCGTGAAGTTGGTCTGACATTGCGCTCGGTCTCCTTGGCGTTATAGAGGCAGACACGCGATGGCGATTGATGTCATACCGTTACGAGAACGAGAGTTCTTGATCCAACTCTTCGCTGTTCCAAATATTTCGGAGCAAGTCGACTTCGGTCGATACTATGAAGCTTTCTGCGAAATCGCCTTGGAACGCGGCGAAATAATCCATCATAAATGTGTTATTCACAGGCCAAATAACAGACGGAATGTTGTTGGCTTCAGGTAAGCGACTGGCTGGTACTTCTCATCGAAACTGACCTCACCTCAACGGAGCTTTCCCGAGCAACTATCAGTATCAGCCAATGCCTGGTCGAGATAACAGAAGCTGATATGTTGGCTCGCCGGAGCCAAGTTTGACAGCGAGGGTCAATTAGGCCGTCGCAACCCTATTATGATTTTCACCCCTCAGCCTGTGTGACGGCCGATGAAGACGCTTTATCCTGAAATTGAGCCGTACGATCAGGGCATACTCAACGTCGGCGATGCGCAACGCATTTGCTGGACGCAATCAGGCAATCCGAACGGTGTTCCCGTCGTTGTCCTGCATGGCGGTCCGGGCTCCGGCAGTTCCGCCAGCGCCCGCCTTTTTTTCGATCCAGAACATTATCGCATAATCCAGTTCGACCAGCGCGGTTGCGGCGGAAGCCTGCCGCATGCGTCCGAGCCGGAGGCCGATCTTTCCGCCAACACCACATGGCACACGGTTGGCGACATCGAGCAGCTTCGGTGCTTTTTCGGCATCGAGCGCTGGTTGGTCTACGGCAATTCCTGGGGCTGCACCTTGGCGCTGGTCTATGCCGAGACGCATCCGCAATGCGTCGCAGCCCTCGTTGTTGTTGGCGTCACCATGACACGGCAATCCGAGGTCGATTGGCTCTATAGCGGACTTGCCCGTTTCTTTCCGGAGGAATGGGCACGCTTCCGTGCTGGCGTGCCGGAGAGCGAGCGTGATGGCGATCTGGTTGCCGCATACTATCATTTGCTTCGTAATCCGGATCCAGCCATCCATGCCAAAGCCGCCAAAGACTGGCACGACTGGGAATCTGCTTCGATCCTCGTCGATATCAGGGCGACTTTACCCGGTCGCTGGTCCGATCCCCGATATTTCACCGCAAGAGCGCGCATCATTACGCATTACTTCCATCATCGCGGTTGGTTGGAAGACCAACAGATATTAAGGGATATCCACCGGCTCAGCCGTATTCCCTGTGTGATGATCCAGGGCCGGCTCGATCTCGAGGCGCCTATCGTCACCGCTTGGGAACTATCGCGGGCATGGCCCGCGGCGAGACTGGTCGTGGTTCCCAATTCCGCCCATTCTCCGTCGACGTCGGAGATGGCGGCAGCCATTGTCGAAGCAACGGACGAATTTCGCGTCATCGGCTGACGGCAGAAAAAAATTCAAATATTTTTTGGCTGACATTTTCCCAAAATGGCACAGTTCGAGGAAAATTCCGGCACTAGCGAGGTTTCGGCGATGTGCTGAGATGAAGCGACTGCTCCGTTTTCACGCCACTGCCGGCAAATGGTGTGCTTCGCGGATTTCTGCCGCAGGCAAGAAAATCATTTGAAAACAAATAAATATGGGGAATCCCAACGCGGCAGCTCGCTCGGAAAAACATTCGAATTTTAATCGAATTCTCCGAAAGTTCGATTCAAGTTTTGCTCTCATTTTATGACAATTTGATCCGCATTTGAATCAACTAAGTCCTTAATTTGACTACGCAATTTTGCGTCGGATAAAAGCCTGCATGTCATTCTGTTCCCAATAAACAGGGACACGGACATGAGCTTTCAATTCCTTTTTCGCGGCTATGCCGCCATGGCTCTTTTCACCTTCGGCTGTCTCGGCTTCGCCCATGCGACGCCGGCCAATATGACGATCACTGGCGATGCTGCACCCCCGATTGGTCATTATGAGTTCTGCAAGGAAAACCCGAAGGAATGCGCTTATGCCGGTGGCGATGCCGGTCCCGCTATTCTGACCGAAGATCGCTGGAAGGCCATCCTGAAGATCAACTACACGGTCAACACGACGATCAAGCCGATGACCGATATGGATCTCTATGGCGTCGAGGAAAAGTGGGCGATCCCGACCACCGCCGGCGACTGCGAGGATTTCGCGCTGCTGAAGCGAAAGGAACTGATCGATGCCGGCTTCTCTGTCTCCGATCTGCTGATGACGGTCGTGCTGCAGCCGAACGGCGAAGGCCATGCCGTGCTGACGGTGCGCACCGATCGCGGCGACTTCGTTCTCGATAACATGCGCAACAAGGTAAAGCTTTGGTCGGACACCGAATACACCTTCCTGAAACGTCAGTCCGCTGACGATCCTGCCCGCTGGGTCAAGATACAGGATGGCCGCGCCGTCGCAGTCGGCAGCTTGAAGTAATTCGTGTCCACCACGCGATCGCCGGTGGCCTAGCACCGGCGGTCCCAGTCAAGGCCCGGTCCGTCCCCGCATTTCTGTCCCGACCGGCGCCTTAGAGCCGTTCCCGCTGTCCCGGGGACGGCTCTTTTCGTTTCTAAGGTGTGCGCAAGGTCATAGCAGTGGAAAACGCGCACGCTGCCCACCGGCCCCGAATTCCGCCCCGATTTTCGGAGAGGTATTTGTGCCGATAAATATGTGAGCCGACGCATTTTTAATGGCTCGTTAACCACCATGGCGGCAATCATTCCACAGCGAGACTCATCAGGGGTCTTGAGCCGCGGCGGACGCGTCATCGACGATCGTTTCCAAGGCGGATGGAACCGAAGGCAAGAGCATGACCCCTCCTCTGTCGTCCGCCTACACGATCGACGAACAGCCGCTGATATCGAGCGGCCTCATTTACCGTCTGACCGCGGGCGTTGCCGTACTTGCCGCTCTCACCGTTGCCATCACCATTGGCGGTCGCTGGCTCGGCGAAAAGATCTCACTGGCCGGCCACACTGCCGATACCAAGCCGATCACGGCGACGATCGGCGAGGATACGCTGCGTCTTGGCGCCAATACCATCCGCTTTCCGAGCGAACGTGTGAGCGGTGTCGCGGAGCGCGTTGATCTCTATCTCACCTGGCCGCAGATGCAGGGCTATAGCGATGCCGACCGCCTGCGCTTTGACGATATTTCCCAGGCCTCGTCGCTGGTTTTCCTCCAACTCAGCCAGAGCACGATGTCGCGCGACATGTCCGGCCGGCTGGAGCCGATCTATTCGCATCTGATGGAAGGCGACGCCTTTGCCGGTCCGCATGGGCTGACGGCGCATCGCCTGCGCGCTGACGCCGGCTACAATGGCGAAGTGCTTCTGACCGCGCCGCGCGCCGGCGAACCGGATTATGTCGTGCGCTGCATCTTGCCCTCCTCGCCCGATCAGGCGACCAGCGGTGACTGCCAGCGGGATATCAAGGTGGGCAAGGATCTCAGCGTGCTCTATCGCTTTTCCAGTCATCAGCTTGGCGACTGGCAGGCGATGGATGCCGCTGTCCAGAATTTCGTGAAGACGCGCCTTGTCGATACAACCGGCGCAACAGAATCTCCGTAAGTGATGACTAAAATTATGCGGAAACCTGAAACCAACTGTTCATCATAAACCGATTGGTAACGCTAAGCCTCTACTCTCGAACCCCAACGGGCGTTCATGGAGGCGGCGGCCGGATAATCGAGAGCGTAAATGCAAGCAGAGAGTGAAGTAGTGTCCAGATCAATTTTTTCCGCATCCTCTTCAAACGCCGGCAAGTTTTTGGCGAGGGCGCTGTTCGGTTTTGTGATCACGACTGCGACGGTAACGGTTACCGTTGATGTGTCTGACGCAGCCGGAGGCCCGAAATACGCGGGCATCGTCATTGATGCGAACACAGGCAATGTCCTCTACAGCGAAAATGCGGATACGCTTCACTATCCCGCCTCGCTGACCAAGATGATGACGGTCTATCTGACTTTCGAGGCGCTTGAGGCCGGTCGGATCACGCTCGATACTCCTGTCGTCTTCTCGAAAAACGCTGCCTCGCAGGCCCCGACCAAGCTTGGTATCGGTACTGGCCGGTCCGTGACCGTTCGGGAGGCGATTCTCGGCATCGTCACCAAGTCCGCCAACGATGCGGCGATGGCGCTCGGCGAAATGCTTGGCGGTTCGGAAGACAATTTCGCCCGCATGATGAACAACAAGGCTCGTGCGCTCGGAATGACGCGCACGACCTATCGCAACCCGAACGGCCTGCCGAATACCGCGCAGATGACGACGGCGCGCGATCAGGCCCGTCTTGGCGTCGCCCTGCGTGAGCACTTCCCGCAATATTACGGCTTCTTCTCCGAGACGAGCTTTCGTCTCGGCAGCAGAGTGATCCCGGGGCATAACCATCTGCTCGGCTCGGTCCGCGGCGTCGACGGCATCAAGACGGGTTACACCCGTGCTGCTGGATACAATCTCGCCACTTCGGTGAAGGTTGACGGCCGCTCGATCGTCGGTGTCGTGCTTGGCGGCGCTTCGACGCCCGCGCGCGACAACCAGATGCGCAAGCTGATCGCCACCTATCTGCCGCAGGCATCCGCGAAGCATATCGCCTCGAACGTCGTAGCCCAGACGGCAGCGGATGCGCCGAACGTCCAGGCTGCGAGCGCCCGCATGGCGGCTGCCGGCAGCGCCAAGATGAGCAAAGACGAGACCGCCGAGGCTGACGACGACCAGCAGCCGTCGAGCGCTGCGGCTTTCGCGGCGATAACGCCGAAGTCGAGCAATCCGCTGCTTGCGACTAAGCAGAAGCAACGCGCCGCATCCGATGAAGTTGCTTCCATCCAGCCGGCATCGACGGTTCCGGATCAGGACGATGCGGATGAAGTCGACACCGTCACGACAGCATCCACGTCCAAATCGGATACCAAGATCATCAAGACCCAAAAGGTTGAGAAGACGGAGAAGGCTGAAAAGCCTGAGAAGGTTGCCAAGGCGAGCAAGGCTGAGACCGGCCCGACCGGCTGGGTCGTCCAGATCGGCGTTTCCTCCAGCAAGGACGGAGCCAACGATCTGCTCGATACCGCCAAGAGCAAGGGCGGCAAGGCTTTGCACTCGGCCAAGCCCTATGCGCTTGCCTTTGATGGCGGCTACCGCGCCCGTTTCGGCGGCTTCGAGGACCAGAATGCGGCGGTTAACGCCTGCAAGGCTCTCAAGAAGGCCGGCGTGAAGTGCTGGGCGAGCTTGGAATAAGGATGTGACACGGTTTTTCGTGCCCCATCGTTCAGAAATCTACCGGATGGCCCGTTGGGACATCCGGTTCTTCCGGCCACGGATGACTATGGGGCCGGCCCTGAGTTTGTAATGTGTTGCGGGGATATGAAAATGGCGATGAACGAGAACTTTCCGGGTTTCTCGCTCGATGGCGGGGGAAAGATAAAATCGAAGAGCTTTGCTCTTCATCCGCTGCATGAGGCAGCCATGCGGTTGGCCGATCTCGGCCTCAACCGCTCGCGTTCGCGCAACAAAACGAAAGACCTCATCGGCATCCTGCTCTGCCACGGAGCTCGCGCTTGGCGCTATTCTCAGCCGGAAGCCCACATCCACCTGCATATTACTGCGCCGAACGGCCAAGCCCCGGTGTTGATGCGGTTGCGCTGAGCAATACCGGAAAGCCTGCGAAGCGGCTTTCCATCCGGCATCGCAGAAGAGACAGAGCGGTTCTGCATTCCTTGATTTGAACCGCTCTACGCAGTCGCCCTACAATAATCCCAGTTCCGAGAGTTCACGCCTGAGATCGGCAGGCAGTTCGGCGACGCCGCCAAGGCTGTCGAGATCGCGCGGCACATCCTCTTGCGGCAGGTATCGCCAGCCTTGGAAGGCACGGCGCGGCTGGCCGGCAGTCTCGACAACACTTGGATCGAGAATGAGCCGGCAACGCTGGATGCCGTCAGCATCGGTGAAGGTTTCAATGCCAAGCAGTTTCTGTCGCGCCTGCACCTGCCCCTTGATCACCCAATAAAGCGAGCCGCCATCCAGCAGCTCTTCCATCCGCTTGGGCACCATCCGGGTCGTATGGGTGGTATGCGGCTCCAGACCGGCGGCGATGGCGCTCATCGCCCGTTCCGATACCCATTCGCGCAGATCCTCAAGCGAGTCTGCGCCCACGCATAATTTGATGAGATGCAAAGCCATGCCGCCCGTTGAAATCCTTTTGGCGGGCAGCGTCAAGCTTTTAGCATCAAGCGTCCACACTCAACACTCGACGACATTCACCGCGAGGCCGCCCGTGGAGGTTTCCTTGTATTTCTCGCTCATGTCGTGGCCGGTCTGGCGCATGGTTTCGATGCAAGCGTCAAGCGGCACGAAATGCTGGCCGTCGCCTTTGATGGCGAGCGATGCGGCCGTCACCGCCTTGACGGCGCCGAGCGCGTTACGCTCGATGCAGGGCACCTGCACGAGGCCGGCGACGGGGTCGCAGGTCATGCCGAGATGGTGTTCCAGCGCAATCTCTGCAGCGTTTTCGATCTGCTCGGGCGTTGCGCCCATGACGGCGGCAAGCCCCGCAGCCGCCATCGCGGCCGCCGAGCCCACCTCGCCCTGACAGCCCACTTCGGCGCCGGAAATCGAGGCATTGTGCTTGATGATGCCGCCGACGGCGGCAGCGGTCAGTAGGTAATTGCGGATGCCGTCCTGATCCCAATCCTCATGGAAATGCTGGTAGTAGCGGATCGTCGCGGGAATGACCCCGGCAGCACCATTGGTCGGCGCTGTGACCACGCGCCCGCCCGCGGCATTCTCCTCGTTGACGGCCATGGCGTAGACGCTCAGCCAATCATTGGCGAGCAGCGGATTGATGCGGTTGCTGCGCCATTCTTCCTGCAGCTTGTCATGGATGGCGCGCGCCCGGCGGCGCACCTTCAGGCCGCCCGGCATGATGCCCTCGACCTTCAAGCCCCGATCGATACAGCTATTCATCGCCGCCCAGATGCGGTCGAGCCCGGCGTCGAGCTCTTCGCTGCTCATGCGCGTCTCTTCATTGGCGCGCTTCATCTGCGCGATCGAGAGACCGGAGCGCTCGGCCATTTCGAGCATCTGCTTGGCGGTGGAAAAGGGGAACGGAATTCGCTCGCCGGAGGAAGCCTTCTTCTTGTCGGCGCGCATCTGTTCGAGTTCGGTGTCGGTGACGACGAAGCCGCCGCCGACGGAATAATAGATGCGCTTGACGAGCAGGCGTTCATCCTTGTCGAAGGCGGAAAAGCTCATGCCGTTGGCATGGCCCGGCAGCGGCACCTTCTTGTCGAAGATCAGGTCGGTTTTCGGTTGGAATTGATAGGCCGGATGGCCCGGCGGCGTGATGCGCCCGCTGCGTTCCACCTCGTCGATGATGGCATCCATCCGGTCGGGGTCCACCGAATCGGGCCGCTCACCCATCAAACCGAGAATCACCGCCCTGCCCGTACCGTGCCCTATGCCGGTATGGGCGAGCGAGCCGTGCAGGCTGACCTTGATCGAAGCGACATGCACGTTCGAGGACGGACGCGGCCATTCGCTTGACAGCACGAGGTCGAGGAAACGATTGGCGGCCGACATCGGACCCATCGTGTGCGAACTGGAAGGCCCCACGCCGATCTTGAAAACATCGAAAACTGAAAGAAACATGGACCTGTGGTGCCTCCTCGGCAAATCAGCAAACGGCGAAGCTACGCCATCGGAACAACCCCGCATAGCGATCGACCGACATCGGATTTCATGCCTGCGACATTACATGTAGGCACGATGCTGCGCAAACATAAGGCCATTGCGCCCGAATGGCCGTACGCTACAGTCGCCGGCAAATAGACTTGGAGAATCTGCTTTCATGACGACCGCCGACTATGTCGCTCTCGCCCTCTTCGTTCTTCTCTGGGCCGCGCACAACTGGATCATCAGTAGCGCCCGCTTCTTCAACCGCACCAGCCTGACGCTGGCAATGAATGAGCGCCGGCGCGAATGGATCTACAACTCGCTGCGCCGCGACCTTAAGATGATCGACACGCAGATTCTCTCCGGCCTGCAGAACGGCACCGGTTTCTTCGCCTCCACGTCGATCTTCGCCATTGGTAGCTGCTTCGCCTTGCTCGGCGCCACGGACAAGGTCAACGCCTTCTTCTCCGACCTTCCTTTTATCATCAACGGCGGCCGCACGGCATTCGAAATCAAGGTGGCGGGACTTGCCTGTCTGTTCGGCTATGCCTTCTTCAAATTCGGCTGGGCCTATCGCCTGTTCAACTATTGCACCATCCTCTTCGGCTCCTTGCCGATGCTGGCAGATGCCGAACTCGATCCGGTGCGGGCCGAACGCGCCGCCGAGCGGGTGATCCGCATGAATGTCATCGCCGCGCGCAACTTCAATGCGGGTCTGAGAGCGATCTTCCTGTCGATCGGCTACCTCGGCTGGTTCCTCAGTCCCTATGTCTTCATCGTCACGACAGTCTTCATCATCATCGTCCTGATCCGCCGGCAGTTTTTTTCCGATGCGCGTCTGGCCATCATGGATATCGATGTGCCATGACATCGCCACGCCGGCGCTATCAAGTCGGCGGTCAAGATTTAAATTCATGCCTGGAAGGACCTGCCAATGGCCGTTATCGCCGAGAGCATCGATGCGCCGCAGAAGATGCCCCGCATCGGCATTCTGGATACGGCCCGCGGCATCGCGCTTCTGGCGATGGCGAGCTATCATTGCACCTGGGATTTCGAGTTTTTCGGCTATCTCGAACCGGGCACGGCGGAGACCGGCTGGCTGAAAATTTACGCCCGCGCCATTGCGAGCACTTTCTTGTTTCTGGCCGGCTTCAGCCTTGTGCTTGCCAACACGCCTGAAATTCGCTGGCGCCCCTATTTCAAGCGCCTCGGCATGATCGTCGCCGCTGCGGTAGCGATCTCCGTCGTCACCTTCATCGGCATGCGCGACGAATGGATATTCTTCGGCATCCTTCACAGCATCGCCGCCGCCAGCATTATCGGCCTGCTCTTCCTGCGCCTGCCGGCTTTCGCAACGCTGCTGATAGCAGTGCTGCTTGGCGCCGGCATTATCGTCGACAATGTCATTGCTCCGCTTTCGCTGCATTCCGCTGTGTTCGACCAGCCCTGGCTCTACTGGCTCGGCTTGTCGGATAACCTGCCGCGCTCGAACGACTACGTACCGGTCTTCCCCTGGCTGACGCCATTCCTCTTTGGGCTCGGTATCGCCCAACTGGCCCTATCCTTGGGATGGCTGCGGTCATTGGCGAAGCTCGGCCCTGGCCGCAACCTGATCGCCCGCATCGGCCGCCACAGCCTGGCTTTCTACCTTGTCCACCAGCCGGTGCTCTTCGGTCTCGTTTACCTTCTGTCGCTGGTCGCGCCCGCGCCGGCCCCTGATCCCACGCTTACCTATCTCAGGCAATGCCAGGCCTCTTGCGTGCGATCCGGCAGCGAAACCATGTGCCGCAGCTTCTGCCAATGCACGCTTGATAAATTACAGGCGCAAAACCTCTTTTCGCCCCTGGAATCCGGGGCAATCAAAGCAGATAGCGATGAACGAATAAACCGAATCGCGTTACAGTGCTCGGAGCAAGCGCAATGACAGGGTTATTCTATGAATGCCTATCGTTCCAAGTCGCTGAGTTTTCCATGGCCGCCTTTAATTTATAGTCTTACAGTTATAGCAGCGCTTTACTTGAATGAAGATTATCCCGTGCGGCTGCCCTATCTTGGGGCTGTCATCGCTTGGGGCATGGGCGCCCTTTTGACGATTGCTGCGGTCACCTTGAATGTTTGGGCAGTGAAGACGCTGTTCGAAAGCCGCACGACCGTGTTGACGCAGCGCTGCACGGCGCATCTGGTGACCAAGGGCCCGTTCCGCTTCACCCGCAACCCCACCTATCTTGGCTACAGCCTGCTGACGGCAGGCCTCGGCCTGATGATCGGCAATCTCTGGTTCGTCGCCATGGCCGCCGTAGCGGCGGCGCTGACCACACCGCTGGTCATCCGCTGCGAGGAAATGCACCTGCTCTCCCGCTTCGGCTGCGAATTTGAGTTCTATTGCAAGCGTACGCGGCGCTGGATCTGAAAGCGGGAGGTGCCCGCAGTCGCTGCTTATCGGTATTCAGCGAGGAGTAAAATCCGACCGATCTTTGTTCTCGTACGTTGCACGAGATCCATCGCGACTGAATCATTTTCACCGGCATAAAGATCGAATTCACGACCTTTTTTCCCATCAGAAACCCCTTCCAGCCGGGTCGATGTTTTCCAAGCCCGAAAAGAGCAGCCGAGGTCACCGCACCGGACGCTGATGTCGCCCGCCAAATATCGATTCGAATCGATGGTAACGCTTAGCTGAACGTGAGTGTCCTGATTGTCGATAAGCAGGCAGCGAACATGAATTTGGCAATCGAGTTGGCCATAGATCGCATCCTTGCCGTCCAGCAAAAGGGCGTAGGCAACCGGGATATCGGCATTGTCGTTATCGGCCGCTTGAGTATTCCCGACATTGAACGGAACGAGCGCGATGCCCATCGCGAAGACGAAGCTAAACCTTGCCGCCATACGCCATAACCTTCTGTGAATGCTCGGTTATCTACAAAGCATTCTCGTTAGAATTGTGGCGGCGATGATGTGCCTTATGCTTTGACGGTAGTAATCAGGTCCCCACACCAATCTCAGCCAGGCGGCCGAGGCAGGCTTCTTCGACATTGTCGAGTTCGGTCAGCGTGTCTTCGATATCCTTGCGCTTCTGGCGCAGTTCCTCGCGCTTTTCGTCGACGCGCTTCATCAGGAGCTTCAACTGGCCGATCTCGCCTGGCGGCTCCTTATAGACCTGAATGATCTCGCGGATTTCGGCGATGGTGAAGCCGATGCGGCGGCCGCGCAGGATTTCCTGGATCAGACGGCGGTCGGCTGGCCGGAAAAGGCGCGTGCGGCCCCTGCGCTCGGGATGGATAAGACCTTCATCCTCGTAGAAACGCAATGTGCGGGTGGAAACGCCGAATTCCCGCGTCAGCTCCGTTATGCTATAAAACCTGTCCAACAATAGTCCGCCTCTCTGGTCCAGGGCCTATAATATTGACTTTTACGTAATAGTCAATTTCAGCCCGGCGGCGACGGACTTTCGATCTTCAAAGATGCCTTGAATTCAAAGGCCTAGCGGCCTAAGTGAATGGAAAACCACCAGGTTGCCAGACCCAGGAACGAAAAATATCCCGTACAATCCGTGACCGTAGTGACGAATGCCGACGAGGCAATGGCTGGGTCAGCGCCGAATCGGTGCAGCACCAAGGGCAGCAGGATACCGCCAAGGGCGGCCGCGACGAGATTGATGATCATTGCCGCGCCGATGACGATGCCGAGCTGGAAATCATGGAACCAGAAGGTAGCGATCGCACCCATGATGATCGCGAAGAGGATGCCGTTGAGAAAGCCGACGCCCGCCTCTCTCCGGATGACGCGGAAGGCATTGTAGATGTCGAGGTCGCCGGTTGCGAGCGCGCGCACGGTAACCGTCATCGTCTGTGTGCCGGCATTGCCGCCCATCGAGGCGACGATCGGCATCAGCACGGCAAGCGCAACCATTTTCTCGATAGCACCGTCGAAGACATCGATAATGCTGGATGCAAGTATCGCCGTGATCAGATTGACCGCCAGCCAGACAAAGCGTGAGCGCACCGTAGAGGTGATATTGTCGGACAGCTCTTCGTCGCCGACGCCGCCCAGGCGCTTGATGTCTTCGTCCGCCTCTTCATGGATGACGTCGACCACGTCGTCGATGGTCAATACACCGACGAGGCGGTCGTTTTCGTCGACGACAGCGGCAGACAGCAGGTCATATTGTTCGAAGACCTGCGCGGCCTCTTCCTGGTCCATCACGGCCGGAATCGGATGCGAGGTCTCGCGCATGATGCTCTCGACCTTCGTCTGCCGCTTGGCCCGCAAGATGCGGTCGAGATCGACGCTGCCGAGCAGCTTGAAAGTCGGATCGATGACGAAGATCTGGGTGAAGGCTTCCGGAAGCCCCTCCTCTTCGCGCATGTAGTCGATCGTCTGGCCGACCGTCCAGAACGGCGGCACGGCGACGAATTCCGTCTGCATGCGGCGGCCGGCTGAACTCTCGGGATAATCGAGGGCGCGCCGCAGCCGCACGCGCTCGGTGAACGGCAGTTGCGAGAGGATCTCGTCACGGTCTTCCTGGTCCAGGTCTTCGAGAATGTAGACGGCATCGTCCGAATCGAGCTCGCCGATGCCGGCGGCGATCTGGTCGTTCGGTAACTGGTCGACGATCTCCATACGGATCGCGTCGTCCACTTGCGTCAGCGCCGTCATATCGAAGTCGTCGCCGAGCAATTGCACCAGGGCCAAACGTTGATCGGCAGGCAGCGATTCCAAGAGGTCGCCGAGCTCCGATTCGTGCAGCCGGACGACATTTTGTTGCAGGAACGGAGTGTCGCCTCGCTCGATGGCGTCGTTGACCTCGGTCAGGAAATCGGAGCGGACAACACCGTCCTCGTCGTAGATGTCTGGATTGGTTTTCGTGGAGGCGTTGCGAGTGCGTTCGTCTTCGTCGGTCGTCGTCATTTGCCGCCTCCCTTCTTGCTTCTGTTCAAGGAGAATGACGGCAAAAAGCTGATTGTCAACAATTGGATAGGCGGGAAAGCTAACAATTTGTATCGCGTCTGTAAGACGGTGGCGCCCGCGGCGTCTTGCCCCTATCCTTAGGCCGCGAACATGTCGTCCCGTTAACAGAGAGTGCCGTGTCAGTCCGTCCCATTATCCGCTTCCCCGACCCCTTGTTGAAAACAGCCTGCGCTCCTGTCACCGTCTTCGACGACGGCTTGCACGGGCTCGCCGCCGATCTCCTGGATACCATGCGCGCCGCCCCCGGCGTCGGAATCACCGCCGCCCATATCGGCGTGCTTCAGCGCGTCACCGTGATCGAACTCAGCCGCGAGGACGGGGCTTGCACCTATATCAATCCGGAGATTATCTGGTTTTCCGAGGAGACGATGCGGCACATGGAGGGCAGCGTCTCCATGCCCGGCCTTACGGACGAGATCGTCAGGCCGAAAGCGATCCGCTTTCGCTATCAGGATATCGACGGTCACACTCACGAGGCCGAAGCCGAAGGCTTTCTTGCCATCTGCATCCAGCATGAAGTCGACCAGCTCGACGGTCTGTTCTGGCTGCAGCGGCTTTCGAAATTGAAGCGCGACCGGCTGGTGAAGAAATGGGAAAAAGCGAAGGCCTGATCCCCCGTCCCCATGCAAATGTGTCTGCGTATCAATGTCCGCACATAAAAATGCGGGCGCCCTTGAGGCGCCCGCCGGATTGTCTGCATGAAGCGGCAGATTAGCCCTTGAGCTTGGTGTTGCAGAGGCTGTAATAGCCGCCGCCCTTCTGGATCCACTTCAGGCCGTTAAGCGTGTTCTTGGCCTTGTTGTCGTTGTAGGCGTCGACGCAGGTGTGGAAGCGGCCCTTGCCGGGCGTTTCGCTTGCATACTTCGGATCGACAGCCTTCGGGAAGGTTACGCCAGCCGGCGCTGCAGTCGTTGCCTTCGGCGGCTCCTTGGCCGGCGGGTTGGCGGCATCCGGCTCATCGGTAGCAGGCTTGGCAGCCGCCGTCGTCTTGGCGGTGGTGGTGGTCTTTGCCGGCGCAGTGGTCGTCGGTGCCGTGGTGGCAGCACTTGCGTCAGCAGCGCACTGCGAAGCACGGAAATCATTCCACGTCTGGCCGTTCAGGGTGCCGGCTTGCTTGGCGGCCTGATACTTGGTGCTGCACTCTTTCATGGTCAGCGCAGAAGCCGGTGATGAGAGGGCCATCGAGCCCACAACTGCAAGAGACGCAAAAGACATCAACAGGATGGCACGACTGGTCATTGGCAAATCCTCCGCTCTATGACGAATGTCGAAACTATTAATCATCCCGCCCTTTCGATTGTCAATTGACGCACGAGTCGTGGGCGAGCAACGACACCATATGGGGAAGAACATGAACGGTAACTGTACGGAAATATCTATCGAAGATGGTATCATCCTCTGATGTGCAACTCTCAAAGGACGCGGCGGCGCCGATCGCCGGCAGGAGATGCCCAAATGATCGGCGAGACGAAACACCATCTGCCGCACCGCCGTTAACCTCGTCCATCAACCAATTTCGGAGGTTTCGATTGCGGCTACATTAACCGAATAGTAACCATCTTTCTTATTGCAAGCTTAGAGATGGAATACGAATGCCGCCTATTGAAATTCCTTTTGAATACAAAATCGAAACAAAAGAAGTGCGATTTGGCCGTTGGATCTATGTCATTCATTTGAACGAGGACAGAAGCCGGCCCAGCAGAAAATTTCGAACGCAGGAAGCTGCACTCGACGACGCTTACGAGATGCTCTCTTATATGCTCTGATCCATTATCGCGTCCGTACTCTGTGAGGATTCGAGAGAATGTTTTTGTCAAAAGGTTCCAATTGGTCTGGGCAGTAACACCGGTGCGAAAAAACCTGTCTCTTTTGTTTTTTATGGTGCTCTTGGCATTCAGCGCAACGTCCCAGGCCGCCACGGGAGATGACACGTCCTATAGACAGGATTCATCTGCCCGTGCGAGTGCCGCGCATCGCTTCCGGGCCACCCTACCGACAAGAGAGGGGCAAGTTTTTGCGGTCGATTCCGGCAAAGTCTGGTGCACCGGGAAATCTTCAAGGTTTCAGCACGACCAAGCGGTCTTCCCCGTCTTCTGCTCCGGCAATGAAATCGGCTCGGCAAAAGCGACCGTTAAGTGGGTACGCACTGGCACGTATCCCGAAGCCGAAATGAAGGTTGATTTTGCTGACGGCAAATCGCTTGGCTACAGTATTAGACGCGGCGCAAGCCCAAGGACCGCTTCCCAAGGCGTGCGCTGCACCGCCTGCTATAGGTGGCACAGGGGTTGCCTTGGCACTTTTGTGACTCGTCCGCATTTGTTGTGCGGATAGAATCAGGCCCGCCCTGGAGCCGAACGTGCTCCACAGGGAATGTAGGACACTGAAGCAGCGGCAGAAGACGAATTCGGCACGTCGAATCAAATCCGGAACGCTGAAAACTTGCACTTGGAGCAATCGAGAGGGTCAATGTGTCCCAAGCATTGTTCTAACGCGGGACACCGAACGCCAGAAAGCAAAAAACCCGCCGAAGCGGGTTTTCTTGGTGCGGTCGAGAAGACTCGAACTTCCACGGGTTGCCCCACAGCGACCTCAACGCTGCGCGTCTACCAATTCCGCCACGACCGCATCGTGGTAGGGCCGGATTGCTCCGGCGCGGCTGCATGTAGCAAAAGCATTCGGGGGGCACAAGAGCGATATGTCAGATTTTTTAACATTCCCACACAGCGCCCATGAGCGCGCCTTTGGATTCACGGCATCGGTCTCGTAGATGTTTGAATTCTTATCCAAATGGCTCCATATGTGGATAACCTATCGGCGCGCCAAATTTCCAAGAGAGCTGTCTGCCGAACAGGCGCAAAGGACTGGCTGATGCTACGCACCGATCTCCAACACCAAATGCTTCCGCTCGCCGGCTCGCCGCCCGTGCGCTGGCGTATCGCCGATGGACTCGTGCCCTATGACGAAGCGGTGGCGACCATGGAGAAGGAAGTGGCAGCGATCGGCGAAGGTCTGGCGCCGGAGCTTGTCTGGCTGGTCGAGCATCCGTCTCTATATACTGCGGGCACCAGCGCCAATGCGGCCGATCTCATCGAGCCCGATCGTTTTCCGGTCTTCGCGACCGGGCGCGGCGGCGAATATACCTATCACGGCCCCGGCCAGCGCGTCGCCTATGTCATGCTGGATCTGAAGCGCCGGCGCCAGGATATCCGCGCCTTCGTCGCAGCGTTGGAAGAAGTCATCATCAGGACCCTTGATTCGATGAATGTCCGCGGCGAGCGGCGTGAGGATCGTGTCGGCGTCTGGGTGCGCCGTCCGGAGAAACCGCTGCTGCCGGATGGCACCATGTCTGAAGACAAGATCGCCGCCCTGGGCATCCGTGTACGCAAATGGGTGACGTTTCACGGCCTATCGCTGAACGTCGATCCCGATCTCAGCCATTTCTCGGGCATCGTGCCCTGCGGAATTTCTGCTTATGGGGTCACCAGCCTCGTCGACCTCGGCTTGCCGGTGATGATGGCGGATGTCGATATCCGCCTGCGCGAAGCTTTCGAGCAGATATTCGGCGACACCGCCAATGAGAGCCTTAATGAGGCTTAGTGCGCGACGTCCTTGCTGACATTGCGTAGCCGGATTTGATGGTCGAGCCTTTCGATCTGCCGGGTCGTCGTCTCGATGAGCAGGCCGATTTCCTGATGTGCGGAGCGCAGGCGCGAAAGTTCGATTTTTACGGCTTCCAGGGCGCGTTGGTCGCTATCCTCTCCCGGTCCATCGCCGGTTCCGGTCATCAGCCAGCTCGGCGAAACGCCGAACATGGCGGCCATTTTGACCAGAACGGATGGTTGCGGTTCCGAGCGGTCCGATTCCCAGGCGATCATCGTCTCCTGCCTCACGCCCAATTGGCTTGCCAGCGATTCGAGGCTGATGCCAGCGGCGTCGCGGGCCATGGAAAGGCGCCCGCCCAGAGTATCGTCGCCTTCATCCGAAAAAACGGTCGTCTCTTGTTCCGTCTTCAACATCGGTGCGATCCTTGTTTTGGTCACGCCGGTAAGTTTTTGACGGCGCGCCCGCTTTTTCTAGCGGATTTACTTACCAGACATAGGTCTAGGGGCGTCATGCCGCCACCGCGATATGGCCGAATTGGGAAAGTCCGGCGTTTTGCGCCCAATGGTGTGATGAAATGGCAACGGAGCTTGATACCACATCTTGATCGGACGAGGTTCCTGTGTTTGATGGCCCGTCATGTCCCAAATATCAGCCGTCCCCGCCCAACAGAATCCGCTGCAAGGTATGGCCATCATGGCCAGTGCCATGATCGTGCTGCCGGTGATGGACGCAATCGCCAAATACATGGCAACCTTCGAGGCGATGTCGCCGGGACAGGTGACCTTCTATCGTTTCTTCTTCCAGCTCGTCTGCACCCTGCCGCCGCTCTTCGCCGTCTTCGGATGGGCCGCGCTTTCGGCCAAGCGACCCTGGATGAACCTGTTGCGCGGCGCGCTGCACGGCGCGGCAAGCCTGCTGTTCTTCGTGGCGGTGAAATACATGCCGCTTGCCGATGTCTTCGCGATCTATTTCGTCGAACCCTTCATCCTCACAGCCCTTTCGGCACTGTTTCTTGGCGATAAGGTCGGCTGGCGGCGCTGGCTGGCAATCGTGGTCGGCTTCGGCGGTGCGATGATCGTCATTCAGCCAAGCTTCGAGATTTTCGGCTGGAAGGCCCTGCTGCCGGTCGCCTGCGCCTTTCTCTACGCGCTTTATCTCTTCATGAACCGTGCCGTTGGCGAGGCGGATTCGCCGTTGACCATGCAGACGATGGCCGGAATCGGCGGCACGATCTTCATGGCAGGCGCGCTTTGGATAGGGGCATCGGCTGGCGTTGCCGATTTCACGCCGTCCCTGCCCGCTTCCTGGCTCGGCCTCGCATTGCTGCTGATTCTCGGCACGATCTCCGGCTATGCGCACATGCTGATCGTCCGCGCCTTTCGGCTGGCACCGCTATCGCTGCTGGCGCCCTTTCAATATTTCGAGATCATCTCGGCAACCATTTTGGGCTATGCGTTATTCGGGGACTTTCCGAATATTTCCAAATGGATCGGCATCCTGATCATCGTTGGATCGGGCCTCTTCATCATCTGGCGCGAGCGTGTTCAGTCGCGATCGATGAAATCGGCCTGAATACGCCCATCTTCCGCATGGACCGCCGGCGCGATTTATGGCTAAAACGCTGATAGGGCTATGCATTGGGCGGAGTTTCCATGTTCAAGAAAATCCTGATCGCCAACCGGGGCGAGATCGCCTGTCGCGTCATCAAGACGGCGCGTCGGATGGGGATCCTGACGGTGGCAGTCTATTCCGACGGCGATCGTGACGCCCTGCATGTCGAAATGGCCGACGAGGCCGTGCATATCGGTGCCGCCCCCGCGGCCGAAAGCTATCTCGTTGCCGAAAAGATCATCGCCGCCTGCGAGGAGACCGGCGCCGAAGCTGTGCACCCAGGCTATGGGTTCCTCTCCGAGCGCGCCTCCTTTTGCGAGGCGCTGGAGAAACAGGGCATCATCTTCATCGGTCCGAAGCCGAAGGCGATCAGAGCCATGGGCGATAAGATCGAATCGAAGAAATTCGCCAATGCCGCCAAGGTTTCCACCGTGCCCGGCTATCTCGGCGTTATCGACGATGCCGACCATGCCGAAAAGATCGCCGCCGAGATCGGTTATCCCGTGATGATCAAGGCTTCGGCCGGCGGTGGCGGCAAAGGCATGCGCATCGCCTGGAGTGACGACGAAGTGCGCGACGGTTTCGCGCGCGCACGCTCGGAGGCGAAAAGCTCCTTCGGCGACGATCGCGTCTTCATCGAGAAATTCGTGGTCGATCCGCGGCACATCGAAATCCAGGTGCTGGCGGATGGCCACGGCAATGTCGTCTATCTCGGCGAGCGTGAATGCTCGATCCAGCGCCGGAATCAGAAGGTTGCCGAAGAGGCGCCCTCGCCTTTCCTCGACGAGGCCACACGCAGAGCCATGGGCGAACAGTCCGTCGCACTCGCCAAGGCGGTCGATTACCAGAGCGCCGGGACGGTCGAGTTCATCGTCGACCGCGACCGCAATTTCTATTTCCTTGAGATGAATACCCGCTTGCAGGTCGAGCATCCGGTTACGGAGCTTGTCACCGGCATCGATCTTGTCGAACAGATGATCCGCGTCGCCGCCTGCGAAGAACTGCCTTTTGCCCAGGACGATATCAAGCTGAACGGCTGGGCGATCGAAAGCCGCCTCTATGCCGAAGACCCCTATCGAAATTTCCTGCCCTCGATCGGCCGGCTGACGCGCTATCGTCCGCCGCGCGAGGGCAAGAGCGGCAATACCATCATCCGCAACGATACCGGCGTCTTCGAAGGCGCTGAAATCTCCATGTATTATGACCCGATGATCGCCAAACTCTGCACCTGGGCGCCGACGCGGCTTGAAGCTGTCGAGGCTATGGGCGAAGCACTGGACGGTTTCGTCGTTGATGGCATCGAACATAACGTGCCGTTCCTGTCTGCACTGATGAAACATCCGCGCTGGCGCGAGGGCCGCCTTTCCACGGGCTTTATCGCCGAGGAATATCCGGACGGTTTCGCGCCGATGATGCCGGAGAAAAGCGAATCCGCAATACTTGCCGCCGTCGCACTCTCTTGTGGCCTTATCGATGCCAACCGCCGCGAACGTTATGCCGACAGGCTGCGGCCGGCGGCGGGGCCGCTGCGCGAACAGTGGGTGGTCAAGCTCGGCGCGGATTATGTTCCGGTGACGCTGCAGGATGGGCTCGTGACCATCCCATTCGAGATGGATATGCAGATCAACGGCGGGACTTTGGCGGTCGCGACCGATTGGCGTCCGGGCGATGCCGTCTGGGCCGGAACGGTCGGTGGTCGGAAAGTGACGGCGCAAATCCGTCCTTTCCTCAACGGGCTGCGCATCGACTGGCAGGGACTTTCGATCCGCGCCAAGGTCTTTACGCCGCGCCAGGCGGAACTCGACAAACTGATGCCGGTCAAACTGCCGCCGGATACGTCGAAGCTCCTGCTTTGCCCCATGCCTGGCCTCGTCGTCGCTATTGCCGTTGCGCAAGGCCAGGAGGTCAAGGCCGGCGAAACGCTGGCGATTGTCGAGGCGATGAAGATGGAGAACGTCCTGCGCGCCGAGCGCGACTTGGTCGTCGGCAAGATCAATGCGAAGCCGGGCGAGAGCCTTGCGGTCGACGCCGTGATCATGGAATTCGCCTAATCCGTATTCGCTACGAAACACCTGATTTTTCGCTTGAGCCATCCGGCGCGACCATGCCAATGTCGCGCTAATCAAATCATTAATTTAGGAGGGAGGAAACAATGGACGTACGCGCCGCCGTAGCCGTTGCCGCCGGTAAACCGCTGGAAGTCATGACCGTTCAGCTCGAAGGCCCAAGGGCCGGCGAAGTGCTGGTCGAGGTCAAGGCGACCGGCATCTGCCATACCGACGATTTCACGCTCTCAGGCGCCGATCCGGAAGGCCTGTTTCCGGCGATCCTCGGCCATGAAGGTGCCGGCATCGTCGTCGATGTCGGCCCCGGTGTCACCTCGGTGAAGAAGGGCGATCACGTCATTCCGCTTTATACGCCCGAATGCCGCGAATGCCCGTCGTGCCTGTCGCGCAAGACCAATCTCTGCACCGCGATCCGCTCCACCCAGGGCCAGGGGCTGATGCCGGACGGCACCTCGCGTTTTTCGATCGGCAAGGACAAGATCCATCACTATATGGGCTGCTCGACCTTCGCCAATTATACGGTGCTGCCGGAGATTGCCGTTGCCAAGGTCAACCCGGACGCCCCCTTCGACAAGATCTGCTACATCGGCTGCGGGGTGACGACCGGCATCGGTGCGGTCATCAACACCGCCAAGGTGGAGATCGGCGCAACCGCCATCGTCTTCGGTCTCGGCGGTATTGGCCTCAACGTCATCCAGGGTCTGAAGCTCGCCGGTGCCGACATGATCATTGGCGTCGATCTCAACAATGACAAGAAGGCCTGGGGCGAGCGCTTCGGCATGACGCATTTCGTCAATCCGAAGGAGGTCGGCGACGACATCGTGCCTTACCTCGTCAACATGACGAAGCGTGGTGCCGATCAGATCGGCGGGGCGGATTATACCTTCGACTGCACCGGCAATACCAAGGTGATGCGCCAGGCGCTGGAAGCCTCGCATCGCGGCTGGGGCAAGTCCGTTGTCATCGGCGTTGCCGGCGCCGGCCAGGAGATTTCGACGCGTCCGTTCCAGCTCGTCACTGGGCGTAGCTGGATGGGCACGGCCTTCGGTGGCGCGCGTGGCCGCACCGATGTTCCGAAGATCGTCGACTGGTACATGGAGGGCAAGATCCAGATCGATCCGATGATCACCCACACCATGCCGCTCGAAGACATCAACAAGGGTTTTGAGCTCATGCATTCGGGAAAGAGTGTCAGGGGCGTGGTGCTTTACTAAGACGATCGTCGATCAAGACGACGACACGGGAGAATGTCGCACGACTTTGAATAGCACACGGCCTTTTCGCAAATCGATCCAGATTTGGGGGCCGTGGGCAACCAAGGAGGAGG
Organism: Rhizobium sp. BR 317; assembly: GCF_047445835.1. NCBI lineage: Bacteria > Pseudomonadati > Pseudomonadota > Alphaproteobacteria > Hyphomicrobiales > Rhizobiaceae > Rhizobium > Rhizobium sp. BR 317. The sequence goes on along the minus strand of NZ_JARWLB010000001.1, from coordinate 83,650 downwards.
AAGCTGAACATGCCAAGTCAGGTATCGATACACCCGGCGCTCGACGGCGGAGTGAAGGCGGGACAGGCGAATTTCAGCGGTGGGACGCTGGTCTGCGCCTGCACCGATCGCCCGGTCAAAGTCGCCATCACCGGCGGGATTGCTCATAACCACGCCTGCGGCTGCACGAAATGCTGGAAGCCGAACGGCGCAGCCTTTTCGATCGTCGCCGTCACACCGCATGAAAACGTCAAGGTCCTGGAAAATGGCGACAAGCTCGCGGTCGTTGATCCCGACGCCTTGATCCAGCGGCACGCCTGCAAGGCGTGCGGCGTGCACATGTACGGCCCGGTAGAGCGCGACCATGCCTTCAAAGGTCTGGATTTCATTCATCCCGAGCGTTTTCAGGAGAGCGGCTGGCCCGAACCCACCTTCGCCGCGTTCGTCTCGTCGATCATCGAGTCGGGAACGCCGCCATCCGCCATGGCCTCCGTTCGCAGCCAGCTGAAGGAACTTCGCCTTGAGCCTTACGATTGCCTGAACCCAACGCTTATGGACGTTCTGGCAACCTGGGTGGCGAAAAAAGCGGGCACATTAAGGGAATAGGTCTGGCCCCTGATGGCGGACTTCGCTAAACCGCGACTGCGCGTTCGGCCGGATGCGCAGCGCTCTCCAATGAAGCAACTTCTGCTCCCATGATCTATGTCGATGCCGATGCCTGTCCGGTCAAGCCGGAAATTTTGAAAGTGGCCGAGCGCCACGGCATCGAGGTGACGCTCGTCGCCAATTCGGGCCTCAGACCCTCACGCGATCCGATGGTGAAGAATATTATCGTCTCCAACGCTTTTGACGCCGCCGACAATTGGATCGCCGAACATGCCGGTTCCGGCGACATCGTCGTCACGGCGGATGTGCCACTCGCCGGTCGCTGCGTCGCCTCCGGCGCGCTGGTGACCGGACCAACCGGCCGCATTTTTGACAATACCAATATCGGCATGGTCACCGCGATGCGCGATCTCGGCGCACATCTGCGCGAGACCGGCGAGAGCAAAGGCTACAATGCCGCTTTCTCGCCACGCGACCGCTCCGCCTTTCTCGAAACGTTCGATCGCCTTTGCCGGCGTGCCAAAGCTCATAATCCGCCTGGAGGTCAGCCTTGAACATCATTTCCCAGAACACCGCTTTCGGCGGCATGCAGGGTGTCTTTTCGCATGAATCGGAGGCCTGCCAGTGCGAGATGACCTTCGCGGTCTTCGTGCCGCCGCAAGCGATCAAGGAGCCCTGCCCGGTCGTCTGGTATCTCTCCGGTCTTACCTGCACGCATGCCAATGTGATGGAAAAAGGCGAATATCGCCGCATGGCCGCCGAACTCGGCCTGATCATTGTTTGCCCGGACACCAGCCCGCGTGGCAATGATATTCCTGACGAACTGACCAATTGGCAGATGGGCAAAGGCGCAGGCTTCTATCTCGACGCCATCGAAGAGCCCTGGGCCGAGAACTACCGGATGTACACCTACATCACCGAGGAACTGCCCGCCCTCGTCAGCCAGCAGTTCCGCATGGATATGAGCCGGCAAGGCATTTTCGGCCATTCCATGGGCGGCCACGGTGCGATGACGATTGCGCTGAAGAATCCGGATCGCTTCAAGAGCTGCTCTGCCTTTGCGCCGATCGTGCAGCCCTCGACCGCCGACTGGTCGGCGCCGGCGCTTGAGAAATATCTCGGTGCCGATAAGGCCGCCTGGCGCAAATACGACGCCTGTGCCTTGGTCGAGGACGGCGCACGTTTCCCGGAGTTTCTGATCGATCAGGGCAAAGCCGATGGCTTCCTCGAAACCGGCCTGCGTCCATGGTTGTTCGAAGAAGCGATCAAAGGCACCGGCATCGACCTGACGCTGCGCATGCACGAGCGCTACGATCACTCCTACTATTTCATCTCCAGCTTCATGGACGATCACCTCAAGTGGCATGCCGAACGGCTGGCGTGAAACGGGTGGCATAGCAGCCATGCGCTCCCCAACTTGAAAGAGCGATTCAACTGAGGCATATATTCCCCCGCGCAGACGACTGCGGCGGTCGGCACCGGATTTCCGGCCGTAAGACACCGCGGGGACGGCCTCGCTCTTAAAAAGGAGCGTAACATGGCTTGGTTCCTGCTTTTTCTCGCAGGTCTATTTGAAATCGGCTGGGCCGTCGGCCTGAAATATACCGATGGCTTCACACGGCCGATCCCAACGGGTCTCACCGTCATCTCTATGGTGGCGAGCGTCGTGCTGCTTGGCCTTGCGGTGAAGACCTTGCCGATGGGAACGGCCTACGCCGTCTGGACCGGTATCGGCACGGTCGGCACTGTCCTGCTTGGCATCTGGCTGCTGGGCGACCCCGCGACCCTCGTTCGCCTGTTCTGTATCGGCCTGATCGTAGCAGGCATTGCCGGACTCAAGCTCGTCGCCTGAGCCTTAATTGGCATCATGAGCGCTGGAGGTTGTCCAGCGCCCAGCGGCCCGGTCCCGCAAACACCATGTACAGGAAGATGAAGCAGAAGAGCACCGCGCCGTCGCCCTGATTGTTGGCAGGGAAAAAATCGATCGGCATGTGCACCATGAAATAGGCGAAGGCCATTTCACCGCTGAGGATGAAGGCGACGGGCCGGGTGAAGAGCCCGAGTAAAATCAGAATGCTGCCGATGAGTTCGATCACCCCGGCTACGAAAAACAGTGTCGAGATTTCAAAAGGTGCCGGGGGGAAATCGAAGAGCTTTTGCGTGGCGTGTTCGAAGAACAACAGCGCGGTCACGATTCTGAGGACCGCAAGGGCGGCGGGCTGATGCTGCGACAGGCGCTCGAAAACCGGCATGAAAATCTCCGTCTGAACTGAGAAGGCGGCCTGTACCTCTAGGGAATATGGTCGCTTTCTGCTGATATCGGAGTCAACACGCGAACGGCGAAATTATTCGCCGGGCTCGGAATGTCGATCCAAGCCCGGCGATTGCATGTTATTTGCTGCGATTGTCGACAGCCAGAGGGCCCGGGCCTGAGAAGATCAAGAACAGGAAGACGAAGCAGAACAGGATGGCTGCGTCGCCACCGTTGTTGACCGGGAAGAAGTCCTTCGGCTGATGCGCCATGAAATAGGCAACCGCCATATTGCCGGCCAGAATGAACGCAACCGGGCGCGTGAACAGGCCGAGGAAAATTGCCAGGCCGCCGAAGGCTTCCAGAATGCCCTGAACCAGCATCAGTGTCGGCAGCGGACCATCGCCATGACCACCAGCCGGGAAGCCGAAAAGCTTCTGCATCCCATGCTCCATAAACAGTAGGCCGATTATGATGCGCAGCACAGTCAAGGCATAAGGCTGATATTGATTCAAGCGTTCGGAAAGTGTCATATTTTACTCCAGTTTAGCTTTCTAGAGTCACCATTAGTTTGTATGTAGGCGAAGGTGAAGACACGGCTTCTGACACCCAATCAATTTTCCGTGTAGAATCCGTGACTTGTTGTCACATATTTAAAGGGGAATATTATCGTGCTTCTTCCAGGGATTGGTCAGATCCTTGTTGCGCAGCATTCTGAGCCCCTGTGCCAGCCGCCGCCGCGTCGAGTGCGGCATGATCACTTCGTCGATATACCCGCGCTCGGCGGCGACGAAAGGTGACAGGAAACGGTCCTCATACATCTTCGTATGCGCCGCAATCTTATCGGGATCGGCGATATCCTTGCGGAAGATGATCTCGACCGCGCCCTTGGCACCCATGACGGCGATCTGTGCCGTCGGCCAGGCATAGTTCAGGTCACCGCGAAGATGTTTCGACGCCATGACGTCGTAGGCGCCGCCGAAAGCCTTGCGAGTGATGACGGTGAGTTTCGGCACGGTGGCTTCGGCATAGGCAAAGAGCAACTTGGCGCCATGCTTGATCAACCCGCCATATTCCTGCGCGGTTCCCGGCAGAAAGCCGGGCACGTCGACAAAGGTGACGATCGGGATATTGAAGCAATCGCAGAAGCGCACGAAACGTGCCGCCTTGCGCGACGCGTCGCTGTCGAGCACGCCCGCCAGCACCATCGGCTGATTGGCGACGAAGCCGACCGTCGCTCCCTCGATGCGACCGAAGCCACAGACGATATTCTTGGCGAAGCTGGCCTGGATCTCGAAGAAATCGCCCTCATCCGCCACCTTCAGGATCAACTCCTTGATGTCGTAGGGCTTGTTGGCATTGGCCGGGATCAGCGTGTCGAGCGAGGCGTCGGGATCTGTGACCGATTGATAGCACTCGATCTCCGGGAGATCAGCGGTATTCGACTGAGGCAGGAAATCGATGAGCCGGCGCACCTGCAGCAGCGTGTCGATATCGTTGTCATAGGCAGCGTCGGCGATCGAGGATTTCGTCGTATGCACCGAGGCGCCGCCGAGCTGCTCAGACGTCACAGTTTCGTTGGTGACGGTCTTCACCACGTCCGGGCCGGTGACGAACATGTAGGACGTATCGCGCACCATGAAGATGAAGTCGGTCATAGCCGGCGAATAGACATCACCGCCGGCACAGGGGCCCATGATGATCGAGATCTGCGGAATGACGCCGGAGGAGAGCACGTTGCGCTGGAATACCTCGGCATAGCCGCCGAGCGCGGCCACGCCTTCCTGAATTCGCGCGCCGCCGGCATCATAGATACCGATAATCGGCGCGCGGTTTTTCAGCGCCATGTCCTGGACCTTCATGATCTTCTCGGCATGCGCTTCCGAAAGCGAGCCGCCGAAAACCGTGAAATCCTTGGCGAAGAGGAAAACGGTGCGGCCATTGACGGTGCCCCAGCCGGTGACGACGCCGTCGCCGGCGATCTTGGTCTTGTCCATGCCGAAATCGATCGAGCGATGTTCCACGAACATGTCAAACTCTTCGAAGGAGCCTTCATCGAGGAAGATTTCGATACGTTCGCGCGCCGTCAGCTTGCCGCGTGCATGCTGCGCATCGATACGCGCCCGCCCGCCTCCGAGCCTTGCGATCTCACGGCGACGTTCCAATTCCTGCAGGATCTCTTTCATGATGGCCCTCTTCTCCGCTTATCCGGCTTAGCATGGCCTAGCCGCCGTTTGAAGCCGTCGGCTCAGTTCACCAACGATGGCGTCTTCAGCACGAAGATGGAGCGGATGCGGGCAGCGATGTCCTCGGCCATCAGATTGTCGGCCGCAATCGGGTCCGGAGTGAAATTCGACGTATCGAAGGAAGCAATGGCAAGCACGGCGCCGGTATCGACCGAAGCGGCGTCGATATTGACCTTGGCCGTGTTGCGGTCGTGGTTGAAGCTCCCTGCCTTGCGAACGTCCGTCAGGCGGATGGTGAGCGCCACCTTCGGCAAGGGTGTATCGCGGGTCGTCACGGCGATGGCGGCATTGACGCGTTCGTTGAGGCCCGAAATCAGCGCAGGAGAAACAGGCGGCACAGCCTGATCGGCAACGACGGTGGCACTGCGTACGTCATAGGCCGGGATTGACGGCTTCGGCGTGAGCGACCAGCTCGAGCATGCCGCCAGCGCCAAACATCCTGCGAGCGCCGATACCGCACCCGACCTCAACGATACCATGATTCGCGTCCCGAAATTCCCAACCCGTGAGATGCAGAGTTCGATATAACGGACTGGAAATCAACAATATTCAACTACGAAGCGCGGAAAAAACATCCGTGGCCGCCTGAAACTCTTCGAAGCGCTGGGCGCGGCGCTGCTCTGCCTCGTCGTCGCGGCCCCAATGTTCGATCGTCCAATCCTCGTCGAGATGGGCGAGCGACCACACCTCGTCGAGCGGCAGCCGGCCTTCGGCGAAAGCGAGTGCCAGGATCGCCGAGCCCGTCAGCGTCGTGATCGTGTGCAGGCTGGCGAGTTCTAGCGGCGTGTCATATTTGCGCAGCGTCACGGCAAACGCGGCAATCGCTTCGCGGGGCTGCTCCTGATGCATGACGCCTTCGGCCAGGATGAAACGGGCACCGAGTTCGTGCGCGGCCCAATCGATCAGCGGGTTCCACTGCTCCGATTGCCGCTCTACCAAGCGCTCCGGCCCATCGGCACGATAGCAAAGCATGTCGCTGGAGGAAAAGCGCAGGATGTCCTCGAATACCGCCTGGCTATCGGTTGCCACACCATCGAGCGCCGTGTTGACCAAGCGCGTCACCGGCATGATGGCCGGATCGATGACCTCGACCTGCCGCGCCCACTCGGCTGCGACCAGCTTTGCCAGCGCCTCGGTCGGCACGGCGAGTGATCGGCGGGCGGGCGTCTTGACCACCTTGCCGTCCAGCTCGATCACATGGCCGTCTTCGCTCTCGCGGATACTCACATCCTTGTAGAAACGCTTCGGCAGCGGCTTCTTCATCTGGATCTGTGCCCGGCGGATGGGGTCGGGATGGCTCAGGTCTTCGGAAAGGTCGTTCAACAGGTCGCGCATGGCGTCACCTCACAGAATATGGCTCAACAGGTCGTTCGGGTGATGGGCGATCGTGTCGGCGCCTGCCGCCAGCAGTTCTTCCACTGACGCATAACCCCAGGCCACACCGATAGCAGTCGCACCCGCCGCTTTCGCCATCTGCATATCGTAGACCGCATCGCCGATCACGATCGTATCATGCGGGTCCATGCCCGTCTCGCTGCAGCATTCCGTGACCATCGCGGGATGTGGCTTCGAGGGGCAATCATCGGCGGTGCGCGAGACCACGAAATAGGGCGTAAAGCCATTCACTTCAAGAATATGCGTCAAGCCGCGGCGGGACTTGCCGGTCACGGCACCGATCAGCAATTCATCGTGGGCGGCCAGTGTTTCGATCAGCGGTCTGATGCCGTCGAAAAGCGGGGTCTGCATATCCCCTTCGTCGCGCACGCCGGTAAAGATCGACTTGTAATGCGCCGTCATCGCGATCGCCTCGTCATCGACATGCGGCTTGCCCTGCATGCGTGCAATGGCGATATCCAACGTCAGGCCGATGACCGACTTGGTGGAGGCGACATCGGGACGCTTGTAGCCGAAATCGACGAAAGTGCGCGCCATGACTTCGTGGATCAGCCGGGCGCTGTCGACCAGCGTCCCGTCGCAATCGAAAAGCACCAGCCTCATTCGTCGTCCGGCTCCCCTGCCGATGCCTCGTCAAAGCCGAGGAGGTTCCAGGTCTGTACCATATGCGGCGGCAGCGGCGCGGTGACGCGCAGGCGCCCGCCATTCGGATGCGGGATATCGATATGACGAGCATGCAGATGCAACCGCTTCTGAACGCCGCCTGGAAAATCCCAATTCGGATCGTCCTCGAAATATTTGGGATCGCCGATGATCGGATGGCCGATATGCAGCGCATGGACGCGGAGCTGGTGCGTGCGGCCGGTATAGGGCTCCATTTCCAGCCAGGCGAGACGCTGGGCGGCGGTTTCGACGACACGGTAAAAGGAGACCGCGTGATCGGCGCCCTCCTCACCATGCTTGGCGATGCGCATCCGGTCGCCATCGGCGGTGGCTTCCTTCACCAGCCAGGTCGAGATCTTGTCCTCGTGCTTGCGCGGCACGCCCTTCACCAGCGACCAATAGGTCTTCTTGGTGTCGCGCTCGCGGAAGGCGGCCGTCAGCTTCTGCGCGGCACCACGGGTGCGGGCGACCACGAGGACGCCTGAGGTGTCGCGGTCGAGGCGATGCACCAGACGCGGCTTCTCGCCCTTCTGGCTCGTCCAGGCTTCCAGCATCTTGTCGATATGGCGGCTGACGCCTGAGCCGCCCTGCACGGCAAGGCCGGCCGGCTTGTTCAGCACATAGACCTTGTCGTCCTCATGCAGCAGCATACGCGCCAAAAGCTCGGCATCGCCGGAATGCTTCAGCTCCTTGCCGGCAATGGGGCCGCTCTTCGACGCCTTGGCATCGACGTCGAGCGGCGGCACACGCACCATCTGTCCCGGCTGCACACGCGCGTCCGTCTTCACGCGGCCGCCGTCGACGCGTACCTGGCCGGAGCGCATCAGCTTCTGCAACTGGCCAAAGCCGAGCCCTGGAAAATGTACCTTGAACCAGCGGTCGAGGCGCATGCCAGCCTCGTCGGGCTCGACCTTTATATGCTCAATCCCGGCCATTCGTCTTCTTTCAAGAACCGCGACATGATTCCAAAGCGCGAAACGGTTTCGGACAAGATCATGCCAAATCAAAGGACTGGGGCAGCCTTGCCCCAAGGGGCCGGGTCATCCCGGCCTTTTGAGGTGGCTTTAGAGCATTTCGACGAAAAGTGGAAACCGGAATTATCTACGGGCGGGAATTTTGTGTCAGCGATGCATCCCGGCGCCCCGCAAACCTCATTTTGCGTTCGGCGCAACCACCGGCAGGTCGATATCGACCATACCCGCCTTATCGAACATCAGCATCACCGGCACCGTGCCGCCCTGCTTGAATGGCGTCTTCACCTGCTTGAACATCATGTGCATGCTATTTGGCGAAAGCGTCACGGTGGCGCCGGCGGGAATGGCGATGCCTTCCTTGATTTCCCGCATCTTCATCACCTCGCCTTGCATCTTCATCTCGTGCAGTTCCACCTTCCCGGCGGCAGAAGAGGTCACGGACGTCAATTTGTCGTCGCTGCTGCCGCCATTGTGGATGGTGATGTAGCCGCCACCGACAGGCTGGCCGGGCAGCATGGCGCGAACATAACCGCCGCTGATGTCGAGGTCGCCGAGCTTGGCTGCCGCCGAACCCGCCGGCGCCTTGCCCGCATCCATGTGCATCCCGGGCATTTTGCTCATGTCATTGCTCTGCTGGGCCATGGCGGTCGCAGCGGAGAAGGAAAGTGCGGTCGCCGAAATCAGCAATGCGGCGGCGATTTTACGGTTCATCATTGTCTCCTGCCCGGCTCCTCTATTCAACTCATGGGATAGCCTCTCGAAGCGGGATTGCAAAGTCCCCTGCATCGATCGGTCGCGCACATCTGCATTTGCTCAAACAAAGGACACGACAAAAATTTGTTTCAGGGCGACATTTGCCCCTTGCCATCTTTAGCGTCTACCAGATAATGGCACTCAACCCTGTTGGGAGAATCCGGTGCAAGCCGGTGCCGAAGGAGCAACCGCCCCGGAAACTCTCAGGCCAAAGGACCAACAAGGGGCAGACGGAACTCTGGAGAGAAGCGCGCAAGCGCTCGCCGAAGGGATAACAATCTCAGGCAAACAGACAGAGGGGGCTCATCGTAAGGCGCAGCCGCGCCGAAATTTTGAGCTCTGCGCTAAGCGCAAACCCCGGAGGCGTCATTTGGACGAGACCGCTGCCCTCAAGAAAACACCCCTTCACGCCCTGCATCTGTCGTTCGGTGCTCGTATGGTGCCGTTCGCCGGCTATGACATGCCGGTTCAATATCCTGCGGGCGTGCTCAAAGAGCATCTCTGGACGCGCTCATCGGCCGGCGTGTTCGACGTCTCTCATATGGGGCAAGTTACGATCCGTGCCCGTTCCGGCAAGTATGAGGATGCCGCACTGGCGCTGGAAAGCCTTGTGCCGGTCGATATTCTCGGGCTTCCCGAAGGTCGTCAACGCTACGGTTTCTTCACCGATGATAACGGTGGCATTCTTGACGATCTGATGATCACCCACATGGACGACTATCTTTTCGTGGTCGTCAACGCCGCCTGTAAGGATGAAGATCTCAAGCATCTTCAAGATCATATCGGCGATAGCTGCGAAATCACTTTACTTGATCGCGCGCTGCTCGCACTGCAGGGACCGCGTGCCGTTTCGGTTCTCGCCGAACTCTGGGCCGATCTCGCCCATATGAAGTTCATGGATGTCCGCCATTGCCGCCTGCATGACGTTTCCTGTCTCGTCTCCCGTTCCGGCTATAGCGGCGAAGACGGCTTTGAGATTTCCGTACCGGTCGACAAGGCCGAGGATATTGCCAAGCGGCTGCTGGAGCATCCCGATGTCCAGCCGATCGGCCTCGGCGCCCGTGACTCCCTGCGTCTCGAAGCCGGGCTCTGCCTTTATGGTAACGATATCGACCAGACGACGACGCCGGTGGAAGCCGCGCTCGAATGGGCAGTCCAGAAGACCCGCAAAACCGGCGGTGCCCGCGCCGGCGGTTTTCCCGGCGCCAGCCGCATCCTTGCAGAGCTTGACAGCGGCGCATCGCGCCGCCGCGTCGGTCTGAAGCCGGAGGGCAAGGCGCCGGTACGCGGCCACGCCAAGCTTTATGCCGACGCCGAGGGCAAAACCGAGATCGGCGAAGTCACCTCCGGCGGCTTCGGTCCGAGCGTCGAAGGACCTGTGGCCATGGGCTATGTGCCCGTCGGTTTCGCCGCGCCGGGGACGCAGATCTATGCCGAGGTTCGCGGCAAATACCTGCCGGTCACCGTCTCTACCCTGCCCTTCGTCACCCCCACCTACAAACGCTGAAAACGTCATATTCCAGAGAGGATCCTCCATGCTGAAATTCACCGAAGAACATGAGTGGCTCAACATTGAAGGCGATGTCGCGACCGTCGGGATTACGGCGCATGCCGCCGAACAGCTCGGCGACCTCGTTTTCGTGGAATTGCCCGAGGTCGGCGCCAGCTTCTCCAAGGGAGACGATGCCGCGACCGTCGAATCCGTCAAGGCGGCCTCCGAGGTCTATTGTCCGCTCGACGGCGAGATCACCGAGATCAACGAAGCCATCACCGCCGATCCGGCGCTCGTCAATTCCGACCCGATGGGTGCCGGCTGGTTCTTCAAGCTAAAGCTTAGGAATATCGCTGATGTTGATGGTTTACTGGATGAATCCGGCTACAAGGAGCTCATCGCGTAATGAATACGCCTACGGAATTCACATTCACGGATTACCAGCCCTACGATTTCGCCAATCGCCGCCATATCGGCCCGTCTCCATCCGAAATGGCCGACATGCTGAAGGTAATCGGCTATGGCAGCCTCGACGGGTTGATCGATGCGACGCTGCCGCCCTCCATCCGTCAGAAGGCGCCGCTCACCTGGGAGGCGCCGATGACCGAACGCGAGGCGCTCGACAAGCTGCGCGAGACCGCCAACAAGAACAAGGTGCTCGTCTCGCTGATTGGTCAGGGCTATTACGGCACGATCACGCCACCCGTCATCCAGCGCAACATTCTGGAAAATCCGGCCTGGTACACGGCCTATACGCCCTACCAGCCGGAAATCAGCCAGGGCCGCCTCGAGGCACTGCTGAATTACCAGACGATGATCTGCGATCTGACAGGCCTTGATGTTGCCAATGCCTCGCTGCTTGATGAAGCGACCGCTGCCGCCGAAGGCATGGCGATGGCAGAGCGCGTGGCGAAATCCAAAGCCAGGGCCTTCTTCGTCGACGCGGATTGCCATCCGCAGACCATCGCATTGATCAAGACCCGCGCCGAGCCGCTCGGCTGGACCGTCGTCGTCGGCAATCCCTTCACCGATCTCGATCCCGTCGATGTCTTCGGTGCCATTTTCCAATATCCGGGTACACATGGTCACATCAATGACTTCACCGGCCTGATCTCAAGGCTGCATCAGACCGGCGCCATCGCCGTCGTTGCCGCCGATCCGCTGGCGCTGACGCTGCTGAAATCGCCCGGCGAAATGGGTGCGGATATCGCCATTGGCTCATCGCAGCGCTTCGGCGTGCCGGTCGGCTATGGCGGTCCGCATGCCGCTTACATGGCCGTCAAGGACGCCTATAAGCGCTCCATGCCCGGCCGCCTGGTCGGCGTTTCCGTCGATGCCCGCGGCAACCGTGCCTATCGCTTGTCGCTGCAGACGCGCGAACAGCATATCCGCCGCGAAAAGGCGACGTCGAACATCTGCACCGCACAGGTGCTGCTCGCCGTCATGGCGTCCATGTATGCCGTCTTCCACGGTCCCCAGGGCATCAAGGCTATTGCCCAGCAGGTGCATCAGAAGGCCGTATTGATGGCAAAGGGGCTGGAAAAGCTCGGCTACAAGATCGAACCGGAGACCTTCTTCGACACGATCACCGTCGAGGTCGGTCACATGCAAGGCCTGATCCTGCGCGCGGCTGTCGCCGAAGGCGTCAATCTGCGCAAGGTAGGCGAAACTAAGATCGGCATGAGCCTCGACGAGCGCTCGCGTCCGGCAACGCTCGAAGCGGTCTGGCGTGCGTTCGGCGGCAACTTCCGTCTCGCCGACTTCGAATCCGGCTATCGTCTTCCAAAGAATATGCTGCGCGCCAGCGAATATCTGACGCATCCGATCTTCCACATGAACCGTGCCGAAAGCGAGATGACCCGCTATATCCGCCGGCTCTCCGACCGCGATCTGGCGCTCGACCGCTCCATGATTCCGCTCGGCTCCTGTACGATGAAGCTTAATGCAACGGCTGAGATGTTGCCAATAAGTTGGCCGGAATTCTCGGATATTCATCCTTTCGTCCCGGCCGACCAGGCGCTCGGTTATCGCGAGATGATCGATGACCTGACGGAAAAGCTCTGCGCGGTGACGGGCTATGACGCCTTCTCCATGCAGCCGAATTCCGGCGCGCAGGGCGAATATGCCGGCCTGCTCACCATTCGCAACTACCACATCGCCAATGGCCAGGGCCACCGCGACATCTGCCTGATCCCGACCTCGGCGCACGGCACCAATCCGGCATCCGCACAGATGGCCGGCATGAAGGTGGTCGTCGTCAAAGTCAGCGATGACGGCGATATCGACATGGCGGATTTCCGTGCCAAGGCTGAGCAATACGCTGATAATCTCTCCTGCTGCATGATCACCTATCCGTCGACGCACGGCGTCTTCGAAGAGACGGTGAAGGAGATTTGCGATCTTGTGCATATGCACGGCGGTCAGGTCTACCTCGATGGCGCCAATATGAACGCCATGGTCGGCCTCTCCCGTCCCGGCGACATCGGTTCCGATGTCAGCCACCTGAACCTGCACAAGACCTTCTGCATTCCGCATGGCGGCGGCGGTCCCGGCATGGGTCCCATCGGCGTCAAGGCGCATCTGGCGGCACACCTGCCCGGGCATCCGGAGACGGACGGTCGCAGTGGCGCGGTGTCTGCGGCGGCTTTCGGATCGGCTTCAATCCTGCCGATCTCCTGGAGCTATTGCCTGATGATGGGCGGCGAAGGGCTGACACAGGCGACGAAGGTTGCGATCCTCAACGCCAACTACATCGCGGCGCGGCTGAATGGCGCTTACGACGTGCTCTATAAGTCGAAGACTGGCCGTGTGGCGCATGAATGCATCATCGACACGCGTCCGCTGGTCGACAGCGCCGGCGTCACGGTCGACGATGTTGCCAAGCGCCTGATCGATTGCGGCTTCCACGCCCCGACCATGAGCTGGCCTGTTGCCGGCACGCTGATGATCGAGCCGACCGAATCAGAGACCAAGGCCGAGCTTGACCGGTTCTGCGAGGCGATGCTGGCGATCCGCGAGGAAGCCCGCGCCATCGAAGAAGGCCGGATGGATAAGACCGACAACCCGCTGAAAAACGCGCCGCACACGGTCGAGGACCTCGTCGGCGAATGGAACCGGCCCTATTCCCGCGAACAGGCCTGCTTCCCGCCGGGTGCCTTCCGGGTCGACAAATACTGGTCGCCCGTCAATCGTGTCGATAATGTCTACGGCGATCGAAACCTCATCTGCACCTGCCCGCCAGTAGAGGCCTACGCTGAAGCCGCGGAGTAAATGTTTCCAAAAAAGCGAAGCGGCTCAGCCGCTTCGCTCATGGCCGACATAAATCTATCGCGAAAAATCACTATGACAGCGCCGCGTGTCCGATCGGACGCGCGGCGTTTTTGACAATGCATGTCGCGCAAAAGTGTGCGGCGGTTTTGCGAAAACGACCTGCACAAACAAGGAGCTAAAGCGCGGGAGCGAATCTGAAAGATCGCGACGAGCTTTAGCGCGACGAAAGACGGCGCTGGAAGTCGGATATCATGCCGGAACTGCCAGAATTTCATCTCATTGCCGGACGGGAAGGTTCTTCCTTTCCGCCGCTTCTTCTGCTGCATGGCAGCAGCGGAAGTGAGGCTGACCTCATTCCTCTTGCCGATGAGATGGCGCCGCAGCGACCCTATATGTCCTTGCGTGGCGCCGTGGAATGGGAAGGCGGTTTTGCCTTCTTTCGCCGCAATCCTGATCGTAGTCTCGACTATGACGATCTCGGCTTGCAGACGGAGTTGCTCTGTCGGTTCATCGCCGGGCTCATGCTGAAGCAAGCGCCGATCCTCCTTGGTTTTTCCAATGGGGCGATCATGGCCACGTCGATTCTACGCTCTCAACCGAGCTTGGCCTCTGGAGCCATCTTGCTGCGCCCACTTTCTCCGGCACCAGAGGCGGCTTTTCCGCCAATGACTGGCCTGCCGGTCCTAATCATTGCAGGCGAACACGATCAGCGCCGGGAAGCCGCTGACGCCGTGCTCGTCAAAAATCAATTTGAGAACTGCCACGCAGATGTCAGCGCCTATGTGCTGCCCACGGGACATGGCTTGCATGCAAGCGAGCCCGCTCTCATCCGCGACTGGCTTATACGGAAAGGCATATAGGATGGATGAGGAAAGCCCCATCAGCATGGACGCTATAGACGGCTATATTGCAGCCGCTTTCGAAACCGACGATCCCTCCTCTATAGCCAAGGCACTTGGCGCCGTGGCGCGAACGCGCAACATGAGCAAGCTTGCCAAGGACGTCGGCATGAACCGCTCGGCGCTCTATCGCGCGCTCAGCGGCGACGGAAATCCGGAATTTGCGACGATTCTGAAGGTCGTGAAGGCGCTTGGCCTGACATTGACGCCGGTGCCGGTGATCGACCGGAAATCGGACGCCGCCTGATACAAGGCGGCGTAAGGATGCTCAGACAGCCGGAGCCGCCTGACGCTGTGCCGCCAAAGCAGCGAGATCGGCGGGCTTCAACTCGACGGATTCGCCGCAGCCGCAGGCCGATGTCTGGTTGGGATTGGTGAAGGTGAAACCGGAGCGCAGCGTCGTGGTTTCAAAGCCCATTTCGGTGCCAAGCAGATAAAGCACCGCTGACGGCTCCACCCAGACCTTGGCGCCGTTGCGCTCGATCAGGTCGTCCTTGGCATTCGGTTCGGTTACGAGGTCGATGGTATATTCCATCCCGGCGCAGCCGCCCTTCTTGATGCCGACGCGAACGCCCTTAGCATCAGGACCGGAATTCTCGACGATTGCCTTGACGCGCGCCGCAGCGTCATCCGTCATGCTCATCACTGCAAAGCCCATGGGCTTATTCTCCTCTGGCATCGGCCCGAAAAGTGGATCCGGTTTTCGGATCAGCCGATGCCCACTTAAATGCAACCGGGGTCAAGATCCGGTGCTTCGAGTCATAATGTAAAGCGAGCGGCTTAAAGCTTCAATACCAGCCGACTGCCACCTGCGCCTCTTCCGACATGCGATCCGGCGTCCATGGCGGGTCGAAGGTCATGGCGACCTGGACGCCGGAAACGCCTTCGACGGCGCCGACCGCGTTTTCGACCCAGCCCGGCATTTCGCCGGCGACCGGGCAACCCGGCGCAGTCAGCGTCATGACGATCTTCACCACGCGATCGTCTTCGATGTCGATCTTGTAGACCAGGCCGAGTTCGAAGATGTCGGCCGGAATTTCAGGGTCATAGACCGTCTTCAGCGCGGCGATGACATCGTCGCTGAGGCGTGCCAGCTCGGCCTCGGGAATGCTGGAATGCACGATGCCCTCGCGCACGTCGATCTTCTGTTCGCTTTCATCGAGTGACATCGCTTGCCTCCTTAGGCAAAGAATTTACGCGCATATTCCAGCGCATCGGCCAGGGCATCCACCTCGGCACGGGTATTGTACATGCCGAACGATGCACGGCATGTGGAGGTCACGCCGAAGCGTTTCAAGAGCGGTTGGGCGCAATGCGTGCCTGCGCGCACGGCAACGCCCTGACGATCGATCACCATCGAAACGTCGTGAGAATGGATACCTGCGAGCTCGAAGGAGAAGATGCCGCCTTTACCGGGTGCCGTGCCGAAAACGCGCAGCGAATTGATCTCCCGCAGCCGTTCCGCTGCATAAGCCGCGAGATCGGCCTCGTGCCGCGCGATCGCCTCCCCGCCGACGCTCTCCATATAGTCGAGCGCGAAGCCGAGCCCGATCGCCTGGACGATGGGCGGGGTGCCGGCTTCGAAACGATGCGGCGGATCGTTGTAGGTCACGTTGTCCTCGGTGACGTCGAAGATCATCTCGCCGCCGCCCTGGAAGGGGCGCATCTCGCGCAACCTGTCCTTCTTGCCGTAAAGCACGCCGATCCCCGAAGGGCCGTAGAGCTTGTGACCGGTCATAACGTACCAGTCGCAATCGATGTCCTGCACGTCGACGGGCAGGTGCACGGCGCCTTGCGATCCGTCGATCAGCACCGGAATGCCGCGTTCATGGGCGATTCGGCAGACTTCCTTGACCGGGACGATCGTGCCGAGCGCATTCGACATATGGGTGATCGCGACGAGCTTGGTGCGCTCCGTCAGGCTCTTTTCGAAATCCTCGACATGGAAAGCGCCATCGTCATCCACCGGCACCCAGACCAGCTTGGCGCCCTGCCGCTCGCGGATAAAATGCCAGGGCACGATGTTGGAATGATGCTCCATGATGGACACAACAATCTCGTCGCCCTCACCGAGTTTGGGCATGCCCCAGCCATAGGCGACGGTATTGATCGCCTCGGTCGAGTTCTTGGTGAAGACGATATCGTCTACCGAGGGCGCATTCAGGAAGCGGCGCACTTTTTCGCGTGCAGCCTCATAGGCTTCGGTGGCCGCATTGGAGAGGAAGTGCAGGCCACGATGCACGTTGGCATATTCGCTGGAATAGGCGTGCGATATCGCATCTATCACGCTTTGCGGCTTCTGAGCTGATGCACCGTTGTCGAGATAGACCAGCGGTTTGCCATGAACGGTAGTCGACAGGATCGGAAAATCCCGGCGAATCGCGTCGACGTCATAGGCGGTGACTGGTACGATCTTGTCCACGAGCATTGCTCCAATCAGGCGTGATTTTCCAGCCAGGCCGAAATAACGCCTTCCAGCGCCTCGACCAGGGCTTCGTCTTCCAGCTCTTCTATAATTTCGGCCACGAAGGCATTGACCAGCATGGCGCGAGCCTTGTTCCGGGGAATGCCGCGGGCCATCATGTAGTAGAGATGGTTCTCGTCGATATCGGCAACCGTCGCGCCATGGCCGCACTGCACGTCGTCGGCGAAGATTTCCAGCTCCGGCTTGACGGAGAATTCGGCATCGTCGGACATCAGCAGCGTGTTGCAGGCCATGCGGGCATCGGTCTTCTGTGCATCCGGAGCGACACGGATCATGCCCTGGAAGATGCCGCGGGCGCGGTCGAACACCACGTTGCGAACGATCTCCGTCGAACCCGTATGCGGTACGTCATGGCCGAGCACCAGCGTCACATCGGTATGCGTGTCGCCACCGAGCAGGTTGACGCCGCGCAGCACGAGGTCGGAGCCCTCGCCCGTGACCTTCACATGCAGCTCCTGGCGCACCAGCTTGCCGCCGGCATTGATGACAAACAGCTTCAGCTTCGCATCCGCGCCGAGGTCGACGCGGATCTGGCCGAGATGCGTATCCTCGGTTCCCTGCTCCTGCAGGATGATCCAGGTCACTTCGGCACCCTTGCCGATCTTGATGTCGCTGACCGAGGAGACCAACGCAGCAGCACCGGGCACAGCCTGATGGCGCTCGATCACGGTCGCCTTGACATCTGCGCCGAAGGAGACCGGTAGCCGGCTGTGGATCTGGCCGCCAGCATGCACGAACTGGATCTCCAGCGGCGCGTCAAGCTCGGTCCCATCGGGAAACTCGATGACATAGCCATCGCGCACGAAGCTGCCGTTGATGCGGCCGATGGCGTCGTCCCTGCCGAGCGCGGTCAATCTTGCGGCGGCGGTACCATCCGCCAGGCTATCGGCATAGCGGCGAACGACCAGGCCATCGACCGAAGTCTTGTCATTCGCGCTGCCCTGTAGAACCGGCAGAACGGCCGAACCGGGAACGGTCGGCGACAGGGTCTCGACACTGCCGGCGCCGAGGTCTGTCGGAACCGAACGTAGCAGGTTCTTGAAATCGGTATAGTGCCAGGCTTCGAAGCGGCGCGTCGGCAAGCCTGCGGTCTTGAGATCGTCCAGCAGGCGGTCGCGGACGGCGAGCACGTCGCCATCGCCCGGCAGATCGCCCAACTGGTTGTTATAAGCCTCGATCAGCGCCGTCTCAGCGGCGGTCAGACGGCTCGTCGTCTGAATGTTCATCGACGTATCCTTTCCGCCCCGATCAGGCCGCAGCCCCGATGATATCGGCATAGCCGTTGGCTTCGAGTTCGTGCGCCAGCGTCTTGTCACCGGACTTGATCACCTGGCCCTTGTAGAGGACGTGCACGGTGTCCGGAACGATATAGTCGAGCAGACGCTGATAGTGGGTAATGACGATCACGGCGCGGTCGGGCGAACGCAGCGCGTTGACGCCATCGGCGACGATCTTCAGCGCATCGATATCGAGACCGGAGTCGGTTTCGTCGAGCACGCAGAGCTGCGGCTCCAGAAGCGCCATCTGCAGGATTTCGGCACGCTTCTTCTCACCGCCGGAGAAGCCGACGTTCAGCGGGCGCTTCAGCATCTCGGTGTTGATCTGCAGTTTGCCGGCAGCGTCCTTGACGCGGCGCATGAAGTCAGGCGTCGTCAGTTCGGCTTCGCCGCGCGCCTTGCGCTGCTCGTTCATCGCCACCTTCAAGAACTGCATGGTGGCAACGCCGGGGATTTCGACCGGATACTGGAAGGCAAGGAAGATACCCTTGGCGGCGCGCTCGGCGGCGTCGAGTTCCAGAATGCTCTCGCCGTTGTACAGGATATCGCCTTCCGTCACCTCGTAGTCGTCGCGGCCGGAAAGGATATAGGAGAGCGTCGACTTGCCGGAGCCGTTCGGCCCCATGATAGCAGCCACTTCGCCGGCCTTCACCGTCAGGTCCAGACCGCGAATGATCTCGGTGCCATCTTCGGCGATGCGGGCGTGCAGGTTCTTGATTTCAAGCATAGTAGAATCCTATCGAAGGAATGAAGGTGCGGCGCGCGTGGCGCGCCAAAGCTAATTCTGTTTCGTGGACGTCAGCCGACGCTGCCTTCGAGCGAGATGCCGATCAGCTTCTGCGCTTCGACAGCGAATTCCATCGGCAGCTCCTGCAGGACTTCCTTGACGAAGCCATTGACGATCAACGCGATCGCTGCTTCCTCGGGAATGCCGCGCTGCAGGCAGTAGAACAACTGATCTTCGGAGATCTTCGACGTCGTGGCCTCGTGCTCGAAATGCGCGGACGAGTTCTTCGCCTCGATATAGGGCACCGTATGCGCACCGCACTTGTCGCCGATCAGCAGCGAGTCGCACTGGGTGAAGTTACGGGCATTCGTCGCGCGGCGATGTGCCGAGACCTGGCCGCGATAGGTGTTCTGCGACACGCCGGCGGCAATACCCTTCGAGATGATGCGGCTCGACGTGTTCTTGCCGAGATGGATCATCTTGGTGCCGCTGTCGACCTGCTGATGGCCGTTGGAGACGGCGATCGAGTAGAACTCGCCGCGGCTGTCGTCGCCGCGCAGGATGCAGGACGGATATTTCCAGGTGATCGCCGAACCGGTCTCGACCTGGGTCCAGGAGATCTTCGAGCGGACGCCGCGGCAATCGCCACGCTTGGTGACGAAGTTATAGATGCCACCCTTGCCGTGCTTGTCGCCCGGATACCAGTTCTGAACGGTCGAATACTTGATTTCGGCGTCGTCGAGCGCAATCAGCTCGACTACGGCCGCATGCAATTGGTTTTCATCGCGCTGCGGCGCCGTGCAGCCTTCGAGATAGGAGACATAAGCTCCCTCTTCGGCGATGATCAGCGTGCGCTCGAACTGGCCGGTGTTCTTCTCGTTGATGCGGAAATAGGTGGAAAGTTCCATCGGGCACCGCACGCCTTTCGGCACAAAGACGAAGGAGCCATCGGTGAACACGGCCGAATTCAGCGTCGCATAGAAATTGTCGGTCGTCGGAACGACGGAGCCGAGATATTTGCGCACGAGATCGGGATGCTCGCGGATCGCCTCCGAGATCGACATGAAGATCACGCCGGCCTTCTTCAGCTCTTCCTTGAAGGTGGTGACCACCGAAACCGAATCGAACACCGCATCGACGGCGATCTTCGGCTTCTCGACGCCGGCAAGAATTTCCTGCTCGCGCAGCGGAATGCCGAGCTTTTCATAGGTCTTCAGCAGTTCCGGGTCGACTTCGTCGAGCGATTTCGGACCGGCGAACTTCTTCGGCGCGGCATAATAGTGAATGTCGTTGAAGTCGATCTTCGGATAGTCGACGCGCGCCCATGTCGGCTCTTCAAGCGTCAGCCAGCGGCGATAAGCCTCAAGGCGCCATTCCAGCATCCATTCCGGTTCCTGCTTCTTGGCAGAGATGAAGCGGATAATGTCCTCGGAAAGACCCTTGGGAGCCTTTTCCACCTCGATGGTGGTCTCGAAACCGTACTTATACTGGTCCACGTCGATCAGGCGGACCTGATCAACCGTTTCCTGGACTGCAGGCATGTCGTTCTCCAATCTCGCCGGATCCAAGGTCCGGCAGCTTGTCAACGTTGCGGCAGACTGAAATGTCTACCCTCTATGTAGTCGGCCAAAAGGGACTTTTCAGCCCGCTTGGCAAGCGGAAATTTGCGTTTCCGCAAAATTGTGGCCGTTAGGCCGCAGCTCCGGCGGGTTTACGCCGCCCGGCAATTCTGCCAAACGCAGCAATCGCGCGCTCGACATCCTCTTCGGTCGTCGCAAATCCAAGCGAAATACGCAGCGCCCCGAGCTTGGGGTCGCAACCCATCGCCATCAGCACATGGCTTTCGCCCACCTTGCCGGAGGAACAGGCGGAGCCCGCCGAAATCGCCACTCCTTCGAGATCGAAGGCGATCTGTCCGGTTTCGGACTTCAACCCCGGCAGGGTGAAGAAACTGGTATTTGGCACGCGGGGACCGCCTTCGCCATGTATAATGACATCCGACGCGGCAATCCGCATGCCCTCCTCCAGCCGATCGCGAAGTTTCGCGACGGCCGCGTTGCGGCTATCGAACTCAGCAATGGCAGCCACAGCGGCCGCACCGAAGCCGATGACGGCCAGCGCGTTCTCGGTGCCGGAACGATGCCCTTTTTCCTGTCCGCCACCATGAATCAGCGGCTTTGGCATCAGCACTTCGCCGCGGGAGACGAGCGCGCCGGCCCCCTTCGGTCCGCCGATCTTATGCGACGAGACGATGAGGAAATCGGCGCCGATCTCGTTGATATCGATCGGAATCCGGCCTGCCGCCTGCACGGCGTCGACGACGAAAATGCCGCCGAATGCCTGCACGATGCGAGCCGCTTCGTATACGGGCTGCAGAATACCGGTTTCGTTGTTGGCAAGCATGATCGCCACCATCGGCAGCCCGCTTGCCTTGTCATGCGCAGAAAGCATCGCTTCCAGCGCAAGCAGATCGACGACACCGTCCGAAGTCACCGGAATTTCGCTGATCTTTTCCTTTGGGAAACGACCGCCTTCGCGCAGCGCGGGATGCTCGATTGCCGATATATAGAGATGGCCGATCGCAAGCGGCGTGCGGCCCATGCGGAATTCCGGCGTCAGCACCATGTTGGCGGCTTCAGTCGCGCCGCTGGTAAAGACGACATGCGCTGGTTCGGCGCCCGTCAGACTTGCGACCTGCCGGCGCGCGGCTTCGATCGCCGCCCGGGTGGCACGGCCTTCGCCATGAACAGAATTGGGGTTTCCATAGAGGTCCAAGGCGTGCAACATAGCGTCGCGCGCCGCCGGATGAAGCGGTGCGGTGGCATTCCAGTCGAGATAAAGGCGCGTTGCCGCCATAATCTTCTTCCTGCCTGACGAAGCCTTGTTGTGCCCGGCTCATTTTCCTTGAAATTTCAGCCGGGCATGCCTTATGACACGTTCCACAAACCGTTGCACAAACAACGCGTGGAAGATCGTGCCAAGTTTCGAATTGTTCTAAACTGCGTTCTAGAAAAGATGAGCGCATTAGTCAAGTCAACTTGCTGCGTCCCACATGGTTTGAACGCAGAAAAAGAAGAGCCGGAGTATCGATGCCCGAAGTTATTTTCAACGGCCCCGCAGGCCGCCTTGAAGGCCGCTATCAGCCCTCCAAGGAAAAGAGCGCCCCGATAGCGATTATCCTGCACCCGCATCCGCAATTCGGCGGCACGATGAACAATCAGGTCGTCTACCAGCTCTTCTATATGTTCCAGAAGCGCGGTTTCACGACGCTTCGCTTCAATTTCCGCGGCATCGGCCGCAGCCAGGGCGAATTCGACCATGGTGCCGGCGAATTGTCGGATGCCGCATCGGCGCTCGACTGGGTGCAGAGCCTGCATCCGGATTCCAAGAGCTGCTGGGTCGCCGGCTATTCCTTCGGCGCCTGGATCGGCATGCAGCTTCTGATGCGCCGCCCGGAAATCGAAGGCTTCATGTCGATTGCGCCGCAGCCGAACATCTACGACTTCTCGTTCCTGGCGCCCTGCCCGTCCTCCGGCCTGATCATCAACGGTGATTCCGACAAGGTCGCCCCGGAAAAAGACGTCAACGGCCTCGTCGAAAAGCTGAAGACGCAAAAGGGCATCCTCATCACCCACAAGGTCGTCCCCGGCGCCAACCACTTCTTCAACGGCCAAGTCGATACGCTGCTCGGCGAATGCGAAGACTACCTCGACCGTCGTCTGAACGGCGAACTGGTGCCGGAACCGGCAGCCAAGAGGATCAGGTAATTTTATTCCCTTCTCCCCTCGGGGAGAAGGTGCTCGAAAGGCGAATGGGGGCTCGTCGCATCGCGGCGGCGAGCTGCTGAAAAGCAATATCACCTCCCAATGACGCCCCCTCAACCCGAGCTTCGCTCGGCCTTCTCCTCGTTGGGGCGAAGGTATGCGTTACCGCGACATCTTAAAACAAAGACCTGAAACGCCATCAATGATGATCGGCGAACGGTATTGCATGCCGATCTTGCGGAGAACCCGCTGCGACGCGGTGTTTTCCGGATGCGTGAAGGCGATGAACTGGCTGGCGAAACCGCGTTGGAAAAACCAGTCGGCAAGCGCGCCCGCAATTTCGGTCGCATAGCCGTTTCCCCAGGCGTCCTGGCGGATGGAATAGCCGAGCTCGAATTCGCCGCGGTCGCGCTCCTCCTGAAACCGGGAGAAGCCGGCCCGGCCGATGAAACGGCCGTCGTCGCGTCGGAGCATCTTGTATTTCGTCACGCCGTCGCCGGCCTGCTCGCCAAACCAGCTTTTCAGGCGATCCTCGGCCTTCTCCAAAGTCCAGGGAGCGGCGCCGGAAAGATAACGCGTCGTCTCGATGGTCGAATGCAGTTGCCGAATCATTTCGGCATCATTTTTGTCCCACATCGTTAGAATCAGGCGCGGGGTTTCGAGTATGATGGTGTCACTCATTTGCCTGCCTGCTTTCGTGATGGATCTGAAGCCCGCGATACGCCGCATAAGTGCTAAACGCACGGCAGGATTTCAACAAGCGCGATCAGGCGGCAATCCTGATGGAAAAGGCCCGCCGAAGCGGGCCTTCAGATCATCGCGAGATATTATTCAATCACTGGCATGCAGGCAGGCCCGGAGCACCGCACTTCTTCTTTTCCGGAGGTTTTTGCGGCGCGGGTGGCGGTTTCTTTGCCTGCGGCTGAGGCTGCGCCCTGGGTTGAGCCTGCGGCTTCGGAGCCGGTGCCTGCTGCTGGACGACCCTTGGCTGGGGTTGTGGCCGAGGTTGAGCCTGTGGTTTCGGAGCGGGTGCCTGCTGCTGCACGGCTACATGAGGCGCAGGCTTTGGTTGGGCAGCGGGCGGATTGACATGTCGTGGCGGCGCCGCAGCGACATGTGGCTGGTTGCCGACCTGCGGCTGTCTATTAACGACCGCATTGGGTTTCGGGGGAACCTTGGCGACAACGGGCGGCGTCGCTGGATTCACCGGCTGGCCATGAGCATTGGGTTTCGGGGCTGCGGCAACAGAATTCTGCTTCACGCTTGGAGCCGCCTGAGGTGCCGGTGTCTTTGCAACCTGATTTTGACCCTTCACAGCAGGCGTGTTGCCAGCAGGTGGTAGCGGCTGCTTTGCCTGAGGCGCTCCCTGATTGTTCGGCACCTTGCCGGCAGGCGGTAGGGGCTGGCCACTGGCACCGGGAAGTGTGTGAGCGGCAGCGTTTCCAGTCTGTGGCTGAACCGAAGGTGCCACCGCCGGAGCGGTTGCGGGCGCCGCTTTGACGGCTGGAGCCGGAGTCTGCTTCTGCAGAACCGCGGCCTTCTTTTGCACCGAAGGCGGCAAGGCAACGTGCATCGCCGCCGCGCCCGCTCCGGCGATGACGGCTGCGGCGCCGAGCTTCTGTCCTGTCGTCAGCCCCGGTGCGGTAGGTGCAGCCCCGTTTTCGTTCACGGTCGTATTGTTTACGACGGTGTTGTGGATGTTGTTGAAGTAGATGTTGTTTTGGGGCGGCGCGACATCGCGTGGCGGCTCGACCCATTCTTGAACCGGAACAAAGACCGGGTCCGGCAATACGTAGAGATCGACCGAAGACCGCGGCGGCTCAAGCACGACGAAATCCGGTGGCGGCGGCGCCAGGAAGACGACGGGCGGCGGCGGAGCGTAACCGAAGTCGGCATCATCGAAATAAAGGACGCGCCGGTCGACATAGACGATTTCAGGCGGCGGCGGTGGCGGCACGTCATATTCGATCACGGTGAACGACGACGGCGGTTCAAGTGCTGCCTCGAAATGTTCCAGGCGGCGCCGGGCATCCCAGACATGAGGACCTCGCGGATAGCGTCTTAGGTAGGACCAATAGGCCTCTGGCGTGTCCGCAACCCAGGTCTCGCGCCAAGTGATTGCTTCGCGACGGGCGGCCATGATGGCGCGCACCCGCCTCGCCATGGGGTCGTTCGGATAGGCGGCCAGGAAATCCTCATAGCCCCGCATCGTGTCGCGATCGAGCGCGGCGAAATAGGCATCCCGTTCGTCGAAATCGCGGATCGCCTTCGTTCGGATCGCAGCATTATCGTAGCTGGAAACCTGAGCGGCTGGCGCATTGGGGCCGCGATCGAAGAAGGTGAAGGCGTTGTTGAATTTGGAGGCATTCCACGAGATCTGCGCGCCCTTGGTCAAATCGCTAACCCGCAGTCGTGTCCGGTCGAACACATCGCCGAGCGACAGGCCGCCGACGCGGATCATCTCCGCCAGCGCATGCGCATAGGAACCATAGGGGCCTGCCTCCTGCGGCGCGACCGTACCGGGTGCCGCATTGAAGGCGATCAACTGATTGGCGTCGGGATCGACAAGCGCCAGGCCACCGGCGAGCGGCTGATTGGACTGCACGAATGGATTGGCCCTCGCCGCATCGAGCACGACGATGCTGCCGCGATTGTTGAGAGCGGCCAGCGATTTGGTGAAATCGCTCGTCCGCACGGCCTGGAGTGGAACATCCGTGGCATTGGCTATTTGAGCGTCCACAGGCACGAAATAATTATCGCCCTGATACTGCACTCCGTAGCCCGCCAGATAGACGAAAACGATGGTATCGGGACCTGACGCATTCGCTTTCGTCAGAAAGTCCCTCATCGCGTCGCGTAACCCGTTCTGGTCGAGGTCGCGCGCGCCGATCACATCGAAGCCGGCGGCCTGCAGCGTTTGCGCAATCAGGCCGGCATCATTCGCCGGCGTCGGCAAGGCGCCTGCCTGGTAGGCGGCATTGCCCACCACAAGCGCTATTCTCTTTTCGGGGGAACCTTGGGCTGCGGCTGCGCTTGCAACAGCGATACCAGCCAAAACCAACATCATGGCAAAGAATGCCCGGATCGTCTTTCTGAGTGACGATCCCATCATCGAAAGCATTGGTGACATACTCGTTTCTTCCACGAAACACGCGACGCACACCCCAGTCAGCATAGAACATTAGGATTGGATTTGGGCGAATGCGCGGCATGTCCCCGGCGGCTTCGGGGCGATGTTGCGATCTATTCACGTTCGGACACGCCCATTTACAGACCTACCCCCGCCGAAACTTTCTATCCGTTCCACCAAAATGATGACGCGTCGGCAAATCGATGCTAAACGCGCCCGGCGACATTCAACAACAGCGACTTCGCCGCCTAGTACACCTGCGGCGCCCCGAGAGACCAAGATCATGGCTGAGTTCAAATCCGATTTCCTGCGCACCCTGCAAGAGCGCGGCTTCATCCACCAGATTTCCGATGAAGCCGGCCTCGACTCTCTGTTCGCCAAGGAAACCGTGACGGCCTATATCGGCTTCGACCCGACGGCGCCGAGCCTGCATGCGGGCTCGCTGATCCAGATCATGATGCTGCATTGGCTGCAGGCGACCGGTCACCGCGCCGTCTCGCTCATGGGCGGCGGCACCGGCATGGTGGGCGACCCCTCTTTCAAGGAGGAATCGCGTCAGTTGATGACGGTCGATACGATCGAAAGCAACATCGCCTCGATCAAGCGCGTCTTCTCCAACTACCTGACATATGGCGAAGGCCCCAAAGACGCATTGATGATCAACAATGCGGAGTGGCTGCGCTCGCTCAACTACCTCGAATTCCTGCGTGACGTCGGCCGGCACTTCTCCGTCAACCGCATGCTGTCTTTCGAGAGCGTCAAAATGCGCCTGGATCGCGAACAGTCGCTGTCCTTCCTCGAATTCAACTACATGATCCTGCAGGCCTACGATTTCGTGGAGCTCGCCAAACGTTACGATTGCCGCCTGCAGATGGGCGGTTCGGATCAGTGGGGCAATATCGTCAACGGCATCGATCTCGGCCACCGCATGGGTACGCCGCAGCTCTACGCACTGACTTCGCCGCTGCTCACCACCTCCTCCGGCGCCAAGATGGGCAAGTCGGCCTCGGGTGCGGTCTGGCTGAACGCCGACCTGCTCTCGGCCTACGACTTCTGGCAATACTGGCGCAACACCGAGGATGCGGACGTATCTCGTTTCCTGAAGCTCTACACCACGCTGCCGATGGACGAGATCGCGCGCCTCTCCGCGCTCGCCGGCTCGGAGATCAATGAGGTCAAGAAGATCCTCGCGACGGAAGTCACGGCGATCCTGCATGGCCGCGAAGCAGCCGAACTTGCGGCCGAAACCGCACGCAAGACCTTTGAGGAAGGCGGCCTTTCCGAAAACCTGCCATCCGTCGACGTTCCCGCGTCCGAACTTGACGCAGGCATCGGGCTGCTTTCGCTGATCGTCCGCGCAGGTCTCGCCGGCTCGAACGGCGAAGCCCGCCGTCACGTCCAGGGCGGCGCCGTGCGTATCAACGATCAGGCGATCAGCGACGAACGCAAGGTGATCGGCAGCGGCGAAATCACCGCAGATGGCGTCATCAAGCTTTCGCTCGGCAAGAAGAAGCACATTCTGATCCATCCGGCGGCTTAAGAGGCTGCCCAACACTGAAACGCAAGAAGCCGGCGCATTTCGCCGGCTTCTTCGTTTTCAACGACTGAGCGCTCGATCTAGGCAATAGCCGAACAAGCCGCATTGACGAAATATCGGCGCCGGAAGCAATTTTGTGCTCCATCATGTCGGACCGATGCATTTCCGTACGTCCTATGCAGAGATCAATTCTGGAGGTGAGTTATGGACGAGCTGCCGGTGATCAAAACGAGGCGTAAAGGCAGAAGCCTCACGCAGAGCATGCTGATTCCAAGCGAGGAAATGGTCGCTGGGGCGCTTCGGGCGGCCCCACGAGGCGAGTTGTCAGATATTGCGGAGATAAGACGGGCGCTTGCCAAGGAACACGGGGCGGATGCCTGCTGCCCTATCACCGTTCAGAGACACCTCGTACAAATCAGTCAAAGCGGCGCCGCTCCCTTTTGGCGCGTTGTAGATCCCGATCGCCCCTTCGCTCGACGCATGATCGGTGGGCCGGAACGCATACGCGAGCGGTTGGCGGGTGAAAAATGACCCATGTCCTCCAATGCCTGCCGATATGAGATGACAGTGGTGGAAATTGAAATGGGACCGGCGTAGCCGATAGCAACCGCCCTACTCCGTGCGTTTACTTAGAACTCGAAGATCTGCCGGAACACGCCCGGCGCTATGATCGACAGCGGGTTGATCTGCAAGTTCGGTTTCTCAAAACTGCCGGTGAGCTTGAATGTGATGCCGATCAGTCCGCGGTCGCTGCCGTTGCCAAGGATGAAGCCAACGATCGGCACTTCGGCGAATAGCCGGTTGAGGCCGTAGGCGGGCATGAAGGTGCCGGTCAGGTCCATATTGCCGTTCGCGTCCTTCACCGTGCCCTGGAACGTTGCGCCCACTTGCACGCCTCTGACAACGCCATTTTCCACCGCAAGCGTCCCCTTGCGCAGCACCAGCCGCGCGAAGCCGCGCTCGAAACTCTGTGATCGCGTATCGATATTTTGTTTGACGGCCGAATTCAGGCTCCGCCCATTTTTGCCGCTCGGCGTGGAAACGATGGTCGAGAGCTTCTTTTCGTCGATGACGGCGAAGTTGCGGATATCGAGTGAGCCATCCCAGGCATCCGGCCCCGTGGAGCGCAGCGACAGATTGAGCAGGCCGCCTTGCAGATGCTTATAAAGATCGGCAAAACGCGCCACTGCGCCGGCATCACCGCTGGTGATGCGAATGGTCCCGCCATCTCCGCCCTTGCTCATTTGGCTGACGACAGCCTCACCGCTGCGCGTCAGGCCGGAGAAATCCGCAGCGATGGTGCGGCCGCCGGCGATGGAATAGACGCCCTTGAGATTCCCGATCGTCTCGTCGTTGAAACCGACGACCTTGTCGAGATTGGCGCGGATCGTAGCGCCGGACGAATCATCCTTGTCGTCGCCTTTGTCGCTTGACGATGTCTTCAACCGCGCCAGGACCGGCCGGAGATCGGCCGAGTTGCCGGCGACGGATATGTCGTAATTGCCGCTTTTGCCGCGCTTGACCGACAGTGCGAAATCATCGAGCGCGGAAAGCTTGACGGTATCGAAATTAGCCGACGACAGGCCGCCCTTGCTGACGACGAGATCGCCGCTGACACCGAAGCCATCACCTTTGAGGGTGAAGTTTTTCAGCACCGTCTGACTGTCAGGCCCGGAAGCCTCGAACTGGGCGCTGGCGGGGATGCCGCTGCCCTTCGACCAGCCGACCCACGGCACCGTCAAGGCCGCCTTGGCGAGGTCGACCTTGACGCCTTGGCGATCGTCATCGATGCGCGTCATTTCTATCTTGATCGGGCCGTCGATAATATCGTTGAGGCCCGGCATGACGCTGTTGCGCTGGGCATCGGTGAGCGTGGCGGTGATTACGCGGCTGCGTTTGACCGTTGATTTAGCGTCCGTCGGCTCGACCATGTCGATTTGCGCAGGAATGCCGTCAATCTGCGCCTGCGCATCCAGATGCACGGATTGGGGATCGGCGTCGATCTCACCTGTAAGATTGGAAATCTTACGATTGTTCATCGGCTTCAGCAGATCGACATCATTGAGCTGCAAGTTCGCCGTCCAGACTGGCGGCGGCGGCTTCTGGTCGCTGATCAAGCCAATCGTTGCATCGACCTTGGCGACGATCTTGCCGTTGAAATTCTCCGGCTTGAATTCGGTTCGCTGCAGCACTTCCAGGGGCTTATAGGTCAACAACTCGCCGATGGAATCGCCTGAGCCGGATATTTGCAGCTTGAGTTCGGCCATCAGCGGCTTGTCGTAGGCGGAAGGGATCGAGAAATTGCTGTCGCTCAGCGTCACCGAACGGCCTGAAGGGAAAAAGGAGGTGCCGCTCGCAATGTCGACGCTCATCGTCGGGCCGGTCAGATCGAAATGCGCCTTGGTGTCCCTGATTGGCGGAATCTCGCCCGGAACGTCGAGGCGGGTGTCGTCGATATCAAAGGCGATGTGCAACTCATTCTTTCCGAGTTGCAGCTTGCCTGTCTTCGCCGCCTGCGCCAGTCGTCCGGCGGGAATGAAGACCGAAATAACTCCATTGGTCACCGTGCCGCCGAAGAGGTTTTTTTCCACCCAGACCCGGGGTTTGGAGGCCATCCAGAACGGCCAGAGCTGTTTGATCGCCGCGGTATCGAGCTTATCGGCGCGGCCGCCGAAACTGATTTCCGGCGAGCTGTCGCCGAGTTTCATATGCAGGGAGCCGAACAGCGCGCCAAGCGGCGTCGACATACCCAGGTTTTCGAGTTGCAATTCCTTGGTCGCCGACAGGAATCGCCCCGTCGCCTGACCGTCGAAGCTGACGGGCTGCTCGCCCGAAAGAGCCGACGCGGCTGTGCCTCCGCGGATCAGGAAGTCGACGCCGAATCCCTTGCCGGCATTGGCGTCGATGCGGTCGAGGTCGATCAGCGCGCCGGAAAATGGCACCATGGTGCCGACGAACTGCGCTTTCGACGGCACGATCTCAAGCGTGTGGTGATCGAAGTTATAGGCGAGGTTGACGTTGGCCTGCGTGAGATCCTGCGGGTCGCGGTCCATATAAAGCATGCCGGGCTGGACATCGATCGAGGCGCTGAGCTTCGGATCGACACCTTCGCCGCCACGGATGGCGGTCACCGTCATTCCGGCGAAGCTCATGATGCCCTGGCGCGGCGTGCCGTTCTGATCATACGCCATCGTCAGCGGCTTCAGATCGAGATTGGCGACCTTTGCGATCAGCGAAGAGCTGCGGCCAGCCTCCTGTTGATCGGCTAGCACATCCAGCGTTGCGACGGAGCCGTTGACTGCGACCTGTCCGTAAAGGTGCAGCGATGTCGGTCCGCTGCGCTCGAAGGTGAGATTATCGACCACGAGCGAGATCGGCTCGCCGCCCTCCTGCCGCGCCAGCTTGACGGCAAAACCGGAAATACGCACCGAGTTCGTGCCGCCGCGCTCGACGAAACGCTCGAGGAAATCAAGGTTGTCGAAGGCTGATTTCAGCGCTTGCGGCAGCGCGTCGACGCGCAGCGCCGTCAGGTCGACGGGATCGCCCTGCGGCAGCAGCGAGGCGTCGAGCGCGATGCCCTCTGCCGCCACACTGGCCACTTCGACACGGCCTTCGACAAGCGCCAGCGGATCGAGCAACATGCTGACCGCCGCCATGGTCGACAGATGCTTGCCGCTCTCCTGGTCGACCACATTGACGTTGCGGGCTTCAAGTTCCAGCCGCAGGCTGGGCGTGAAGCGGACGACGGTCGAGCCGACTTCAGCCTTGTAGCGTGGCCCGATCGCCCGATCGAGCGCGAGCTGAGCCTTCTGCGACAGAGGCTCATCGAAAATGCCGTTTTCGATAGTGAAGATAATCGCGCCGATGATCAGGGCTAGGAAGGCAGTGAAGACGAGCGTAATACGGCAAACATGCCAGACATGCGAGCGCTTGCGGCGGACCGGCTCGGGGACATGCACGATCAAAGGATCGTCCACCTGAGCGGAAGGCAAGTGGTCGAGCGAGACGAGATCCTTTTTGCGGAATGTAATCTTTTCGCCTCGGATCACTCCCGTGCGTCCCTTTCGTTTTTCGTAATTTTGTTGGTGACGCTGCGTCCGATGTGGACGGCATACCGATCCAGTATATATGGCTGATATTTGGTGTCATCCAAAATCCCGGCAAAAGAAAGGTTTTCCCGTGACCGAAATCTCTCTGGTTGAATTAGGCATCGGCGACAGAGCGCCAGATTTCGATCTTCCGCGCGACGGCGGTGGCCGTGTGCGCCTCGCTGATTTTGCCGGTAAGCCATTGGTGCTGTTCTTTTATCCCAAGGACGACACGACCGCCTGCACCACCGAATCGATCTCCTTCACCGCGCTTGCGGCAGACTTCGAGAAAGCTGGCGCGGCCATACTCGGCATGTCGCCGGATTCGGTCAAAAGCCATGACAAATTCGTGAAGAAGCACGCCCTGTCCGTGCCCCTCGCCTCCGATGAAGAAAGGACCGCCGCAGAAGCTTACGGTGTTTGGCGGGAAAAGAGCATGTATGGCAGGACCTATATGGGTGTGGTGCGCTCGACCTTCCTTATCGGTGCGGACGGCAGGGTCGTGAGGATTTGGAGCAAGGTCAAAGTGGCTGGCCATGCCGAAGAGGTCTTGGCCGCCGTCAAAGACCTCTGATGCCCGTGGTCATGCCGGTGGAAATCGAGACCATCACTTCGCTGCGCGGCGGCGCGATTGCCGCTATCCGCTCGGCCGATCTCGATCGTAAGACGGCGCTTGCCCAGGAATCGGCGACCCGCTGGTTCGCACGCACCCTCTCGCTGCGCTCGCCGCTCGATCCGGCATTGGCCGATCGCCCCGGCCGGCCGGAAAAGCCGGAACTGGTGCCGCCGAGGCATATGGAAAAGCGCTCGCTGCACACGGTCAAAGGCCGCATCGCGCTGTTGCATGCCATCGCCCATATCGAGCTCAACGCTGTCGATCTGGCGCTCGATATCGTCGCGCGCTTCGCGACCGAACCGGTGCCCAATTCCTTTTTTGACGGCTGGATGCAGGTCGCATTCGAGGAGGCCAAGCATTTCCGTATGGTGCGGACGCGTCTCCGTGATCTTGGCGCCGACTATGGCGATCTACCTGCCCATGACGGTCTGTGGCAGGCCGCGCATGCAACCCGCAACGACCTCACCGCACGTCTCGCCGTGGTCCCCCTGATTCTCGAAGCGCGCGGCCTCGACGTGACGCCGGCGCTGCAGGCAAAGATGCGCGAGACGGGCGACATGGAGAGCGCTGCTGTCCTCGATGTGATCTACAATGATGAAAAGGGCCATGTCGCCGTCGGCGCTAAATGGTTCCGTTTCCTCTGCGCCCGCGAAAGGCGCGATCCGGCCCGCACGTTTCAGGATTTGGTGCGCGCCAATTTTCGCGGTTCGCTGAAGGCGCCGTTCAATGACATTGCCCGCGCCGAAGCCGGCCTGACACCTTCCTTCTACCGCTCGCTCACGTCTACAAGTAATGCATAACATACTAAACTATAAGAGTTTTTTTGTTTTCTAGGGGTGGGGCAGAAAGCAATCGTTAACCATAATTCCGTGTAGTCATCAGTGGATGCCGATGCGCATCGATTGGGAGATTCTCGGTGACCGCCAAGCCTCAGAACCGGGTTTTCGGCAAGCAGAAACGGCAGCACACGATAATCGTGGCGAGCGGCGATACCGTGCGCCACATGACTGTACGCCCATGGATGGCGGCGCTCGTCGTCTGCCTCGTCGGCGTCTTTTCCATCGGCTATCTCCTCGCCACGTCCTATCTCGTACTGCGCGACGACCTGATCGGCGCCACCATGGCCCGGCAGGCGCGCATGCAATACGACTATGAGGATCGCATTGCGGCTCTGCGCGCCCAGGTCGATCGCGTCACGTCCCGTCAACTCCTCGACCAGCAGGTCGTCGAGGAAAAGGTCGACAAGCTGATGGAGCAGCAGCAGGCCCTTTCATCGCGCCATGGCAAGCTCGACGCGCTGCTCGACCGCGCCGAGAGTTCCGGCCTGATGAACAAGGATGCACCCGCAAGTGCAAATGCGGCGGCAGCCAAAGGCGATCACGCGGAACTGACGGGAGGGCTCAAGTCGATCGAGAGGCTTCTGTCGAGCGGCAAGCCCGCCGATGCGACCCCCGACAATTCCACCCTCGCCTATGTTCCTGCCCCTGAAACCGTTGCTGATCGTGCCGACCGGGTATTTTCCAAGGTGACATTGTCGCTGAAACATATCGAACAGGATCAATTGAGCCGCGTAAGGCATCTGACCTCCGGCGCTTCGGAAACTGCCGATCAGATCCAGTCGATCATGCAGAATGTTGGCGTCAAGGTTCCGACCGTGATGGCCAGCGCTGCAAGCAAGGATGACGGCGCCGCAAATGATGACGGGGGCGTCGGCGGCCCTTATGTCGCACCGGAAAACGTCGATCAATTCGATCAGTCCATGGCTGATCTCGATAGCGCGTTGACGCGCCTCGAGACCGTGCGCGGCGCAGCCGAAGGCCTGCCCTTCCGCAATCCTGCACCGGGCAAACTGATCACAAGCCCCTTCGGCAATCGCAAGGATCCCTTCTTCGGTAAGCTGGCGCTGCACACCGGCACTGATTTCCATTTCAGCCCCGGGGAAAAGGTCAAAGCCACCGCGCCGGGCAAGGTCATCTCCGCCGGATGGACAGGCGGTTATGGCAACATGGTCGAGATCGACCACGGCGATGGCATCTCGACGCGTTACGGCCATATGGAAGAAATACTGGTCAAGATCGGAGACACGGTCAAAACCGGCGACGCCCTCGGTCTTGCCGGCAGCACGGGACGTTCGACGGGGACGCATCTACATTACGAAGTGCGCGAAAACGGCCGTCCGATCGACCCGATGTATTTCATCAATGCAGGTATGAAGCTCGCAAGTTATATCAACGGACTAGGCACAATTTCACCGCGAGAATTGTGACAAACGAGCAACAAAAGTGGCGCTAATCTAAAAATTGCGTTATCTATTGCTCTGAAGCTCTCAGAAGCACCCGCTTTCCTTGACTTCGCGGGTGTTTGGTTCTATGTCGCGCTGCATTGCGGCATGCTAGGGCATGTCGACTCACGAGTGTTCGACCGAACCGGAACGGAAATAGTTTTCCCTTTGACAACATTTGCTGACCTTGGCCTGAGCCAAAAAGTCCTATCCGCGGTAACTGACGCGGGCTACACCACACCGACTCCGATCCAAGCCGGCGCAATTCCATTTGCGCTGCAGCGTCGCGATATCTGCGGGATCGCCCAGACGGGTACCGGCAAGACTGCCTCCTTCGTTCTGCCGATGCTGACGCTTCTCGAAAAGGGTCGTGCCCGTGCGCGCATGCCGCGCACGCTGATCCTCGAGCCGACGCGCGAACTTGCCGCGCAGGTCGCGGAGAATTTCGAGAAATACGGCAAGAATCATCGCCTGAACATCGCACTGCTGATCGGCGGCGTTTCTTTCGAAGATCAGGACCGCAAGCTGGAGCGTGGCGCCGATGTGCTGATCTGCACGCCCGGCCGCCTGCTCGACCATTTCGAGCGCGGCAAGCTGTTGATGAGCGCCGTCGAAATCTTCGTCATCGACGAAGCCGACCGTATGCTCGACATGGGCTTCATCCCCGATATCGAGCGCATCGCCAAGCTCATTCCCTTCACGCGCCAGACGCTGTTCTTCTCGGCCACCATGCCCGGTGAAATCCAGAAGCTGGCCGACCGCTTCCTGCAGAATCCGGAACGTGTCGAAGTCGCCAAGCCCGCTTCGACGGCAAAGACCGTCACGCAGCGTTTCGTTGCCTCGCATGGCAAGGATTACGAGAAGCGCGCCACGTTGCGCGACCTCATCCGCTCCCAGACCGATTTGAAGAACGCCATCATCTTCTGCAACCGCAAAAAAGACGTTGCCGATCTCTTCCGTTCGCTGGAACGCCATGGCTTCTCGGTCGGCGCATTGCACGGCGATATGGATCAGCGCTCGCGCACGACCATGCTGCAGAACTTCCGTGACGGCAATATCCAGCTTCTCGTCGCTTCCGATGTTGCGGCGCGCGGTCTCGATCTTCCCGATGTCGGCCACGTCTTCAATTTCGATGTTCCGATCCATTCGGAAGATTATGTCCACCGCATCGGCCGCACCGGCCGTGCCGGTCGCTCGGGTTCCGCCTTCACCATCGTGACGAAGCGCGATACCAAGCATGCCGATGCGATCGAAAAGCTGATCGGCGAAGAGGTCGAATGGCTGAATGGCGACCTGTCGTCCTTGCCGCCGGTCGAAGAAAGCCGGGATGACGATCGTTCTTCCCGTCGCCGGGATTCCAAGGGCAGAGGCCGCGACCGTGATCGCAGCCGCGGAGGCCGGAGTGCCTCGAGTCATAAATCTGATATCGACGTCGAGGATAATGGCGTCGAAGTGATCGAAGCAGCACCAGCAAAGGCAGAAAGCGTGAGAAACGAGCGCAAGTCTGAGAACAATAACAAGTCCCACAACGGTTCTCGTAACAATCACCGTCCCTTCCCTGCTGCCAATGACGACAACCGCGAGCGCCGCAATCGCTACCGCGATCAGGACGACGGTCCGACCCCGGTCGGCTTCGGCGACGATATCCCGGCCTTCATGCTGATCGTTGCCAACGCCAAGGGCTGATAGGCCCGCAGCGCGTGGGAAAACCCGGCATCGATTTCCCAGGATTAGGAACCGGTCTCGCAATTTTGCGAGACGGAAAACTGTTGCTTTACAGGCGCCTCAAGGCGCCGGAAGCCGGCTTCTGGAGCATCGTGGGCGGCAAGGTCGACCACATGGAGCCGGCCGCGAATGCCGCTATTCGTGAGGCGGAAGAAGAAAGCGGTCTTTCCATCGGCAAGATAGATTATCTCTGCACCGAGGAAGTCATCATTGAGGCCGACCGCCAGCACTGGATCTCGCTGATCTATGTCTGCAGGGATTTTTCAGGCGAACCGCGCCTGATGGAGCCGGACAAGCTCTCCGATTTCGGCTGGTTCGGCCGTGACGAGCTGCCGACTCAACTTTCCGACTTTGCCAAAGCAACCATCGCCCATCTGAGCGAAGAAGACTTCCGCTGACGTCTATTTATCCGCCCGCACCGCGGCCTCGTAAGCGAGCCTCACCCAGCGGGCCATGATATCCGGATCGTCGAAAGCATCGTCCGGGATCGACCAGTAGGGCATGTTGACGGGTTTGCCTTTCTTCCCCTCATAGGCCCAGCGCCGGGCACCCGCCGCTTCGAATTCCCGGGCGCTGACGTCATCGGCCTTCAGCAGCATCTCGTCGCTCACTTCGACAGCGACGATACGACCCATGTGATAGACGCCCTTGCCGCCGAACATGCGCTTGATCGTCACCGGGCCGAGCGCCTGGAACATCTCTTCGATCTCAATATTGTCCATACCCTACCCCTTCAAAATACCGCCAGCGGCTAATACGGCTTCGGGCGTATCCACATCAAGATGGGCTGCATCGCCGATGTCGGCATCGATGATGGGAAGCCCAGCAGTTTCGATGATATGCCGGGCACCGACATCGCCCTCGAGCCGCATCACGGCGTCGAAGACGGCGCGCGGCAGGATGACAGGATTGCCGCGTTTACCGCGCGACACGGCACGAACGATCGCCTGGCCGTTCGCCTTGCGGAAGGCCGCAATCAGCGTCTTCAGGTCGCCACTGGTGACACCCGGCATGTCGGCCAGCATAACCAGCACGCCGTCAGCCCGTTGCGCCGCTGGGGTGCTGATGCCTGCAACCAACGAGCTTGCCATGCCAGAGGCATAGTCCGGATTGTGCACACGCTCTACGGCTAGGCCGGCTAGCGCTTGTTCGATGTCCTCGCGGCGATGGCCGGTGACGGCAACGACGGCGGAGGCTCCGCTTGCCAGGGCCGTTATGGCCGAGCGACGCACCAGAGGTATGCCGTCAAATTCCGCCAACAGCTTGTGCGGCCCGCCCTCGCCCATGCGGCGCGCCTTGCCGGCGGCAAGAAGCACGATGGCGACGGAGATCTGTGCTTGCGGTTTGACGGCGATATCGCGCGGTCTTGGCCGCGACTGAATTTCCATGAGAAGCCCTCCGACACCCATGCCGCTGATCTCCTGCGGCGTCGGCTTCTCGCCGGCAAGGATGCGATCGAGCACCCAGTCGAAACCATTTTCCTTCGGGCTGCGGGCGCAGCCGGGTGCGCCCACGACATAAACATCGCCGACGCTGCCGAGCACCAGCAGATTGCCGGGATCGACCGGCATTCCGACCTGGATCACTTGGCCACCCGCAAGCCGGATCGCCTCGGGGATAACGTCACCGGCGTCGATGACGGCGGATGCACCGAAGACGATGACGAGCTTCGACGATTGATCCGCCGCCTGCAGCGCCTTACCGATCGCTTCCGCGACCGCTGGCGCGCGATGGGCCACTCGCTCTTCCCTCTCCAGGGTGCTGCCGGCAAGCTGTAGCCGTTGTGAAAGGATACGCGTCGTCTTGTCCATCACGGAGGTCTTCAGCGACGGCAATTCGGTTGCGACCAGCGACACCGCATGCGGCCTGAATGGCTTCACCTCGAAGACGGTCGTCTGCTGCAGGATGTCGACGCCTGCGGCAACCTTCTCACCTGAAACCGCCAGCGGAATGATCTTGAAGGTCGCGACCATATCGCCACGACGCACCGGCACATGATCGGCAAGACAGGCAAGCGTGATAGCCGGATCGACACTGTTCAGCCGGTCGACGGCGGCGCGGTTCGCAACGAACAGGCCATCGACCGCGCTATGGACATTGACACGCCCCGTCGCCGCTTCGGAAAACGTCAGATGATCCGGAGCGATCGCCCGCGCCAAACGCGTCGCGGCCTCATTTTCCATAAGATCGTCAGGTTCGACTTTGGCGGCGGTGACATGGGCGATATTGGCCGCAACGAGGCGATCGAGATCGGCGCGGTCAAGCACATGCCCCTTGGCAAGGCTGCCATCGGACAATCGGATGGAATGCGCAAGCACGGCGCCTTCGGCTTCCGCTGTGGCAAAATCACCGAATTTCATCGCTTGTCACCCTTCGGTGACGAGACGTCACGGCCGCGCAGCGCGGCGATGATCTCGGCCAGAATGGCGACGGCGATTTCCACTGGGCTCGATGCGCCGATGGGAAGGCCGATAGGAGCATGAATCCGGGCAAGGTCGGCCTCCGTCAAACCCTCGCGCTTCAGTCGTTCCACGCGACTCGCATGTGTCTTACGACTGCCGAGCGCCCCGACATAGAAACAGCCGACCTTTAGCGCCTCGGCAATTGGGAAATCATCGATCTTCGGATCGTGGGTGACTGCAACCAACGCCGTATAGGCATCGAGCGGCTGCTCCTTCAAAACATCCACCGGCCAGTCGGCAATGAGATCGGCGCCATCGAAACGCTCAGGCGTCGCAAAAGCAGTGCGGGGATCGATGATGCGGATGTCAAAGCCTGCAAGCTCGGCCATACCAACCAAAACCTGGCTGATATGTACGGCGCCGATGACGACGATTTGCGGCGGCGGCAGGTGAACATTGAGGAAGAGGCTTTGTCCTCCGATCTCTACCGCCGAGGACTTTCCCGAGCGGAAGGCGGACGCGACGGCGTCGGCAAACGGACCGTCGACGACATCACCCTCGACGATCAGCCGATCCTGCCCGCCGGAGAGATCGGTCGCCAGGATCACCGCTTGCCGCGCCCGCCGCAGCCTGTTCAATTTCGTCAGTACCTGACGGTCCATCAGACAAGCCTCTCGACATAGACGCGAATTCGGCCGCCACAGGACAGGCCGACGCGCCAGGCGGTTTCATCCGCAACGCCGAACTCCAACATGCGGGCCTTGCCGCTTTCGATCACGTCCAGCGCCTCGGTGATGACGGCGCCCTCCACGCAGCCACCGGAGACCGAACCGTGAAAATTGCCTTCGCTGTCGATGACAAGATGGCTGCCGGTCGGGCGCGGCGCAGAACCCCAGGTATCGACGACAGTCGCCACTGCTACGTTGCGGCCAGCGGCAGCCCATTCCTCCGCAATGACAAGCGGGTCCAGGCTTTCGGGTGCATGTGTCATGGGTGCCTCACAGCTTGGCGAGAAAACGGCGTGGATCATAGGCGCCGGCGCGACCTACGCTCAGGGCCGATACGAGATCGGCCAGAGATAATAGATTGTGAACCGGACGGAATTCGTCAACATGCGGCAGCATGGCGCGAACGCCGCGGGCACGGGGTTCGAAGCCTTCGAAGCGCAAGAGCGGATTGAGCCAGATCAGCCGCCTGCAGGAGCGGTGTAGCCTGTCCATTTCGCTTTGCAGAAGCTCCACACCCTCCCGCTCCAATCCATCGGTGATGAGTAGCACGATCGCGCCCTGCCCCAGCACCCGCCGCGCCCAGAGCCGATTGAATTCCTTCAGCGTCTCGCCGATCCGTGTGCCGCCCGACCAGTCGCGGACGGCGGCAGCGCATTCGTCGAGCGCCTCATCCGGGTCCTTGTGACGCATCTGGCGGGTAACGTTGGTGAGCCGCGTGCCAAATAGAAAGGTATGCACCCGCCGCCGCTTCTCGGTGAGTACATGCAGGAAATGCAGGAAGATGCGGGTATATTGGCTCATGGAGCCGGAAATGTCGGCGAGCACCACCAAGGGCGGTTGCATTTCCTTCGGCTCGCGATAGCGCGGCAGGATCAGCGTGCCGCCGGTGCGAAGCGCGCTCCGCATGGTCGCGCGCGGATCGACCTTGGACGAGGAGTGCGACGGCACGAAACGGCGGGTACGGACGCTGTCGAGTGGCAATTCCAACTTCGCCAGTTCTTTCTTCGCAGCGGCAATTTCCGCAGCCGACATCTGGGCGAAATCCATGCGGCGCAGGAGTTCGTTACCCGATGTCGTGAAGCGGGCATCGATCTCGATATCCGGCATCTCGCGCTGTGGCCGGCGGTCTTCGCGGTCACCAAGCAGGGCGTCGCTGGCGCGGAGTTCGGCAGGCTTCGGCTTTTCCGTCTCGCGATTATCGGGCGCGACCGGCGACATCATCGCAATCATCTTTTGCACGAGATCGCGCGAGCGCCAGAACAGCCGGAATGCCTCGTCGAAAAGCGCAAGGTCCTCATGCCGTTTGACGAAGACGGAAGACAATGCCGCATGAAACTCGTCGCGCGAGCCGATGCCTATGGTTTCGACGGCTTCGATGGCGTCGGCGATGGTCGCCGGCCCGATCTTCAGGCC
Source organism: Rhizobium sp. BR 317 (assembly GCF_047445835.1). Classification (NCBI taxonomy): domain Bacteria; kingdom Pseudomonadati; phylum Pseudomonadota; class Alphaproteobacteria; order Hyphomicrobiales; family Rhizobiaceae; genus Rhizobium; species Rhizobium sp. BR 317. Next base: position 42,949 of record NZ_JARWLB010000001.1, on the reverse strand, counting down.
GGCCTTGCGTAAGGCACGAGCGAAGAAGACGATATTATCGGCCAGACGCCCGTCACCGGGCGGTGACGGCGGCGCTGCGATACCGTCTTGCATTGCCGGCCCCATGGTCGCTCATCCTGTCGCCAGCAGTTCGGATTTGACCTCGTCCAGCACCCGCTTGCCCTCGCCGCCCTGGATGCGGGCGATGTCGTCCTGGTATTTCAGCAGGGTGCCGAGCGTATCGGAAATCGTCTCGGGATCGAGCGCCAGCCGGTCGAGCTCGGTCAGCGCCGTCGCCCAATCGATGGTTTCGGCGACGCCGGGGTTTTTGAAGAGGTCGAGTGTGCGCAGCTTCTGCACATAGGCGACGATCTGGCGCGACAGCGCGTCGTTGCAGCCGGGCACCTTGCGGCGGATGATATCGAGCTCCTGCTCTGCTTCGGGGTAGTCGACCCAATGGTAGAGGCAGCGTCGCTTCAGAGCGTCGTGCACCTCTCGGGTGCGGTTGGTAGTGATGATGACGATGGGCGGTTCGGCGGCGCGGATGGTCCCGAGTTCGGGAACGGTCACCTGGAAATCGGAGAGCACTTCAAGCAGGAAAGCTTCGAACGCTTCATCGGTGCGGTCCAGCTCGTCGATCAGGAATACCGGCGCACGTCCTCCCATGCTCGACAGTGCTTGCAGCACGGGCCGGCGGATGAGATAGCGCTCTGAAAAGATATCGGCCTCGATCCGGTCGCGATCGGTGAGTCCGGACGCCTCGGCAAGGCGGATTTCCAGCATCTGTGCCGGATAGTTCCATTCATAGACGGCGGAGGAAATGTCGAGGCCTTCATAACATTGCAGGCGGATCAGCGGCCGGTCGAGCGCCTTCGACAGCACCTTGGCGATCTCGGTCTTGCCGACACCGGCCTCGCCTTCGAGAAACAGCGGCCGTTTCATTTTCAGTGCCAGAAACAACACCGTGCCCAGCGCACGCCCCGCGAGATAGTCGTGCGCGCCGAGCAAGGCTATTGTGTCGTCGATTGAACCCGGCAGCGAAGGTGCGTGATGATGATCAGGCATACTCTCTCCCATTACTACGCTGCGCGTCCCATCGGACGCTCTGATGACGCAGTAACACTTCAAACCGGCACATAGTCCCTCCCTTGGATCGATTCAGATCCAAGGGGTTGTGCTCTCAGGAGGTTATAACGTGTGATAGTCCCGGTTCATATAGAGCAGCGCCGGCTTTGTTTCATCGAAATGCACGGCCACGACTTCGCCGAAGATGATGTTATGCGTCGAAGCCCGCTTGATTTCGATGACGCGGCAATCGAAAGCCGCCAGCGCGTCGGCGAGCACCGGGGCGCCGGTCACCAGCGTATCGAACTTGCCCGTCGCGAAACGCTCGTCGGTGGTCAGGTTCGTCTTGCCGGAAAAGGCGTCGGCGAGCGCCTGGTGGTGGGCGCCCAGCGCGTTCAGGGCGAAGATGCCGCTTTTGAAGAAGATCTCGTTCTTCGCATTGTTGTTGTTCAGGCAGATCAGGATCGTGGCGGGATTGTCCGAAACCGAGCAGGCGGCCGTGATCGTCACCCCGCGCCGTTCATTGCCAAGCGCCGTGGTCACTAGCTGCACATGCCCCGCATAGCGGCTCATGGCGTCGCGATAGAGCACCGGATCCATACGCTGCTTGTCTAGCACGATTGCTTCCCTCGTTTTCGTCATTTCTCGTTTTCATTCAATATGGCGGGCACACGTTAGCTTTTCTACAATAGGATTATTGAAATCAACGAGATTTCGCTGCTTTTTCTTTGACGGCGACCTTCAGGCGGATAAAAGGGCAGGAGAATTGTCCAGGATACCATGTCGATGAACGTTCTGCGTCGCACACCGCTTCTGATTTCGCTGCTTCTGGCGGCAAGCAGCGGCTATGCCGCAGGTATCAATATCGGCATTGTCGCGCCGCAGGACGGGAACTTTGCATCCCTCGGCGCCCAGATCACCACAGGCGCCAATTTTCAACTGCAGGCACAGCAGGATTCCGCCACAGTCGTCAACGAACCCTGCACGGAGGATGGCGGCAGGGCGGCGGCCGAGTCATTGATCACCGCCAAGGCCCAGGTCGCAATCGGCTTTCTCTGCAGCGAGACGCTGGCAGGCGCGCTGCCACGACTGAAGGAAGCCGGCATTCCCGTCATTACCGTTTCCGTCCGCTCCCATATCGTGATGGAAGACGCGTTGAAGAACGGTTGGCAGCTTTTTCGTCTCGCTCCGGTTGACAGCGCCGAGGCTGCCCTGGCGGCCGACGTCATCCTGAAGAACTGGGCGGCCGAGCCGATAGCGCTTATCGAAGACGGCACGATCCACGGCCGCGAACTGGTGGAAGCGGTGCGTAATGCGCTGGAGGAGAAAGGCTTGAAGCCGGTCTTCACCGACACCTTTCGCCCCGGGCAGGACCAGCAGATCGCCCTTGTCCGCCGGCTGAAGAAGGCTGGCGTCACCCGTGCTTTCATCGGCGGCGATCGCAGCGACGTCGCGGTCATTGCCCGCGATGCGCACAACGAGAACATTCCCTTGACGCTGATGGGCGGTGACGCGATGCGCGCCGCCAACCAGCCGGTGCCTCTGGCAGACGGCGTACAGGCCATCGCCCTCCCCGATTTCGCCAGCCTACCCGCTGCCCAAGCGACCGCGCAGGCGATGCGCTCCAAAGGTATCGAACCGGATGGTTATATTCTGCCGGCCGCCGCGGCCGTGCTGATTGCCAACCAGGCTGCGGAAAGTGCCAAGGCGGAAAACAAGCCGATTGCCGACAAGCTGATCGGTACGACATTTCAGACGCCGATCGGCCCCGTCACCTTCGGTCAGCATCACGAATTGATGGAGAATCCTTATCGGCTGCTGGAATGGCGCGGCAGCGCCTTCGTGCCGGTGACATCGCCGTCGAACTGATATGGTCCGTGCAAGGCTGGCGGACTAGGTTGTTTGCCTGCCGAACCGGTGATAAGCCAAGCGCGATAAAACCAGACGGAGTTCAGCCATCCCATGACATTGCCGATCCGCATTGCGCCCTCCATCCTCGCGGCCGATTTCGCCAAGCTCGGACAGGAAGTCAAAGATGTGACCGAAGCCGGGGCGGACTGGATCCATCTCGACGTCATGGACGGACATTTTGTGCCGAATATCTCCTTCGGCCCCGATGTCATCAAGTCGCTGCGTTCCTATACCAGCGCCACCTTCGACTGCCATTTGATGATCTCGCCCGCCGATCCCTATCTCGAAGCCTTCGCCAAGGCCGGCTGCGATCGCATTACGGTTCACGCCGAAGCCGGCGTGCATCTGCATCGTTCGCTGCAGACCGTTCGTCATCTCGGCAAGAAGGTCGGCGTCACCCTCAATCCGGCAACACCTTTGTCCGTTCTGGAAAACGTGCTGGATGACATCGACCTGATCCTGATCATGTCGGTCAATCCCGGCTTCGGCGGCCAAAAGTTCATTCCTGCCATGGCCGACAAGATTCGGAATGCCCGGTCGCTGATCGGGGACCGCCCGATCGAACTCGAGGTCGACGGCGGCGTCACCGTCGACACGGCTCCGATCGTCACCGCCGCCGGGGCCAATGTCCTCGTCGCCGGCTCGGCGATCTTCAAGGGCGGATCCGCCGAGGCCTATCGGCAGACGGTCTCCGACCTGCGCACTGCGGCAGAACGAGGCCGCGTTGGATCAAATTAATCCGGCCAGCGCTGTCGTGACCACCGGACGGCTGAGGGTAGCCTTTCCGTCCTATCGACAGCTTCTGCTCGGGGCGCCCTGCTGGGGCATGGCAATGGCGAGTTCAGCGCTATCGGTGCTCTATTTGCGCAACGGTCTACTGACGAGCCATCTGCCCGCGCTCATGGCGGTCTATTTCTTTGGCGGCACGCTCGCTTGGCCGTTTACGCTGCCGCTCGCGCGGCTGCTTGCGCACCGCCGGCCGCTCGAAACGCGCTTTGCTGCTTTCTTTCTGGCACTGTCGCTTGGCACCGTCGCCATGACCGCCTTTCTTTTCGCCATGGACTATCGCTGGTTCTATGCACGCTGGCATGCGCCTTTCGGCACGCTCATCTGGGCGTTTCAGTTTGTTTTCACCAGCGCCAGCGCCGTCTATCAGTTCGCCATCCTCGGCCTGGGCCTGTTTCTGCCGCTCGGCTTCATCTTCCTGGTGGTGGCGAGCCTTTATCTCGCCAGACATATGCGTTGAGTTGAAGTAAAGATTGATCCAGAAACATTGAGCCAGAAAACATTGAGATTACCTCCCGTCTTTGTTATGGGGGCGCCGAGGATACGTTTCCCCTTACCCAAGAAAGCTTGAGCCTATGATCCCGCGCTACTCCCGACCGGAAATGGTCGCCATCTGGTCGCCCGAAACCAAGTTCCGCATCTGGTTCGAGATCGAAGCCCATGCTTGCGACGCGCTGGCCGAACTCGGCGTCATTCCGAAATCCGCAGCCGAAACCATCTGGGAAAAAGGTGGCAAGGCGACCTTCGACGTCGCCCGCATCGACGAGATCGAAGCCGTCACCAAGCACGACGTCATCGCTTTCCTTACGCATCTCGCCGAAATCGTCGGTCCCGATGCCCGCTTTGTGCATCAGGGCATGACCTCTTCGGACGTTCTCGACACCTGCTTCAACGTTCAACTCGTCCGCGCCAGCGACCTGCTGCTCGCCGATATCGACAAGCTTCTGGAAGCCCTGAAGCGCCGTGCCTTCGAGCACAAGGATACCGTCACTATCGGCCGCTCGCATGGCATTCATGCCGAGCCGACCACCTTCGGCGTCAAGCTGGCGCTTGCCTATGCCGAGTTCGAGCGTTGCAAGCAGCGCCTGATCGCAGCTCGCGAGGAAGTCGCCACCTGCGCCATCTCCGGCGCCGTCGGCACTTTTGCCAATATCGATCCGCGCGTCGAGGAACATGTCGCGGCGGCTCTGGGCCTGAAGCCGGAGCCGGTGTCGACCCAGGTCATCCCGCGCGACCGTCACGCCATGTTCTTCGCAACGCTCGGCGTCGTCGCCTCCTCGATAGAGCGTCTCGCCACCGAGATCCGTCATTTGCAGCGTACCGAAGTGCTGGAGGCCGAGGAATATTTCTCTCCCGGCCAGAAGGGCTCGTCGGCCATGCCGCACAAGCGTAATCCGGTGCTGACCGAAAACCTGACCGGCCTTGCCCGCATGGTTCGCTCCTATGCCATGCCGGCGATGGAGAATGTGGCACTGTGGCATGAGCGCGATATTTCCCACTCTTCCGTCGAGCGCATGATCGGCCCCGATGCGACAGTGACGCTCGATTTCGCCCTGGCCCGCATGACCAGCGTCGTCGACAAGCTGCTCGTCTACCCGGACAATATGATGAAGAATCTGAACAAGTTCCGCGGACTTGTTCATTCTCAGCGTGTGCTGCTGGCGCTGACACAGGCAGGTGTTTCCCGCGAGGATTCCTATCGCCTCGTCCAGCGCAACGCCATGAAGGTTTGGGAACAGGGCAAGGACTTCCTCGAAGAATTGCTCGCCGACAAGGAGGTCCGCGCAGCGCTCTCGGAAGAAGACATCCGCGAAAAATTCGACTTGGGCTATCACACCAAGCACGTCGACACGATCTTCAAGCGCGTGTTTGGCTGATCTATTGTTGATCGAGATCTGACGAGGCGGCGCCGACGACGCGCCGCCTTTTCTGTTTCATGCTGGGATTCCCGTCAGCCTCATCCTCTTTGCTGGCGCCGCCCGGCCTCTCTCCATCGCGCTTGGCTGCCTTCGCCACCAGACGATCGAGATGTTTCAAATCTTCTTCGTCGAGATTTTCTATGCCGATGAAACGGTTCTCGGCAGCGCTGGTCAGGATGAGTTCGTTGAGCTTGGCTTGAATGGCGCGGGTGTCGCGCGTCTGCGAATTCTGCAGCAGGAAAACCATCAGAAAGGTAATGATGGTCGTGCCAGTATTGATGACCAGTTGCCAATTTTCGGAAAAATCGAAGATCGGTCCGGTGATACCCCAGACAACTACCGACATCAGAGCCAATATGAAGACGACCGGTTTTCCAGTCCACTCCGAAACAATGGCGGCAAAACGGGAGAAAATATGCTTGAGCCTTGCCATATGATCCGCATCTTCCGCCGGGTCGCATGTCCAAACGGACATGCAAATATCCAAGCCTCGTTTGCACGCCTCTCCCGAATTCGTTGAACCCGAAAGAGGCGTGCGAGTTGATGCGGATCAACGTTGCAAGGTCACGGGCGGTTCCATTTGATCTGACTGGAACCGCAACGCGGCTGAATTCAGCTTGGGCCGACCGGCATCACGAGTTTGCGATAGAGATGCCAGGTGGCATGTCCGAGAATGGGCATGACCACTGCAAGCCCCGCAAAGATCGGGATCGTACCGACGACAAGAAGCCCGGCCACGATCAGTCCCCAGATTGCCACCGGCACCGGGTTGATGAGCGTCGCACGAATGCTGGCATCGACCGCCGCTACGGCACCGACATCACGGTCGAGCAGCAGCGGGAAGGTAACGACGGTTGTCGCCAGCACAACGAGCGCAAAGACGAATCCGACGAGGTTGCCCCAGAACATCATGCTCATGCCCTGCTGCGTCGTCACCACGTTCGACACGAAGGACGAGAGCGTTGCAGGCACGCTATCGCCGAAATAGGCGGTATAGATGGTTTGTGCCACGACCAGCCACACGATGAAGAAGCCAAACAGCAGCAGGCCGACCACAATGATGGACGGCAATGCCGGAGAGAAACGGACATCGAAAGCATGCCGCCAGGACGTATCCAGCCCCTGCTCCCGCCGCCGGCTGATCTCATAAAGCCCGATCGCCGCCAGTGGTCCCAGCAGCGCGAAGCCGGACATCAGCGGAAACAGTAACGGCAGCAGATTCTCGCCGGAACTCCAGATCGCCAGAGCTATGCCCGCGATCGGATACATGAGACACAGGAATACGTAATGCGATGGTTTTTCGCTGAAGTCGTCCAGCCCCAGTTTCAGGGCATCGATGAGATCGGCAATGCCGATCTTGCGGATGGCCGGACGCGTAAAGGTGTGGTTTGCGCCAGCCATGACATGAAATGCCGTCATAGTATTCCTCCTCCTCATCAGCCTATATGAGTTTAGCTGGCGGCACGAAAACGTCGGGCAACTAGAGGCGCCGACATCATCATTCGCTACCGGCAGGCGGGATCCTAGCAAATTTTGCCGCAATTGTCGCCTTTTCCCTTGACACCTCGGCCTTCCTTTTCCACATCGGCGCCATCATGAAAGCCTCCGACGCAGATATCCTCATCATACCCGGATACACCAACTCCGGTCCGGACCACTGGCAGACGCGCTGGGAGCAGAAGCTCTCCACGGCGCGACGGGTGGAGCAGGCCGAATGGTCGAAGCCCGTGCGCGATGATTGGGTTGCCCGTATCGCCGAAGAAGTAAACGCCTCGACCCGGCCGGTCGTATTGGTGGCGCATTCGCTTGGCGTGCCCTCGGTGATCCACGCGATCCCGCATTTCCGCAACAAGGTGGCCGGCGCCTTCTTCGTTGCACCGCCCGACGTCGCCAATCCGAAGATCAGGCCGAAGCATCTGATGACGTTCGGTCCTTATCCGCGCAATCCCCTGCCTTTTCCGTCGATCACCATCGCCAGCCGCAACGATCCCTTCGGCAGCTATGAGCATGCCGACGATATTGCAGGTAGCTGGGGCTCGCTGTTGATCGACGCTGGCGAGGCCGGCCATATCAACGCCGATTCCGGTCATGGTCCCTGGCCGGAAGGCACGATGGTCTTTGCCAAGTTTCTCGGCCAGCTCAAGCCGTGATTGCCGCCAAGCCGTGGTATAGTGGCCCAAGCCATGCTCACTAGCCTGTGAAGTACAGGAGCGGCTTCATTCCATCGTCAAATAAAAGCCTGTAGAACATGTGAGAACAGGATCGCGATTCTCGCATTGGTATAGAACCAAAGCCGGAATTCCGAGGAAGGAGGCGCTGGCGGATTGTGAATTCGCTTCTTATCCGTTATGGGGACGCCCACAGATCGATCCACTTGCGCTATTTCAGAGCGCTAACGACAGAGAACATTACCGATGAACCGTCGCCGCCGTATTTACGAGGGCAAGGCCAAGATCCTTTACGAAGGGCCTGAGCCGGGCACGCTGATCCAGTTTTTCAAGGATGATGCTACCGCCTTCAACAAAAAGAAACACGAAGTCATCGATGGCAAAGGCGTTCTGAACAATCGTATTTGCGAATATATTTTCAGCCATCTGAACAAAATCGGCATTCCCACGCACTTCATCCGCCGCCTCAACATGCGCGAGCAGTTGATCAAGGAAGTGGAGATGATCCCGCTCGAGATCGTCGTGCGCAATGTTGCCGCCGGCTCGCTCGCCAAGCGCCTCGGTATCGAAGAAGGCGTCGTGCTGCCGCGCTCGATCATCGAGTTCTACTACAAGTCCGACGCGCTCGAAGACCCGATGGTCTCGGAGGAGCATATCACTGCTTTCGGCTGGGCCAATCCGGCCGAGCTCGACGACATCATGGCGCTTGCCATCCGCGTCAACGACTTCATGACCGGCCTCTTCCTTGGCGTCGGCATCCAGCTCGTCGATTTCAAGATCGAGTGCGGCCGCCTGTTCGAAGGCGACATGATGCGCATCATCCTTGCCGACGAAATTTCGCCGGACTCCTGCCGTCTCTGGGATATCGAAACCCACGAGAAGATGGACAAGGATCGTTTCCGCCGCGATATGGGCGGTCTGCTGGAAGCCTATTCCGAAGTCGCCCGCCGGCTCGGCATCATCAATGAAAACGAACCCGTGCGCGGCACGGGCCCGGTTCTCGTCAAGTAAGCGCAGGAAGGACTATCGTGATCAAGGCTCGTGTAACCGTCACGCTGAAAAACGGCGTTCTCGATCCGCAGGGCAAGGCAATCGAAGGCGCCCTCGGCGCCCTCGGCTTCGACGGCGTTCATCAGGTTCGTCAAGGCAAGGTTTTCGACCTGGAGCTTGACGGCACCGACAAGGCCAAGGCCGAAGTCGAGCTGAAAGCCATGTGCGAAAAGCTCCTCGCCAATACCGTGATCGAGAACTTCAGCATTTCGATCGACTGATCGCCCTCCTTCGTGAGCCATTCTTTCTTTGCAACAGGCAAAGGAGTATGGCTTGACGGAGCATATTCCAGCGATCGCCACTCGCCTCTCTCGGGAACAGCATCATGAAATCAGCAGTCGTCCAACTCCCCGGCCTCAATCGCGATCGTGACATGATCGCGGCGCTGACCAAGATTTCCGGCAATGCGCCTATCACGGTCTGGCAGACAGAGACCGAGGTCCCGGACGTCGACCTGATCGTCATTCCCGGCGGCTTTTCCTATGGCGATTATCTGCGCTGCGGCGCGATCGCAGCCCGCATGCCGGTTATGCAGGCGATCAAGGAGAAGGCCGACAAGGGCGTCAAGGTTCTGGGCGTCTGCAACGGTTTCCAGATCCTTTTGGAAGCCGGCATGTTGCCCGGCGCTCTGATGCGCAATGCGTCGCTGAAATTCGTCTGCCGCGAGATCAAGCTCGAGGTCGTCAATGCCGAAACGGATTTCAGCCGCGCCTATGCCAAGGGGCAGGTGATCCGCTGCCCGGTCGCCCATCATGACGGCAATTTTTTTGCCGACGCGGAAACGCTGGCGACGATCGAGGGCAATGGTCAGGTGGTGTTCCGCTACGCCGAAGGCACCAATCCGAACGGCTCTATCAACGATATCGCCGGTATCATCAACGCCAAGGGCAATGTGCTTGGCATGATGCCTCATCCGGAGAACCTGATCGAAGCGGCCCATGGCGGCGCCGACGGCCGCGGTCTCTTCGCTTCCGCTCTCGACGTGATCGCTGCCTGATAAGCAGCATCGAAACCATAAAATCGGCGTCTTTGCATAAAACAGCAGGGCGCCGGAACGCCATTTGGCCGCCTCCGGCAGAACAGCCTTAATTCATTGGCCCTAACTGCTTTATTGGAAAGAGATTGATGCGCCCTCGCCTCCTGACAGGATTTTACTCCGCCGCTGCCATCGCGACGCTTGGGCTGCTGGTGACCTCGTGCGGTCCGCGTCCGCCGAGCATCAGCGCAACCGATCACAGCGCTCTGTCGACGATGGAGCGCGTCATGGTCAACGCCAATGCCTGCTGGTTCAAATCGGCTGATCCGGCCTTCGCAGGTTATCAGCTTGCTCCCGAGCTTAACTCCTATACGGGTCGCCCGCGCATTCTCGTGGTTGATAAGAAACATCCGACCGGCCGGCCGTCTCTCGTCGTTCAGGCGGAAGGCAGCCCGGCGCAGTTGCAGGCCTTCGGCCCGATGATGTCAGGCGCCTCCGGCGGCCGCATCACGGGTGACGTCAACCGCTGGGCCGCAGGCACGAAGGGCTGCTAAAGCCTAGCCCAAATCGCCCGATATCCTGGGCAAACGTGGCTGGCCCGCAAGTTCGGGGATCGCTGTCTTGGATCGATTTGTCATCATTTCCGGATGTTCGGGCGGAGGCAAGTCGACGCTGCTTGAGGAGCTTAGGCGCCGCGGCCACCAAGTCGTAGAAGAACCGGGACGTCGGATCGTCATCGAGGAATTGGAACGCGGCGGTTCGGCCCTGCCTTGGCTTGATGCACCCGCATTTGCCCGCCGGGCCGTGGGGATGTCGATATCAGATCGTTCCTCCGCAGCCTCGGCTCCCGGCCTGGTATTCTTCGACAGAGGTTTGATCGATGCTGCTGCCGCTCTTCACCATCTGACTGGCGAAGCCGACCTGGCCGTACTGGGACAATCCCATCGCTACAACAGACATGTCTTCCTGACGCCGCCATGGCCGGAAATATATGTCGCGGACCGCGAGCGAAGGCATGATCTCTCAGCAGCCATCGCGGAATACGATAGGCTGAGCTCGATCTATCCTTCGCTCGGCTATGAAGTTCACATCTTGCCGAAGGTGTCTATCGAGAAGCGTGCGAACATCGTGCTTTCCGTGTTGGATGGCGCCTAGCCGTCGTGCGGCTTGACCTCGTCGCTCGTCGCCGCGCCGTTCAGTCCCAGAAAAACGATTTGCTCACCTCGGTCATCGCTTCCCGGCGGGTCAGGCCGATGTCGCGCAATTCGTCGTCCGTTAGATAGCGCAAAGTCCCGCGCGTTTCCCGTTTCTGCAGCCAAGCTGCAAAACTTTCAAAAAGGCGACGCGCCAAGCGCGAGATCGGCATGAAGGTGCGCGGAGTCTCCCCGCCGCCAACTATGGTAGTCTTACCGAGGTGAATTGTCTCTATTGTATCCATTTCCTGCTCGCTTGATCGTGACAATCGAAATGTATCGAGCCAAACGACACGAATTGACTCATAATATTGACTCTATTCGCGAAGCAATCTAGGAAATTGTCATTATGACAAATTGGCTGCCTGACATATCCAGCGGAACCGGCCCGGTTTACATTCGCGTCGCCGATAGCATCGAGAATGCGATCACCCACGGCGTGCTGCCGCCGGGCACGAAGCTGCCGCCACAACGCAATCTCGCCTACGATATCGGGGTGACGATCGGCACGGTCAGTCGCGCCTATGCGCTCGTACATGAGCGCGGCCTTGTGGCCGGTGAAGTCGGGCGTGGCACCTATGTGCTGGAGCGCGCCAACGGCAAGCAGATCGAACCCATCGACCCGATTACGCAGGCGCTTGCCGGCACCCGCGGTCTCGAGATCCCCGGCGACAAGATCCGTTTCGATACGACGGCAGCCCCCGATATCGGCCAAGGCGAGATCATCGGCCAGCTCTTTGCCGATATCAGCCGCGATCATCGGGCGGAGATTTCCTCTTATTCACGAAACTTCCCGGCGAACTGGTTTCGCGCCGGCCAGGTCTGGCTTGCCCGCAATGGCTGGCAGCCGGCGATCGAAACGGTCGTGCCGACACTCGGCGCTCACGCCGCCGCCATCGCCGTCATCTCTGCGGTCACCTCGCCGGGCGACAAGATCGTTTTCGAGAACCTGACCTATACGCAAGTCAGCCGCGCTACCCGTCTTCTCGGCCGCCGCTCCATCCTGGTGGACTCCGATGAGCACGGCATTATCCCCGACGATTTCGAACGGCTTTGTCAGCAGCAGCATCCGCGCCTGGCCTTCCTGATGCCGACGGCGCACAATCCGACGCTGGTGACCATGCCGGAGGCGCGGCGCCGGGCAATCGCCGCCATAGCGCGCCGCCATAGCGTCTGGCTGATTGAAGACGATCTCTATGGGGGCATGACTGAAGATCCTAACCCGCTGATGGCGGACATTGCGCCGGAGCGCACGTTCCTCGTCAGTGGCCTGTCAAAATCGGTGACCGCCGGCGTGCGCGGCGGCTGGGTCGCCTGCCCGCAGCATTTCGCCCAACGCATCAAGGTCACCCATAAGATGACGACCGGCGGCCTGCCCTTCATCCTGGCTGAAACCTGTGCCCGGCTGGTGCTGAGCGGCCACGCGATGGCATTGCGGCGGCAGGCGGTCGAGGAAATTCGCGTTCGTGAGCAATTGGCGCGGGAAACACTGTCGGGCTTCGAATTCACCTCGCATCCGCATGTGCCGTTCCTGTGGCTGAAGCTGCCGGAACCCTGGCTTTCGGGTACGTTCAAGAATGCCGCCCTTGCCGAGGGCGTCCTCGTCGACGACGAGGACGAGTTCAAGGCCGCCCGCACGGACAAGACCTATCACCGCGTTCGCGTCGCCTTTTCGTCACCACAACGCCGCGACGAGGTCGCAAGCGGGTTCATGACGTTACGTCATCTGCTGGAAAACGGGTCCGCGAGCTACGACAGCCACATATGATGGCTACCGGCCATCTCGGCCATTTATGACGTCACTGTTGCAGTTTCGCTGCAGTTTTTGCGAAATGCACTGTCATATATTTTGGCCTACTTTACCCCGACCTTAAGGATGTTACCACTTGGTTAACGACTGCGAATCGCTTGCCATCTGGGGGTTGGGTGCATGGCTTTTGACGCTATTTCTGGTAGCCGTTTTTGGACGTGTGCGATCACCTCTTTGGTAATGTTTGGTTCGGTTCTTATCGCTGAATCTGCTGCCGCCGCGGACATTGCGGACACAAAAGCAGCGACGGGCACCAAAATATTCGATGAGCTTCGCTTCGGCGCCAGCGGCTCCATCCAGACTGGACATGACCACGAAGCCGGCGTCTTTCCGGAAGTCGAAGTGCTGTTCAATCCCTTCGGCTATGATCCGACAGACGGTTGGAAAGATCAACTTCTGCGCCCGCGCATTCACCTGGGCACCTCGATCGGCACCACGGATACCGCAGCGACGCAAGTCTTTACCGGCCTTTCTTGGACACTTACCCACAGTAACGGCATCTTCACGGAAGCCGGTTTCGGCGGCACCGTGCACACCGGCAATCTCGACGATTGGACCAAAGACGGCCCGATGCTCGGCTGTCGTCTGCTTTTCCACGAATATGCAGGGGTCGGCTACAATTTCGACAATCATTGGAGCCTCATGGCGCAAGTGGCGCATTCTTCGCATGCCAATCTCTGCGATGGGCCGAATGCCGGCATGACGCGAGCCGGGCTGCTGGTGGGCTACAAGTTCTGATCGCCAGGCAGCAATTGAAAATAGCGATGCCCGCTCTTCACCCATTGTGAATGGCGGGCATTTTCCTGTCGCACGACGGGTTCACATGCGCTAAAGAGACCTCGATCCCCTGACCGGCCTTCAAACCCTTTACAGGCAAGGACCATCGAGCGCCCATGACCATTTCCAATTCGATCCAGATCACCCCCGAACTGATTGCCGCCCACGGCCTGAAGCCGGATGAATATCAGCGCATTCTGGATCTGATCGGCCGCGAGCCTTCCTTTACCGAACTCGGCATCTTCTCGGCCATGTGGAACGAGCACTGCTCGTATAAATCCTCGAAGAAATGGCTTCGCACCTTGCCGACCACGGGTCCGCGCGTCATTCAAGGCCCTGGCGAAAATGCCGGCGTAGTCGACATCGATGACGGCGACTGCGTCGTCTTCAAGATGGAGAGCCACAACCATCCCTCCTATATCGAGCCCTATCAGGGTGCTGCGACCGGCGTCGGCGGCATTCTGCGCGACGTCTTCACCATGGGCGCGCGCCCGATTGCGGCGATGAACGCTCTGCGCTTCGGTGAGCCGGATCATCCGAAAACCCGTCACCTCGTCTCCGGCGTTGTCGCTGGCGTCGGCGGCTACGGCAACTCCTTCGGCGTGCCGACCGTTGGCGGCGAAGTCGAATTCGACGCGCGCTACAACGGCAACATTCTGGTCAACGCCTTTGCTGCTGGCCTTGCGAAGTCCAATGCCATATTCTTGTCTGAAGCCAAAGGCGTCGGCCTGCCGGTCGTCTATCTCGGCGCCAAGACCGGCCGCGACGGCGTCGGTGGCGCGACGATGGCATCGGCCGAATTCGATGAATCGATCGAAGAGAAGCGCCCGACCGTTCAGGTTGGCGACCCCTTCACCGAAAAGTGCCTGCTGGAGGCCTGCCTGGAGCTGATGCAGACGGGCGCTGTAATCGCCATCCAGGATATGGGTGCGGCCGGCCTCACCTGCTCGGCTGTCGAAATGGGCGCCAAGGGCGACCTCGGCATCGAGCTCGATCTCGACAAGGTGCCGGTGCGCGAAGAGCACATGACGGCCTATGAGATGATGCTGTCGGAAAGCCAGGAGCGCATGCTCATGGTGTTGCAGCCGGAAAAGGAAGCCGTCGCCAAGGCGATCTTCGTCAAATGGGGCCTGGATTTCGCCATCGTCGGCAAGACGACGGACGATCTGCGTTTCCGCGTTATCCATCAGGGCGAGGAAGTCGCCAATTTGCCGATCAAGGATCTTGGCGACCAGGCACCGGAATATGATCGCCCATGGCGCGAATCCGACAAGCGTGCCGACCTCCCTGCCAATCTCGTCGCCGCCCCTGAGGATTACGGCCAGGCGCTGTTGACGCTCGTCGGTTCGCCCAATCAATCCAGCCGCCGCTGGGTTTACGAACAATACGACACGCTGATCCAGGGCAATTCCCTGCAGATTCCGGGCGGTGACGCCGGCGTCGTTCGCGTCGAAGGCCATCCCACCAAGGCACTCGCCTTTTCCTCGGACGTGACGCCGCGCTATGTCGAAGCCGATCCGTTCGAAGGTGGCAAGCAGGCCGTCGCCGAGTGCTGGCGCAACATCACGGCGACGGGCGCCGAGCCGCTGGCCGCGACCGACAACCTGAACTTCGGCAATCCGGAAAAGCCGGAGATCATGGGCCAGTTCGTCGGCGCCATCAAAGGCATCGGCGAAGCCTGCCGGGCGCTGGACTTCCCGATCGTCTCGGGCAATGTCTCGCTTTATAACGAGACCAACGGCGTTGCGATCCTCCCGACGCCGACGATCGCCGGTGTCGGGCTTCTGCCGGATTGGAAGGCGATGACGCGTATCGGCTCGGCTTCGGAAGGCGACCGGATCATCATGTTCGGCGTAGACGGCAGCCATCTCGGCTCCTCGGTCTACCTGCGCGATATCCTCGGCTCAACGGACGGCCCCGCCCCGGAAGTCGATCTCTTTGCAGAGCGTCGTAACGGCGATTTCGTCCGTTCGGCTATCCGCAACGGTCAGATCAACGCCTGCCACGACATTTCCTCGGGCGGCCTTGCGGTGGCGCTCGCCGAAATGGCAATGGCGTCGGACAAGGGATTGCACATCGATCTCGCTGAATCCAAGGGCCTGCCCCATGCCATCCTCTTCGGCGAGGACCAGGCGCGCTATGTCGTGGCCGTGCCTGCCGACGTCGCCGATTTCGTCTGCATCAATGCGGAAAGCGCTGGCGTGCCGTTCCGTCGCCTTGGCACGGTTGAGGGCGATAAGCTTGCCGTCGAGGGACTGCTATCCGTTTCCGTTGAGCAGTTGCGCGAGGCGCATGAATCGTGGTTTCCTGCCTTCATGGATGGCAGTGCACTCGCCGCTGCCGAATGAAGTGAGGTAAATCACTAATGCCAATGAATCCCGGCGATATTGAAGACATGATCAAGGCCGGCATTCCCGGCGCCAAGGTGACGATTCGCGACCTGGCCGGGGATGGCGACCACTATGCGGCCGAAGTCGTGGCCGAAGCCTTCCGCGGCAAGAGCCGCGTGCAGCAACACCAGATGGTCTATGACGCGCTTAAGGGAAATATGGGCGGCGTGCTGCACGCCCTGGCGCTACAGACCTCAGCGCCCGACTGAGGAAAGCCGGGCGTTTTCGTTGTCATTGCCAGCTCCGAAAGTCCGATCTGGCATATTGGCCTGGGTGAATGTTGCAAAGCTCGAAGCCGGCAGCGGGCTGGCCGTCAAAAGCGTGAAATCGAAGGGAGCTCGGACATCCGGTCCGAGCACATATTGCCTGTGCACGCGCAGGAAATCCCGCCTGATCTTGGCGTAGTGCTGCGACGTCAGCATCTTCTTGAAGCGAACGAATATGATCGTGGGCTGCAGCCCTCCCGCATGTCCGCAAACAGTGGCAACCTTCGCCTTGTAGAAATGGATTGCATCGGTCAGGCAATGGACGTCGAGCCAAAAGATATCCTGGCAGCGGGCCAGCAGACCAACACGCGAGCGCAGCACTGCGGCGGGCCGCAGCAATGCACATTGCAGGATAGCGCTGCCGAGCGTCGTGAACACAACGCGCTTGCCTTGAAACAGCTCAGGTTCCCGTTCGAGCAGTAGTCCGATCACATGGGCTGCAACGCTGGAGCCCATGCTGTGCGATGAAATCACATATTCGTCGGCCGGTTCGTCAAGTGCCTGACGGGCGCTGATGGCGCAGGCTTCAATCCACTGCTCGGCGCCAATACCGTTCAATCCCGCCATAGCGACGGCCATTTCCCAGTCGGCAAAGAGGTGCAGCGTATGCAGCTTCTCGGCCTGCGGCAGGAAGACATAGAGGAAGAAGGCCACCGCCAAGGGGATGCTGCCGATATGGCTCCAGGAGGGAAGGCCGAACGCAAAGGGTGCGAGAGCGATGGACAGGCTGGTAAGCAGCCCGACCAGCATCAGCAAAAACGGAAAGATGAAGAACAGGCCGAAGCGCCAGGCATGCCGAAAATACCCTGTTAAACCGCCTGACAACGCGACCTTGGCCGCGGCCAGATAACCCTGCCCCATCCGCACGGAAAAAGGCCTGCCATTCAGCCTGGCGACTAGATCGTTATGATCGAGGATATGAATGCGGCTCTCGGTTTGCCAGTCCGCGCCCTTGGTATTGACGTCGAAATACGGCGCCCTTCCGAAATTTCGAAGTGTGTCGACAGCTACCGAAAAATCCCATGCAGCGGCACTTTGTTTGGCGGAGCGCTCGTAACGCGCCCTATGCGCCGCTGCATCCAATGGTTCAAAACCGGGGAAGTGAAGGACCACCCTCTTCTTTATACTATTCATTTTGTTCTTAATTCCCGGCGGGTTACATAGGATGCTGTCAACACCATGACCTGTCGGCTTTTTCATGGCAGTCTATCGTGAAAGCTGTGCGGGAGGTTCCCACGATATGGTTAAGGAATCTCCGATATCAGCAATCTCTTCCGGCATAGGGCGAGAGGTCGGAGCAGGAATCGCTCGACGGAGCAGTCATGACCTTCTGAATGGTCGCAGCCTGGGCCTGCTGCGTTGGCGTTGTGGACCCGTGATAACCGAAAGCGAAGCTGAGAACCAAGACGATGATGCTGACGGAGATGGCGCTGTTCAGCATCGATGCTCTGGGGGGACGAACATGCTCGTAATACTCCCGTTCGCCTTCACTCGTTTCACTGGCGCCATAAAATTCGCGCTCTTCGCCGACCTGGCCGTCGGAATAGTGATGATGGCTCATGGTGCCCACTCCCTCAAAAATGCATGTCAAAAAAAGGGACTGGTATCCGTCACGCCGCCTTCGTCGGCATGAATCAACATTTCCCACCCCCGGCAAAAATAGGCCCGCGGCACGATACTAAGCGTCCCTTGTTTCTTGCTATGTGTGTTGTTCAGCTTCCACGTTGAAGGTGCGATTTCAAAACGCACTGTTCAAAAAAAGTCGCTAATTCCCGAGTTGCGCCATTATTCGGAACCATTGTTGCGCGAAAGCCCATTCATGCGATGAAAAACATCGCGGGTGCATGATTGCGGCTGGAAATCGAACCTTCACCTTGCTATTTAAGGATAAGATTTGAAGCTGCGGACCTTGAACCCGCATGTGAAAGGACGAGACATGAGCGGCATTAACGAATTCATCGACAACGAAGTGAAGAGCAACGACGTCGTTCTCTTCATGAAGGGTACTCCGCAGTTCCCGCAGTGTGGTTTCTCGGGCCAGGTGGTCCAGATCCTCGACTATATCGGTGTCGACTATAAGGGCATCAATGTTCTGGCCGATTCGGAAATTCGCCAGGGCATCAAGGACTATTCCAATTGGCCCACCATCCCGCAGCTCTACGTGAAGGGCGAATTCATCGGCGGTTGTGACATCGTGCGCGAAATGTTCCAGGCGGGCGAGCTGCAGCAGCATCTTCAGGAAAACGGCATCAGCGTGCGCGGCGCCGCCTGACCGGTCACCGGGCACTTTCGTCCGGTTTCCATAGTCCAATTCAGTTGATAAGGCGCTGCCGCCGGGCGGCGCCTTGATATGTTTATGGGAATAAAACCGTGACGACTACATCCCAGGCTACGGCCCAGGGGCAATTGCCCATGGGTAAACGCGAGTTCATTGTGCTCGCGGCCTTCCTGATGGCGGTCAATTCGCTGGCCATCGACATCATGATCCCCGCCCTGCAGCAAATCGGCTCCAGTCTCGGCGTGGAAAACGAAAACCACCGGCAGTATGTCGTAACCGCCTATCTGATCGGTTTCGGCTCTGCGCAGCTTTTCTACGGCCCGCTATCTGACCGCTTCGGCCGCCGCGTGCCGCTGCTGATCGGCCTTGCCGTCTACATCATCTCCGCCTTCGGCATTGCGCTGATCCCGTCCTTTGCAGGCCTGCTTGCCTTGCGCTTCATCCAGGGCCTGGGCTCGGCTGCAACGCGCGTCATCACCATCTCGATCGTCCGTGACGTTTTCGGCGGCCGTCAGATGGCCGAGGTCATGTCGCTGATCATGATGGTCTTCATGATCGTACCGGTCATCGCGCCGGGAAGCGGGCAGGTCATCATGCTGATGAGCACCTGGCACATGATCTTCGTCTTCATAGGCACTATGGCGACGCTTGTCGGCATCTGGATGTATTTCCGACTGCCGGAAACGCTCAAGCCGGAGAATGTCCGCCCGCTTACCGTAAAATCGGTCATTTCCGGCTTCGGCATGGTTCTGACGAACCGCGTCGCCCTGTGCTACACGATCGCCAACACCTTCTTGTTCGGGGCGCTGTTCGGCTTCATCAATTCGGCGCAGCAGGTCTATAACGACATTTACGGGCTTGGCGTCTACACACCCCTTGCCTTCGGCGGCGTCGCGCTGTTCATGGCGCTGTCCTCCTTCATAAATTCGCAACTCGTCGGGCGCTTCGGCATGCGGCGGCTGTCGCATGCCGCTCTCATCGGCTTCGCAACCATCACCTTCCTTTGGCTAATGGTGCAGATCTATGGCCCGGCGCCGATGCCCTTCCCGCTGTTCATGATCCTCTTCGCGCTGGCCATGTTCCAGTTCGGATGGATCGGCTCGAACTTCAACTCGCTCGCCATGGAGCCATTAGGCCATGTCGCCGGCACCGCTTCTTCGGTGCTTGGTTTCATGAGCACGGTCGGCGGCGCCTCGATCGGCGCGGCGATCGGTCAGCTCTACGACGGGACGGCAACGCCGATGATCATCGGCTATTTCACGGTCTCGCTAGTCGGCATCGGCTTCGTGCTCATCGCCGAGAAGGGGCGCCTCTTTAGGCCGCAGAATGCGCCCCCGCCCTCCGACCAGTCCCTCGCCCTTCACTGACAGGCATTTTGACATGAACCCGACCCAAACAAAGCCCGCGGAGCAATCCGGCTCCGCCCGCATCGGCCTCGGCATCGTCGAATTCATCATCATCATTGCGCTGATGACGGCGAGCATCTCGATGGGCATAGACAGCATGTTGCCGGCCCTGCCGAATATCGGCCAGTCGCTGGCGGTCGCCAATCCCAATGACACGCAATTGGTCATCGGTGTCTATTTCCTCGGCTTCGGTATCTGCCAGCTATTTTTCGGCAGCCTGTCCGATGCCTATGGCCGGCGGAATATCCTCCTCGGCGGCCTCATCTTCTATACCGTAACGCTGTTTGCTGCCGCTTGGAGCGGCAGCCTTACGACGTTGCTCGTGTTGCGCTTCATCCAGGGCGTCGGGGCTGCCGCCGTTCGGATCACCACCTTGGCGATCGTCCGCGATTGCTTCGGCGGCCGCGAAATGGCGCGAGTCATGTCCTATGTCACCATCGTTTTCATGATCATGCCGATGGTCGCCCCTTCCGTCGGTCAGTTGATCGTTGCCCATTCGAACTGGCAATGGATCTTCATTGCGCTGGGTATCGCAAGCGCCGCTCTCTTCCTTATCGCGTTCTTTCGCATGAAGGAAACCTTGCCTGACAATGAGCGCCTGCCGCTCTCCATCAGTTCGGTGATGTCCGGCTTCAAAACAGTCCTGACCAACCGCGTCACCTGCGGCTACATGCTCGGTTTGACGCTCTTTACCGGCGTCATCTGCGCCTATGTGGTCTCGGTTCAGCAGGTCTTCGGCGAAGTCTATGGTCTCGGCGATTGGTTTCCGATCGCTTTTGCAGCAACGGCGGGAGGCACTGCGGTTGCTCAGTTTGCCAACGGCTATTTCGTTCGCAGCTACGGTATGCGGCGCATCTCCCATGTCGCGATGATCATCTTCACCGTTCTCGGCGCCTTCGGTTATGTCGCTGGCACGGCGGGGCTGCCGAGCTTCCTGTTCACCTATATTCTGATCTCGGTGATGTTGATGATGTTTGCGGTCATCACCACCAATTTCATGGCCATCAGTCTGGAGCCGATGGGTCATCTGGCGGGCACGGCTGCAGCAATTACCAGCTCCGTTTCCACCACCGGCGGCGTATTGCTCGGCGGCATCGTCGGTCAGATGTTCGATGGAACCGTCCAGCCGCTGATTGCCGGCTTCACGATTTTCGGGGCCTTGACGATTGTTGCCACGCTATGGGCGGAAAAGGGCAAGCTCTTTACTCATCCGGGCGACAGCCCGCAGCTTGAGCCTGGCATGGGGCATGTTTGAGCAACAGTCTCTCAACGCGGCGTCAGATGTCGCCGCGTTGGCGCTTAACCCAGCGAATGCCGGCAAGAACCGCTAGACCCAATAGCGGCCAGATCACCCAGGGTGTGCCGTGCCATGATAGAAAGTTGACACCGACGAGGCCGGCGCCGACCACCGCGAAAGTGGCAAGGCGGCGATCAAACTGCGTATTCGTCCGCGCCCAGCGAAGCCCGGCGGCCATCGTTATGCCAAGCACTGGCCACGCCGCCCAAAACTCGCCGTGCCATGTGAGAATATTGAGCGCCACCAGACCCGCAGCGATCACCGCAAGCACGCCGTAACTGCGCTCACCTCGCACAGCGGCTTCCACGATGGTCGTGGGCGTACTGGGAGCTTGTTCTCGGACGCTGCGAGGATGTGTCGGTGATGAATCCGTTTGAGATGCGCCAATCCGCACCGCATAGCTCGGTACGCCGCCGTCGATGTTCTTGACCTCCAGTTGGCCGAGAAAATCGAAGCCTACTGCCACCTTGTTACGGACCTGGTCGTAGACCGTATTCGAAATGACAATGCCGCCGGCGACTGCACATGCCTGAAGGCGGGCGGCGATGTTGACACCATCGCCATAGATGTCGTTGCCTTCGGCGATGACGTCGCCAAGGTTGAGACCGATGCGGAAGAGCATCTGCGTATCGGAGTCGCTGCTGGCATTATAGCCGGCAAGTTCGTTTTGTACGTCGATTGCCGCGCGCAAGGCCTCGACAACGCTGGGGAATTCGGCAAATACCCCGTCACCCCAGGTGTTGATCACCCGGCCGCCGTGCGCTTCGATCAGTCGCGCCATGGCGTCGCGATAGCGTTTCAGCGTCGCGAGCGTGCCTTCCTCGTCGTTCCGCATCAAGCGCGTATAGTCTTGAACGTCGGCGGAGAAGATGGTGGTCAGCTTGCGGCTCGTTTCGGTCATCTAGCTTGTCCCAGCCGGAGATCCCGCCAAACGGCGGTTGCATAGCGTGAGTGAACATAATGTTCCGCTGACGACTTTCCAAGTGGGAACACCGCTATCTCAAACGGTGAAAACCTCTCGCCTCAACACGTCCCATGATGCCCTGTCCGGTGCAATCAACAGGCCGCCCTCGACATGATGCGGCAGATAGGGCGAGCCATCGAGGCGCCTGGGGTATGCGCCCGCCTCCTCCGAGATCAGGGTGCCAGCCAAATGATCCCAAGGCATCAGCTTGTTATACATGAGATAATGGACGTGCCCGCCGGCAAAGGTGCGGTATTCATGGGCCGCGCAGCGGTAGTTGGTGAGAAAGCGAACCTTGGCGAGATTGCCCATGATCTCCGCACGCTTGCCCTTCGGCAGGTAACCGGTGGAGGCCATGCCGACCATGTCTTCCAGTGCAACCGGCGTTGCCACGGAGAGGCGCTGCGCCTCGCCATCCGGCCGTCGGAGCCAGGCCCCGCTGCCCTTTTCCGCCAGCACCCAATCGTCACCCATTGGGTCGAAGATGATGCCGGCCACTGTCTCACCCTTGGAGATCACCGAAGCCATGACGCCGAATGCGGGGATGCCGGAGGCGAAATTGAAGGTGCCGTCGACGGGATCGACGATGATGGCCAGCTCCGCCCCGGATATCTTATCGATCAGCGCGGGGTCTGCGGCAACCGACTCTTCGCCGATGAAAAGCGCGCCCGGCCAAAGCTGTTTGGCCTCCGCCTTGATCATCCGCTCGGCCTGCTCATCCGCTTCGGTCACGAGATCGGTCGCCTCGCTCTTGGCGCGGACATCGTCACTGCCGAGTCTGCGAAAACGTGGCAGAATTTCCGCCTGCGCTGCACGGCGCAAAAGCTCGGCCAGGGTCGTAATGTCAACGGGCGATGTCATGATGCAATCCTTTCCAATCAGCCAATGATCTCGCGGCGGATCATCCGCCAGCTTTCCTCATCAGGTGCCAAAATAATGCCGCCCGTCGTTTCAGCGGGAAGATAAGGCGTGCCGTCGAATTTTGCGGCAAAGCCGCCAGCCTCCTGATGAATGAGCACGCCAGCGAGATGATCCCAGGGCATCAGCCTCGCGTGACCAATGAAGTGGATCCTGCCCGACGCAATCAACCAATATTCATAGGCCGAACAATTCAGCGAAAAAGGCATGCGTATCTTCGCCATATTGGTGCTGATGCGCGAACGATCCGGCTCGTCCAAATAGAGCCAGGATATCAAGCCCGCCATCTGGCTCAACGGTACGACCGGAGCAACCGCGAGCCGGCTCACCTGCCCTCCCCGTCGCCGCAAATAGGCGCCGGCACCACGTATGGCGGTGACCGTATCCCCAAGCACGGAATCATGGATGATACCGGCAATCGTCTCGCCCTTGGCGACAACGGCGAGGATCGTTCCGAAAAGAGGCGAACCGGATGCAAAATTGAAGGTTCCGTCTACGGGATCGATGACAAAGGCGAGTTCCGCATCCGCCAACGCCGGCACGACCGACTTGTCGGCCTCGTAGGCTTCCTCCCCCACGATGAGTGCGTCGGGAAAGCGCGCTTTCAGCGCCGCTGTGATATGTTTTTCCGCCAACAGATCAGCTTGCGTCACCACATCGATGGCCGAGGTTTTTTCGGAAATACCACCAACGCCCAGATTGCGGAAGCGCGGCAGGATTTCCTGCGCCGCAGCCTCTGCTACTGTTGCCATCAGATATTCGAAGTCTAAATCGGAGAGCGTCATCGGTGGCCTTTGTCTGAAGAGGGAGCCCCTCTTATGCCCGATTCGATGACGCCGATGTGGCAAAAGCTCAGCTTTTAGCGACTGCCTAAGCCCGCGCCTGCCGTGCTGCGTCTATATAAAGATCCAAGGTCTGACCCAGCCGCCGATACATCATGTTATCAAAGGCTTCGTGTCCACCGCCACGTTGCTCCTCTTCCAGAGCGGCAATGTAGGCAGGGCGATCTTCGGGTCGGATGGCTATAGGCGGAAATCCGGCTCTAAGCAGCACCAAATTCATCAGCAGCCGGGCGGTACGCCCGTTGCCGTCGTTAAAAGGATGGATGCGGACCAATTGCCGATGTGCTCTGAACGCTGTTTCCGGCGAATTCTCCGCATGTCCGAGCCAGCGGCAGAAATCACCCATCAATGCCACAACTTCGGTCGGTGACGGAAAATGATGCGCACCAGCATCCGTGTTGACGTAACGGGCACGATCCGCATAGCGGCCGGCGATCTCGGGCTTTGATTGGGCGACCACCAAATGGTGGAGATTGCGTATGTCCGCCTCCGTGATCGGTCCGCTGCCGTCGGCGGAAATCTCGACCACCCAATCCAATGCCCGCGCGTGGTCGATGGCCTCCAGATGGTCCTTGAGCGGCTTTCCGCCGACGGTGATGCCCTTTTCAATGACCAGAGCCGTCTCGCCCGCAGTCAGGGTGTTTCCTTCGATCGCGTTCGATGTGTACGTAATGTCGATCCGCTGCGCATGTTCCAGACCGTCCAACCCGCCCACGACCATGTTTCGCTTGAGTTGATCAAGCTCATGCTTTTTGGCGAGAAGTTGCTCCGCGTCTTGGGACGGCGTCATG
The DNA here is from genome assembly GCF_047445835.1 of Rhizobium sp. BR 317. Classification (NCBI taxonomy): domain Bacteria; kingdom Pseudomonadati; phylum Pseudomonadota; class Alphaproteobacteria; order Hyphomicrobiales; family Rhizobiaceae; genus Rhizobium; species Rhizobium sp. BR 317. The sequence goes on along the minus strand of NZ_JARWLB010000001.1, from coordinate 18,163 downwards.
ACGGACTGCTTTCGAATTTCGACGATCCGATTGTAGGTTAGACGGAAAAAGCGCCGAGAACCATCGCCTTATCTATTCCGGCTTCGCAGTCATCAGCGCAGCAAAATCAAACAGCTTGGGGTCCAGCAGATGCGACGGGTTCACATGCGCCAGCGCCCGCAGCATCGTATCCTTGCGGCCGGGCATGCTACGTTCGATATCGGCCAGCATGTCCTTCATCGCATTGCGCTGCAGACCGTCCTGCGAACCGCAGAGATCGCAGGGGATGATCGGAAACTGCATGGCGGCGGCAAACTTGGCGAGATCGTCTTCGGCGGCATAGGCGAGCGGACGCAGCACCATCAGGTCGCCCTCGTCGTTCAAGAGCTTCGCCGGCATCGAGGCCAGCCGACCGCCGTGGAAGAAATTCATGAAGAAGGTTTCGAGGATATCCTCACGATGATGACCGAGCACCAGGGCGTCACAGCCCTCTTCACGGGCGATGCGATAAAGATTGCCGCGGCGCAGGCGCGAACAGAGTGAGCAATAGGTGGCGCCCTCCGGCACCTTTTCCTTCACGATCGAATAGGTGTCGCGATATTCGATCCGGTGTTCGACACCGATCTTCGTCAGATACTCCGGCAGTATATGCTTCGGGAAATTCGGCTGCCCCTGATCGAGATTGCAGGCGATCAACTCGACCGGCAGCAGGCCGCGCCATTTGAGATCGAGCAGGATAGACAGCAACCCATAGGAATCCTTACCGCCGGACAGACCGACGAGCCAACGCTTCTGGCCCTTCAGCATCTGGAAATCTTCGAGCGCCTGACGCACCTGACGCAGCAGGCGCTTGCGCAGCTTATTGAAGGAGACCGACCGCGGCGCGTCGGCAAACAGCGGATGGACGGCACCATGGCCATCCTCGGCTTCGATATCGAGCTCGTCCGCTACCGTCGTTGCGATATTCATCTTGTCATACCTCGGGCTTCGCCACGCTGATACCAGAAAGCAAGGCGGGAAGACACCATATCAATCACCGAAGACCGACCATCCGGTACGTGCGGCGAGCATTTCCAGCGCCACCGCACCAAGCTGCGAATTGCCGACCTTGTTCAGCCCCGGCGACCAGACCGCGATCGAACCGATACCCGGCGCCACCGCGAGAATGCCGCCACCGACGCCGCTCTTGCCGGGCAAGCCGACATGATAGGCGAAATCGCCGGAGCCGTCATAATGGCCGCATGTCAGCATCAGCGCATTGATGCGTCGCGCCCTCTTCGGCGATACGACGGAATGGCCGGTGATCGGATTGGTGCCGCGAGCCGCGAGATAAAGGCCCGCCTTGGCCAGTTGCTCGCAACTCATCGACAGAGCGCATTGATGGAAATAGACGCCGAGTACGTGCTCCACAGGATGATCGAGATTGCCATAGGCGCGCATGAAATTGGCGAGCGCGACGTTACGGTAACCGGTCTGCGTCTCCGAGCGCGCCACCTTATCGTCAATGGTGATCGACTCGTCGTCGGCGACGTAGCGCACGAAGCGCAACAACTCACCGATCGCCTCCCGTGGCGCATGGCCGGAGAGCACGATATCGCTGACGGCGATCGCACCGGCATTGATGAAGGGATTGCGCGGAATTCCCTCCTCCCGCTCAAGCTGGACGATAGAATTGAAGGCCGTACCGGAAGGTTCGCGCCCGACGCGCTTCCATAGGCTTTCACCCACCTTGCCAAGCGCCAAGGTCAGCATGAAGACCTTGGAAATGCTCTGAATGGAAAAGGGAATATCGGCGTCGCCGATGCTGCGGACATTGCCGTCCACCGTCGCGATCGCCATTCCGAACTGGTTCGGATCGACCTTGGCGAGCTCCGGAATATAGTCGGCGACCTTGCCTTCGCCGAGGCGCGGCAAAAGCTCCGCATGGATGCTGTCGAGAATTGCCTGCAAATCGCTCATCGGCCGCTCCAAAGACAAAAAAGCCGCTCGAAAAGAGCGGCTTTTGCATTCGTAAGAAGATATCCGCCTATTAACGCGAATAGAATTCGACGACCAGATGCGGTTCCATGACGACCGGATACGGTACATCGCCGAGGGCCGGAACGCGAGCGAAGGTCGCAACCATCTTATTGTGGTCGGCTTCGACGTAGTCCGGAACGTCACGCTCAGCGAGGCTAACAGCTTCCAGAACGGTCACGAGCTGCTTCGACTTTTCGCGAACTTCGATAACGTCGCCGGCCTTGCAGCGGTAAGAACCGATGTTGACGCGAACGCCGTTCACCGTGACGTGGCCATGGTTGACGAACTGACGGGCAGCGAAAACGGTCGGAACGAACTTGGCGCGGTAGACGATCGCGTCGAGGCGCGATTCGAGCAGGCCGATCAGGTTTTCCGAAGTGTCGCCCTTGCGGCGGTTAGCTTCATCGAAGATGGCACGGAACTGCTTTTCACGCAGGTCGCCGTAGTAGCCCTTCAGCTTCTGCTTTGCGCGGAGCTGCACGCCGAAGTCGGAGAGCTTGCCCTTGCGGCGCTGGCCGTGCTGGCCCGGGCCGTATTCGCGGCGGTTGACCGGAGACTTCGGACGGCCCCAGATGTTTTCGCCCATACGGCGGTCAATTTTGTATTTGGACGATTCGCGCTTGCTCATCGCATTTCCTTTCAAAGTGTTGTAGCGGCCCGTTGCCGAACCGCGAAGGAAACACGCCCTCCTCTGAACCCCTTTTGCGAGCTCTGACAGGTTTCTCACGTTAGCGAACGGACGAAACCACGGGACATGTCAAATGAAACACCGGACATTTCTGCCCGGCGTTGGCGCGGTCTCTAAGGGGTCGTCATGAAAATGTCAACAGCGCCAAACGCGCTTTGCGGAGAATACGACAGTTATTCCGCCGCCGCCTGCTCCCCGCCATGGACGTCGGGCGCATTGGCGTCACCCGGCGTAGTCTGGCAGCCGATGTCCGGGAATGCGACGATGCGCTTGCCGGAAAAATCCGTGTGGACGACGACGCTGCCCTGTTCTTCGAAATAGCTGAGCAGGCGCCGGGCGCGACGGGCCGAGTGGGTGCCGTAGGCACGGGCTATGCGGGCGTCGGAGGGGCATGGCTCGCCACAAACGGCCGCCTTGGCAAGCAGCAGGAAGACGCCCTGGAGATCGTCGGTGACACCGGAGGAGAGCGACAGAGCTGTCGCCCAGGCGTCAGTCGCCATCGTCGCCTCATCGGCACCAGAGCGTACGATGGCAACGCGGCGGCGAAACTCCGGCAGCGATATCGGCACACCCGGCACGCGACGCATACGCAGCCGGACAAGGAATTCCTGATAGAGCACTGAATCGGTGCGGAAGGCCGAGGCTGGATCATCGAGGATTTCGGAGAGTACGGCACTCACCCTCGCCTCGCGGTCCTCAGCCGACAATTCCGGCTGGCTCACCTTCGGTTCAGCCGGCGCAGCACTGGCAGCAGGCGCTGAGCGCGAGAGCTCCGCCAGAATATCCGTCGTCGGACGCGGTGCCGGCGTGGCGCGGCGAATGGCCGGCCGTGAGAATTCCTCCGGATCCGGCGTGAAGATCAAATCCTCCACATCCTGCGGCGCGTCCGGCAACGGCATCAGCTTGGGGCTAGAGGAGCGCGCCGAGGTTTCGACCGTGCCGATGGTGATTGGCAGCGGCCGACGCGACAGCGCCGGACCGAGCGCTACGAAATTGCCCCGCTTCAGGTCGCGGAACATTTCCGCCTGTCGTCGGTCCATGCCGAGCAGGTCGGCCGCACGGGCCATGTCGATATCCAGAAAGGTGCGGCCCATCAGGAAATTCGAGGCCTCGGCCGCAACGTTCTTGGCAAGCTTGGCGAGGCGTTGTGTGGCGATGACGCCGGCCAGTCCGCGCTTGCGGCCGCGGCACATCAGGTTGGTCATGGCGCCCAGCGACATCTTGCGCGCATCTTCCGAGACGTCGCCGCCGACCGAGGGGGCAAACATCTGCGCCTCGTCGACGACGACGAGCACTGGATACCAATATTCGCGATCGGCATCGAACATGCCGTTCAAGAAGGCGGCGGCGGCACGCATCTGTTGCTCGATGTCGAGCCCTTCCAGCGTCAGAACGCAGGAGACGCGATGCTGGCGGATGCGGTTGGCGATCCCGGCAAGTTCAGCCTCGGTGCGCTCGCCATCCACCACCAGATGGCCGAACTTGTCAGCCAGCGTGACGAAATCCCCCTCGGGATCGATGATGACCTGCTGCACCCATTGCGCCGATTGCTCCAGCAGACGCCGCAACAGATGCGATTTTCCGGAACCGGAATTGCCCTGCACGAGGAGACGCGTTGCCAGCAGTTCCTCGATATCGAGTTGGGCGCTGGTCCCGCCGGACGCCGTTCCCATGTCGATGCCGACCTGCAATGCACTACCCCTTTGACAAGACTCAGATGTGAAGGCGCCCATCTTTCAGAAACGGGGCACCTCCGTCTATCAAAGATTTCCAGGCTTCGCGCCCGTGGATTGAAAAAACCCACAGGCGATTGCTGATATCAGCGGAACCGAATATTGGCCCGCGACAGCTCGCTGACCGAGGTGCATCCCATCAGCTTCATGTCGCGCTCGATCTCGGTGCGCAAATGCCGTAGCGCGCGCTCCACACCCGCCTGACCGGCAGCGGCCAGCGGATAGAGATAGAAGCGGCCGATACCGACAGCCTTTGCGCCGAGCGACAGGGCCTTCAGGACATGCGTGCCGCGTTGGATGCCGCCATCCATCATCACATCGATGCGGTCACCGACGGCATCGGCGATCTCCGCTAGTTGGTCGAAGGCGGAGCGCGAGCCGTCCAATTGCCGGCCGCCATGGTTCGAAAGCACGATGCCCGTGCATCCGATATCGACCGCACGCTTGGCGTCCTCCACCGACATGATGCCCTTCAGGCAGAACTGCCCGTTCCAGTGCTTCACCATTTCGGCGACATCGTTCCAGTTCATCGACGGATCAAGCATCTCGGTGAAATACTTGCCGATCGACATGGCGCCGCCGCTCATGTCCACATGCTCCTCGAGCTGTGGCAGGCGGAATTTCTCGTGCGTGAGATAGTTCAGCGCCCAGGCAGGCTTGATGGCGAACTGGGTGACACCAGCCAGATTGAGCTTGAACGGAATGGAGAATCCGGTGCGAAGATCACGCTCGCGATTGCCGCCGGTAATGCTGTCGACCGTCAGCATCATTACGTTGACGCCGGCATCCTTCGCGCGCTCCATCATCGCGCGGTTCAGCCCGCGATCCCTGTGGAAATAGAACTGGTAAACCTGGGGCCCCGGATACTTCTTGCGGATTTCTTCGAGGCTGACGGTGCCGAGCGACGAAACGCCGAACATTGTGCCGAGCGAAGAGGCTGCGGCTGCAACCGCATTCTCGCCCTCATGATGGAACAGCCGCTGCAACGCCGTCGGCGAGCAATAGAAGGGGGTAGCGAGCTTTTGTCCCATGACGGTGACAGACATGTCGATCTCGCTGACGCCGCGCAGGACGTTGGGAACGAGATCGCAGCTTTCGAAGCTCGACGTATTTCGCCGCAGCGTCACTTCGTCGTCGGCTGCGCCGTCGATATAGTTGAAGATCGGGCCGGGAAGACGCTTTTTCGCGAGAAGGCGAAAATCATGGAAGTTGTGGCAATCACGCAGACGCATGGCTTGCCTCGACAACGACACTGCAATCATTCTCAAAAGACATCAAATATCGACCTCCCAATAGTCCGCCGCTCAGTCCGATCGTGAATTACATCCGGTGCAAGCGTGCTTCCCACTTGTAAAGCACATCCGGCTCCTTTTCCTCATTGCCTGCCCCGTCAGACTCGTCAACTGCGAAGAAGCCGTGTTTCTCGTAAAAGCGGCGTGAAGGCTCATTTCTCTTGAATGTCCAGAGCGATAGAACTGGATAGGTCGATTTTGCGATATCGAGCAGGCGGCTGCCGATGCCACGTCCCTGCGCCTCGGGCAGAACATAAAGCTGGTCGATCCAATCCTCGAGAAAGGCGATGACGCCGACGAGGCGGCCACCCTCTTCCGCACCCCAGATTTGGCAATCCTTGAAGACCACCGCCCTCCAGAAGCCGACATCCTCTTCCGGCGTGTGAAGTCCGGCAAGCGTCGGCAGCCGCTCGTTGAAGGAAGCGCGGTGGACGGCCGCAGCCGCCGGCATGTCCGCGAGATCGAGTTTACGCAACGAAACCTTGTCAGTCATCATCAAGCCTTGAGCCCAAAACCCTGCATCAGCCGGCGGGTGGGGAAATCCGGCGCACCGGAGGTGAAGACGGCAAAATCGAAATTGTCTGGATGCACGGCATCGGCCACCTGCTGCACCAGGCTGCGGGCACGGCGTGCGATCGCTTCGGCAGGATCGAGCCAATCGACCGGCCAGGGCGCCAGCCGGCGGAAGATATTGGCCATGAAGGGATAGTGCGTACAGGCGAGCACGACGATATCGGTCTTCCGCCCTTCCTTCTCGACGAAACACTGGTCGATTTCGGAGCGAACGGCATCATCCGAGACGGCATCGCCACGAATATAGGCTTCGGCCATGCGCGCCAGATTCTCGGAACCGACCAGACGGACATGGCATTGGGTCGCAAAGGACTGGATGAGATCGCGCGTGTAGGCCCGTTTGACAGTGCCCGGCGTCGCCAATACCGAAACCAGCCCCGAGCGCGTGCGCTCTGCAGCCGGTTTAATCGCCGGCACGGTGCCCACAAAGGTCATCTGCGGAAAGGCGGCGCGCAGATCGGCGCCCGCGAGCGTGAAGGCCGTGTTGCAGGCGATAATGCAGATTTCGGGATCGTGGTCCGTGAGTAGCTTGGCGAAGAGGCTGACGATGCGCTCCCGCAAGGCCTGTTCTTCCCAGCCGCCGTAGGGAAAGCCGGCATCGTCGGCGACATAGATGAAACCACGCTCCGGCATCAGCACACGGGCTTCCCGCAGCACGGTCAGCCCGCCGATGCCCGAATCGAAGATTAGAATGGGTTTCAGCTCATTCGCCGTTGCTGTCATCGCTTGTGGTTTCCTTGGGCGCAGCAGAGGATCGGGGGTGCGAGCCGCTGCCGCGCGGAGATTTGCGCGAGAAGCGGTCGAGGGACGAGATCACACCGCGCAGGACGCTGATTTCCTGTTCCGTAAACGCCCGGCGCGAGAGGACTGCGCGCAGATTGTCGACCATTTTCGGCTTTTTCCCGGCAGGATGGAAATAGTTGCGCGCATCCAATGCTTCTTCGAGTTGATCGAACAGGCCGAAGAGCTGCTCCTTGGTGGAAGGCCGCTGTCCCACCGCCTGGAAGGGCACGGCTCCCAGATCCTCCATGCCGGATTTCATCCACTCATAGGACATCAGCAGCACCGCTTGTGCGATGTTCAGCGAGGCGAAAGCGGGGTTGACGGGAAAGGTCACGATCTCGTCGGCAAGCGCCACTTCTTCGTTGGTCAGCCCCCAGCGCTCGCGGCCGAAGAGAATGCCGGTGCCCTCGCCGGCTGAAAATCTCGCCCGCAGCGTTTCGGCGGCGGCGACCGGAGAGCGCACGGGCTTATAGCCATCGCGTTCACGCGCGGTCGTGGCGTAGACGAAATTGAGATCGGCGATCGCCTGCTCCAGCGTGTCGTAGACTTTGGTCGCCTCGATGATGTGATCGGCCTTGGAGGCGGTCGCCTGCGCCCTCTCATTCGGCCAGCCGTCGCGCGGATTGACGAGGCGCAATTCCGCCAGGCCGAAATTTGCCATGGCGCGGGCCACCATGCCGATATTCTCGCCCATCTGCGGCTCGACCAGAATAATGGCCGGCCCTTCGGCTAGAAGTTGACGCTCGCTATTGGTACCTGCCATGAACTCAAATCCCCAGGCGGTAAGCATACCGCTCAAACAAGGGCCGGAATAGCGGCGCGAGCCTCAATCGGCAAGGGAGAAGTCGGTTATCGGCACCGATTGGGCCGTGGCTGTAGTCGGCAATGCCGCTATCGTCCGGCGAGATAAGGCCCCGCCGGCGATAAGCTGATCATTGCGGCTGGTCCTGCTGTGGCGTCTGATCCGTCGGCTGCTGTTGCTGCTGCTTGACGATGTCCTGCATGACCGACTTCAGCGAATTGGTTTGGCCGGCATCATCGACCGTGATGATGTCATCGATGACGGGCTTTCCAGCCTCCTTAATGACTTCGAAGCGCACGGTGGTCGTTTTCTGGTAGTCAGCTTCGGTGCCCATACAGACGGATTTCTTGAAGGTGGCGATCACCTCCGTCGTGTCGCCTTTCGGCGGTTGCGGGGCAATGTTCAGCTCCTGCAATGGGCATGCATCCTGTCCGCCGACGATGACATCATAATCGAAGGGCGAAATACCGTCTTCATCGGCAGCGGGGAACTGTGCCGCCGCCTGGTATTTCGCAATGAAATCCTTGCTATAGAGATCCTTCAGCTTGCTCTCGTCGAAAATATCCTGCCAGTCGCTGTCACCACCTGCCCAATTGGACACGGTCGCATCCATCACCGTCTTGACCGGCGTCATCGCGTCGGCTGCCGCGGCCGAATTGGCGCCTAGCGAGAGCGGAAGGAAGACGGCGAGAAGCGCGGCAGCGGCAATTTTTTGCATGATAAAAATCCGTGATGATCGGCGAAGCGTTCGCGCGACATTAGTCGCATCCAGCACTTTGGCAATGGCCCGGACCTGAAAAGCATGCATCGCGATGAAGTGGGCGTGATCGGCAAAAACGCCGTTTCAGCGCCTCTATCGGCTTTGCGTTCCGGACTTGCGGTGCTATAGCCCTCGGGACTTCATATCACTCACTGGGACATCCGGTCCCCATCAGCTTAAACGAGGCAGAAGCATGAAGAAGATCAAGGTCGCAAACCCAGTTGCCGATCTCGATGGCGACGAAATGACTCGCATCATCTGGCAGCTTATCAAAGAAAAACTGATCTTCCCCTACCTCGATATCGATATCGACTATTATGACCTCTCGGTCGAAAACCGCGACGCCACCAACGACCAGGTGACCGTCGACGCCGCCAACGCCATCAAGAAGTACGGCGTCGGCATCAAGTGCGCCACGATCACGCCGGATGAAGCCCGCGTGAAGGAATTCAACCTCAAGGAAATGTGGAAGAGCCCGAACGGCACGATCCGCAACATCCTCGGCGGCGTCATCTTCCGTGAGCCGATCATCTGCAAGAACGTTCCGCGCCTGGTTCCGGGCTGGACGCAGCCGATCGTCGTCGGCCGTCACGCTTTCGGTGACCAGTATCGCGCCACCGACTTCAAATTCCCCGGCAAGGGCAAGCTGACCATCAAGTTCGTCGGCGAAGACGGCTCGGTCATCGAGAAGGAAGTCTTCAACGCTCCGGGCGCCGGCGTTGCCATGGCCATGTACAACCTCGACGAATCGATCCGCGAATTCGCCCGCGCCTCGATGATGTACGGCCTGATGCGCAAATGGCCGGTCTACCTGTCGACCAAGAACACCATCCTCAAGGCCTATGACGGCCGCTTCAAGGATATCTTCGAAGAAGTCTACCAGAACGAGTTCAAGGCTCAGTTCGACGAAGCCGGCATCACCTACGAGCATCGCCTGATCGACGACATGGTTGCCTCCGCCTTGAAGTGGTCCGGCGGCTACGTCTGGGCCTGCAAGAACTACGACGGCGACGTCCAGTCCGACACGGTTGCCCAGGGCTTCGGCTCGCTCGGCCTGATGACCTCGGTTCTCCTGACGCCGGACGGCAAGACGGTCGAAGCCGAAGCCGCACACGGCACGGTGACCCGTCACTACCGCCAGCACCAGAAGGGCCAGGAAACCTCGACGAACTCGATCGCCTCGATCTTCGCCTGGACCCGCGGTCTCGCGCATCGCGCCAAGCTCGACGACAATGCCGAACTCGCCAAGTTCGCTTCGACGCTCGAAAAGGTCTGCGTCGATACCGTCGAAGCCGGCTACATGACCAAGGACCTGGCGCTGCTGATCGGCCCCGACCAGCCGTGGCTTTCCACCACCGCTTTCCTCGACAAGATCGACGAAAACCTCAAGAAGGCCATGGCCGCTTAAGCCTCGGCACCATCAAGCTTCCAGGAAACCCGGCCTCAGCGCCGGGTTTTCTTTTGCCGGAAAATCTTGCCGTCAAGCTTGGCTGGTGGCAAAAATATCGCAAGATTGATGAGGAGGAGCATATGACCGAGGAACTCGTTTTCTACACCAACCCGATGTCGCGCGGGCGCATCGCCCGCTGGATGCTGGAAGAGATCGGCCAGCCCTACCGCACCGAATATCTCGACTTCGGTACGACGATGAAGGCGCCAGGCTATCTCTCGGTCAATCCCATGGGCAAGGTGCCGGCCGTCAAGCATGGCGACATCATCGTCACCGAATGCGCCGCCATCTGCGCGTACCTGGCCGAGACCTTTCCGCAGGTCGGTCTTGCGCCGACGGCAGCCGAACGCGGCCGCTATTTCCGCTGGATGTTCTTTGCCGCCGGCCCAATGGAGATGGCGGTGACCAACCGCGCGCTGGGATTCGAAATCCCTCCGGAACGCCTGCGCATGGCCGGCTGCGGCAGTCTGGCCCATGTCTTCGACACTCTGGAACAGGCCGTCAGCGTCTCGCCGTTCATCGCCGGCGACCGTTTCACGGCCGCCGACGTCTATGTCGGTTCGCATGTCGGCTGGGGCCTGAATTTCGGCACCATAGAGAAGCGTCAGGCTTTCATCGATTATTGGGGCCGCGTCAGCGACCGCGACGCCTACCGCCGCGGCAACGAACTGGACAACGCCGCGATGCCAAAGCAACCGAACCCCTGATAAGACAATCAGTTATAGCTAAAATATCAAGTGAGATATCATGCTGCTATTGCAGCGGCATGTGAATTTCCGTCAGCAATTCCGTCGGCGGCACGTCGCGAGGATTGTTGAGATATTCCTCGAACATCACGGCATCGCGCAGTTGCCGGCCGGAAGCAGGCAGCCATTCCGCATAGAGCCATTGATAGGCCTTGTACATATCGGAATATGGCCCCTTGTGCCGTAGCACAGCATATTCGCCGCCATCGATTGTTCGCCGCTCCAGCGGCGCATCGGCGGCAACCTCGTCGACCGCGTTGACGCAGGCATAGGAGCGCAGCTTGTCTACATCCACAACATCGGGATCGTCCAGATAGACACCGATCATGCGCATATCCGGCTTGCCAAGGCCGCGGGCATAGATGGTGCCGAAGAGTGTTTCGAAAGCCTGACCGATCTGCATATAGGAGCCGCGATGGGCGACACCGATCAGTGACATCGGAGAAATGGCGCGAAGCGTAACATCGAACATAACCGTGATCCTTCCTTGGGTACTGGGTTCGAAGATCGTGTGGCTTCCCTCATTCCGATATCGCGCCGGCGGCATGCCGTAGACGGATTTGAAGATGCGGTTGAACGATTGGAGGTTGGGATAGCCCGACCGCTTTGCAATGTCGTTGACGGATAGACAGGTGTTGACGAGATCGCCGGCGGCACGATGCAGCCGCAGCCGCTTGACGGTGGCAGCCGCCGTCTCGCCATAGATCGCCCGATAGATCCTGTGCCAATGATAGCTGGACATGCAGGCGATCTCGGCAAGCTTTTCCATATCGAGCTCCTCATCCAGATGCTCATGGATATAGGCCGAAACCCGCCTCAGACGGGTTTCATAAAGCGCCCATGCCGTTTCGCCGTTCATGTCAAACCTCTTGCAAATCGATCGGCCTCAAGGAACCATATCTCGATTTGACAAATCCTGCTGACTTCCGTGCACAAACGAAAACGGCGGGAGCTATCAGCCCCCGCCGGTTGTAAATATGCATATGAAAACTGGCTATTAGCCGGCGAGCGCTGCAGCAACCGCCTCAACTGCATCATCGGCCTTGGCGCCGTCCGGACCGCCGGCCTGGGCCATGTCGGGACGTCCGCCCCCACCCTTGCCGCCGAGAGCGGCCGAGGCGATGCGCACGAGATCGACGGCGCTGAAGCGACCGGTTAAGTCTTCAGTCACCGCGACGACAGCGCTGGCCTTGCCGTCTTCGGAGACGCCAATTAGAGTCACGACGCCGGAGCCGAGGCTGGTCTTGCCCTCATCGGCAAGCCCCTTGAGATCCTTCGGATCGACGCCGGAAATGGCCTTGCCAAGGAACTTGACGCCGCCGATTTCCCGCACGGCATCCGCCGCGCCGTTCTGACCGCCGCCCATGGCGAGCTTGCGCTTGGCGTCAGCCAGTTCGCGCTCCAGCTTTCGACGCTCATCCATCAGCGCCTCGACGCGCGACACGACATCGGCAGGCTGCACCTTCAATGTCGAGGCAAGTGTCTTCACGCGCTCATCCTGCTCGGCAAGATAATCGCGCGCAGACTCACCCGTCACCGCTTCGATGCGGCGAACGCCGGCGCCGACGGCACTTTCGCCGAGGACGCGGATAAGACCGATCTGGCCGGTGCCTGAGACATGTGTGCCGCCGCACAGTTCAACGGAATAGGGCTTGCCGGATTTAGCGCCGCGCACGCCCTGCCCCATGGAGACCACGCGCACTTCATCGCCGTACTTTTCGCCAAACAGCGCCATTGCGCCTTCGGCGATGGCGTCGTCGACGCTCATCAGGCGGGTTGTAACCGGCGAATTCTGCAGCACGATTTCATTCGCCATATCCTCGACGATTTTCAGCTCTTCGGCCGACATCGGCTTCGGATGCGAAACATCGAAGCGCAGGCGCTCAGGCGCGACCAGAGAGCCTTTCTGCGCCACATGGGTGCCAAGCACCTCGCGCAACGCTTCATGCAACAGGTGGGTCGCCGAGTGGTTGGCGCGCAGGCGCGAGCGCCTGTTGTGATCGACCGTCAGGACAACAGCGTCGCCGACCTTGATCTTGCCTTCCGACACTTCCGAGCTGTGAACGAAAAGGCCCTCGCCCTTCTTCTGGGTATCGCTGACCGAAAGCTTGCCGTGGTCGCTGGAGACCACGCCGGTGTCGCCCATCTGACCGCCGGATTCGCCATAGAAAGGCGTCTGGTTGACGATGATCTGCACCTTGTCGCCGGCCGAGGCGCTGTCGACGGCAACACCATCCTTGACGATCGCCTGGATCACGCCTTCAGCCGCTTCGGTGTCGTAGCCGAGGAATTCGGTCGCGCCGAACTTCTCCTTGAGCTCGAACCAGATGGTTTCGGTCGCCTTGTCGCCGGAACCTGCCCAATGCGAGCGTGCCTCAGCCTTCTGCCGTTCCATTGCATCGGTGAAGCTCGATATATCGACGCCGATGCCGCGGGCGCGCAATGCGTCCTGTGTCAGATCGAGCGGGAACCCGTAGGTGTCGTAGAGCTTGAAAGCGGTCTCGCCGTCGAGGCTGTCGCCCTTGTGCAGCGTGGAAGTCGCATCGGCAAGCAGTGACAGGCCGCGTTCCAGCGTCTTGCGGAAACGGGTTTCTTCCAGCTTCAGCGTCTCGGAGATCAGTGCTTCGGCGCGCACGAGCTCAGGATAGGCGCGGCCCATCTGCTGAACCAGCGTCGGCAGCAGCTTCCAGACCAGCGGATCCTTGGCGCCGAGCAACTGCGCATGGCGCATGGCGCGGCGCATGATACGGCGAAGGACATAGCCGCGGCCTTCGTTCGACGGTAGCACGCCGTCGGCGATCAGGAAGGCAGACGAGCGCAGGTGATCGGCGATGACGCGGTGGCTTGCACGGCGCTCACCCTCGGCCTTGACGCCGGTCGCCTCTTCCGAAGCTTCAATCAGCGCGCGGAACAGGTCGATATCGTAATTATCATGTTTGCCCTGCAGCACAGCCGCAACGCGCTCGAGGCCCATGCCGGTGTCGATCGACGGGCGCGGCAGGTCGACCCGCTGCTCCTTGGTGATCTGCTCGAACTGCATGAAGACGAGATTCCAGATCTCGATGAAGCGGTCGCCATCCTCTTCCGGCGAGCCAGGAGGGCCGCCCCAGATATGATCACCATGATCGTAGAAGATTTCCGAGCACGGTCCGCAGGGGCCGGTATCGCCCATGGCCCAGAAATTGTCACTGGTGGCGATGCGAATGATCTTGTCGTCCGAGAGACCGGCGATCTTCTTCCAAAGATCGTAGGCAACGTCGTCGGTGTGATAGACCGTCACCAGCAGCCGCTTGGCATCGAGGCCGAATTCCTTGGTGATCAGGTTCCAGGCAAGCTCGATGGCGCGCTCCTTGAAATAGTCGCCAAACGAAAAATTGCCGAGCATTTCGAAGAAGGTGTGGTGACGGGCGGTATAACCGACATTGTCGAGGTCGTTATGCTTGCCGCCGGCGCGGACGCATTTCTGTGCCGTCGATGCCGTCTTGTAGGGGCGCTGCTCCAGGCCGGTGAAGACGTTCTTGAACTGCACCATGCCGGCATTGGTGAACATCAGCGTCGGATCATTGCGCGGAACAAGCGGGCTCGACGGTACGATCTCGTGGCCGTTCTTCTTAAAATAGTCGAGAAAGGTCGACCGGATTTCGTTCACACCGCTCATATTGGGCCCTTCAGTCCTTGCCTCGAGCGAGATTTCGTCTCGCTCATGTTCCTTCACCTAGTATGATCCTGTTCAAAAACCGCTTCGCACTTTTTCGGGATCACGCGCTGGCAAAATTTAATAAATCCAGTGGCTTTTATCGTCCGCTCCCGGCCCTGTCCAGCCGCACAAGCAAAACCGGCCGCACATCCCTTGGACAATACGGCCGGTTTTGAATTTTAGTCTTGATCAGTCCTGAAATCGCTCGCGGAAATTACGCGTCCGCGGCGTCGCTGTCATCAGCATCAGGTCCGCCATTCTGCAGGAAGCGATCGGCGATGAGACCGGCATTCTGGCGCAGCGACAGCTCGATCTCACGGGAGAGATCCGGATTGTCGCGCAGGAAGAGCTTTGCGTTTTCTCGACCCTGACCGAGACGCTGGCTGTTATAGGAGAACCAGGCACCGGACTTCTCGACGATGCCAGCCTTGACGCCGAGATCGATCAGCTCACCGGTTTTGGAAACGCCCTCGCCATACATGATGTCGAATTCAACCTGCTTGAAGGGAGGCGCCATCTTGTTCTTGACGACCTTGACGCGGGTCTGGTTGCCGACCACCTCTTCGCGCTCCTTGACGGAGCCGATACGGCGAATGTCGAGACGGACGGAGGCATAGAACTTCAGCGCATTACCGCCAGTCGTCGTTTCCGGCGAGCCGAACATGACACCGATCTTCATGCGGATCTGGTTGATGAAGATCACCATGGTGTTGGACTTCGAGATCGAAGCCGTGAGCTTGCGCAACGCCTGGCTCATCAAACGAGCCTGAAGGCCCGGCAGGCTGTCGCCCATTTCGCCTTCGATTTCGGCGCGCGGCGTCAGCGCGGCAACGGAGTCGACGACGAGAACGTCGATGGCGCCGGAGCGCACCAGCGTATCGGTGATTTCAAGCGCCTGTTCGCCGGTGTCCGGCTGCGAAATCAGAAGGTTCTGCAGGTCGACACCGAGCTTGCGGGCATAGACCGGATCGAGCGCGTGTTCGGCGTCGACGAAGGCGCAGATGCCGCCCTTCTTCTGGGCTTCTGCAATGGTCTGCAGCGCCAGCGTCGTCTTACCCGAGCTTTCCGGTCCGTAGATCTCTATGATACGCCCCTTCGGCAAGCCGCCGATGCCGAGCGCGATATCGAGGCTCAGAGAGCCGGTGGAAACTGTTTCGATTTCGACCACATTCTCGTTCGAGCCGAGCTTCATGATCGAGCCCTTGCCGAACGACCGCTCAATTTGAGAGAGTGCCGCTTCAAGTGCCTTGCTTTTATCCACCGATTTGTCCTCTACAAGCCGCAAAGAATTCTGAGACATCCGATCCACCTTTAGGTTATTGAAGCCGCTCAAGCAATGTCGCCGCTGATGAGAATTGTGTACTCTATTTGTTCTCATGCTACAAGAGCACAACAAGCAATTGAAAGAAAAAGGTAAAATGAATTCCGTTCTACATTTGTTTTCTTCTTTCATAGCAAGCACTTACGTGCCCTTGTCCGGCATTCTGCGCGAAAAATTCCCCGGCTCGATTCGCCTTTGGAACCGCTGAGGAGATCGGGATGGCAAAGAAGATTCTTGTTCTGGGTGGTGCCCATATCGACCGGCGCGGCCGCATCTTCGGCGAGACGGCGCCGGGGGCCAGCAACCCGGGCGCCTGGTTCGAGGAACCGGGCGGCGGTGGCTTCAACGCGGCACGCAATCTGGCCCGCCTCGGCTTCGATGTACGGCTGATCTCGCCGCGTGGCGGCGATGCGGCCGGCGAGATGGTGGCGGAGGCGGCGCTCAATGCCGGCGTCGACGACAAGCCCTTCGTTTTTCTCGACCGCAAGACGCCGAGCTATACGGCGATCTTGGAGCGCGACGGCAATCTGGTGATCGCGCTTGCCGACATGGAACTCTACAAGCTCTTCGTTCCGCGCCGGCTTGCGGTCCGCGCCATCCGTGACGCCTTCGAAGCCGCCGATCTCATCCTTTGCGACGCCAATCTGCCGGAAGAAACGTTGGCTGCCATCACGATGCGCGCTGCCGCCAACAGCAAACCGCTAGCCGCCATCGCGATTTCCCCAGCCAAGGTGATGCGCCTGAAGCCTTGCCTTGCCGGTATCGGCCATCTTTTTCTGAACGAGGCCGAAGCCGCGGCGCTGACGGAGAGCCGTCCGGACGATCCGCGTCGTTGGGTCGCCGGGCTGCGAGCGCTCGGCCTCAAGGGCGGCGTCATCACGCGTGGCAAACGCGAGTTGATTGCCTTCTCCGGTGACGACGCCATCAGCCTGCAGCCGCCCGTCGTCGATGAGGTCGCCGATGTCACCGGCGCCGGCGATTCGCTTGCCGCCGGCGTTCTCGCCGCCCTGCTCGCCGGTCACGATCTTAGCGAGGCCGCGCGCCACGGGGCAGCGGCAGCCGCGATCACCGTGCAATCACCTTTTGCCACGGCGGAGGATCTTTCGCCCGAGCTTCTGAACGCAATGCTGGCTCTTGTTCCCGAAGCCGCTATCTTGTCGTTAAACCCATGAATTTCGCATCTCCCATCTCAGCCAATCGGATACAACCATGAGCAAGCCTATTTCTCCCCTGCTGCCGATCTCCTATTCGAAGGAGGTTGCTGCGGCAAAATTGCGCGGAGCGCCGTTGGTGGCATTGGAATCGACCATCATCACCCATGGCATGCCCTATCCCGGCAATATCGATATGGCGCGCAGCGTCGAGGCCATCATCCGGCAGGAAGGCGCCGTGCCGGCAACGATCGCCGTCATTCACGGCGTGCTGCATATCGGCCTGGAGCCTGAAGAGTTGGAAGCGCTTGCCCAAACCAGCGGCGCGATGAAGGTGTCGCGTGCCGACCTCGCCTTCGCGATTGCCGAGCGCCGCACGGGCGCCACCACGGTCGCCGCGACGATGATCGCCGCGGCGCGCGCCGGCATCAAGGTTTTCGCGACCGGCGGCATAGGCGGCGTGCATCGCGGCGCCGAGGAAAGCTTCGATATCTCGGCCGACCTGGAAGAGCTAGCGCGCACCGATGTCATCGTGGTTTGCGCCGGCGCCAAGGCGATCCTCGATATTCCGAAAACGCTGGAAGTGCTCGAAACTCGCGGCGTACCCGTCGTCACCTACGACAGCGCCGAGTTCCCCGCCTTCTGGTCGCGTTCTTCCGGCCTGCCGAGCCCGCTGACGCTGAACAGCCCGGCCGCGATCGCCAACTTCCAGACAACGCGTGAACAGCTCGGCATCAACGGCGGCATGCTGATCGCCAATCCCGTGCCGGAAGCCGATGAAATCCCGCGCGAGGAGATGGAAATCTACATCGAACGCGCCTTGGATAGCGCCGAGCGCGACGAGATCGCCGGCAAGGCAGTCACCCCCTATCTGCTCAGCACCATCTTCGACATCACGGACGGCCGCAGCCTGAAGACCAATATCGCGCTGGTCGAAAACAATGCCCGCCTTGCCGCTGAAATCGCGGTTGCCCTGACGGATTGAGACAAGAAAGGCAGCCGCTCTAGGCTGAAAACCCAATCATATAGTTGATTATATATTGTCTTTCTGATTCAATCTAGCTGTTTGAAGGAGATTGGATCATGGCAGGGGAATTCTGGCTCGATGATTATCAGTGGGCGGCGATTGAGCCGCTGCTGCCGACGAACCAACCCGGAGCGCACCGCAC